>JBBQEY010000221.1:0-5349 GCA_038321425.1 Burkholderiales bacterium | reverse complement strand
GGGTTGCGAGCGCGGCTGTAGCGTCAACATATGGCATCGGAAGGCGCAGTGGCGCCTGCGCGCGCTGGATCCGGCGCAGAACACCAGCATCGCGCGCGTGACGCCCCTCGAGAACCCCGCCGTGAACGGGCCGTGGATCTGTAACAAGGGGCGCGACCTGGCGCAGGTGTTCGAGCGCCCGCGCGCCGATCACGCGCTGCTGAAGGGCAAGCCGGTCGAATTGGCGGTGGCCATTGCTGCCGCGCGCAAGCTAGTCGGTGAAGCCAGGCACGCGGTGGCCCTGGTGTCGAGCTGGGGGTCCAACGAAGAACTTTTGGCGTTCAAGACGGCGTTGGCCGGTCGCTTCACCACGTTCGTCAAGCACGACCATGAAGCGATTCCGGGTGAGCGGATCGAGGACGATCTGCTGATCCGTCCCGACAAGAATCCCAACACTGCCGGCGCGCGCGCGATCCTCGGCGAGTCCAGCACGGGTGCGCCGGCCTTCCCGGCCGACACCGACCTCGTGCTCGTATGGGGCGAGGGCTGCAACTTCGCGCGTCTTCCCGCCACAGCCAAGGTCGTTTTTCTCAATTCGTACCTGCAGCCCGAGAATGGCCACGCCGACGTCTTCATTCCGCTCAGCATCCAGACCGAGCGGGCAGGGCACTACACCAACTTTGCCGGCGTGGTGAGCCGGTTCGAGCGCTGCTTCGCGAAGAGTCCCTCGGTGGCGGACGCACAGGAGCTCTTTGTCGGGTTGGCAGTGGGGACGGCGGTCACGTCATGATCCAGGACCTGGTCGTCCACTTCGTCTACATCGGCTACGCGCTTGGCGTGCTGCTGACCTTCGGCACCGTGCTCACCTGGGTGGAGCGCAAGCAGGCTGCCGTCATGTCCGACCGCATCGGCGCGAATCGCGCCTATGTGCGAATCCCGTTCACGCAGGTCAAGCTGGTCTGGCTCGGCCTGTTCCACGGCATTGCCGACGGACTCAAGATGCTGTTGAAGGAAGACTGGCGGCCCCGGTCCTACGACCGGTACGCCTACGCAGTGGCGCCATGGGTCGTGTTCACGCCGGTGCTTCTCGTGTTCGCGGTCATTCCGTTCGGCGGTACGCTGGACCCGGGCAACCTACTGCAGGCAATGCCCGCCGCGGCGGCGTGGTTTGACGGCCACACCTATCCGATGCAGATCGCTCGGCTCGATGCCGGCCTGCTGATCGTCTTCGCGTTCGGCGGCATTTCGATCATTGGCACCATGCTGGCCGGATGGTCATCGTCGAACAAGTTCTCGATGCTGGGCGCATCGCGCGCCGGCTCGCAGATGATTTCGTACGAGCTGGTCATGGGGCTCACCGTGCTGGGATTGATCCTGATCTACGGCACGCTCGACCTCAACGTGATGGTGCAGCGGCAGTCGGGCATCCTGCTGGGCTTCCTCCCCGCATGGGGCGTGTTCTACCAGCCCTTTGCCGCCATTCTCTTCATGACCGCAGCGATTGCCGAGAACAAGCGCATTCCGTTTGACCTGCCGGAGGCAGAGTCGGAATTGATCGCGGGCTACTACACCGAATACAGCGCGATGAAGATGGGGCTCTTCATGTTTGCCGAGTTCATCGAGATCGCCATTGTGTCGGCACTCTTCACGACGCTGTTCCTTGGTGGGTACAACCTGCCATTCATGTCGGACGCTGGTTTCACGTTCCCGGGCAATCACGTCGTGCCCATGGCGCATGGCCTGGTGGTCGTGACGCAGCTCCTGGTGTTCCTCGGCAAGGTGCTGCTGATGTCGAGCTTCCAGATCCTGATCCGCTGGTCTCTGCCGCGCTTTCGCTATGACCAGGTGCTGGTGTTCGCGTGGAAATTCATGCTGCCGCTGGCCATTGCCAACCTGTCGGTCACCGCCGTCGCCGTGTGGGCACTGACGCCATGACCCGCAAGCCGCACGTGCGCAAGGTGTACTGGAACGCGCCCACGATGACGTGGTGGGAACGGGCGTACCTGTTCGAGATCCTGCGCGGCCTCCTGATCACTGGCGGGGTATTCATGCGCAACATGGGCAAGTGGATGACCGGCCGCAAGGGCGCGCTGACGACGTATTACCCGGAGGAGACGCGCACGGACTATGCGGCCGGCAATCGCGGCAAGCACATCCTGACGCAGCGCCCCGATGGCCGGCCGCAGTGCATCGCCTGCAACATGTGCGCCACCGTCTGCCCCGCGCAGGTGATCGAGATCGATGCGGCGTTCGACGCCGGCGACTTGGCTCATCCCAAATACCCGTCCCGCTTCGAGATCGATTATTCGCGCTGCATTTTTTGCGGACTGTGCATCGAGGCCTGCCCCGAGGATGCCATCCGGATGGTGAAGGAAACGCCTGCGCTGCCGTCCGGGAATCGCGACCACATGTGGCTCAACCTCACCGAACTCATCAGCTGGCACCCGCAGAGCGACGTCGCGAAGCCCTATCCGCCGCGTGACTCGAGGGGAAGCACCCATCCGCATCCTGATGCGATGAGCGTGCCGGGTGGGCGGCGGGATGAGGCAGCCAGTCCGTATGTGCTGCCTGCAGCCGCCGGCAAGACGGGGCCTGCGCCATGATCGACACCATCCTGGCCAACCTGGACACAGCGTTGCTGTACGTGTTTGCGCTGTCGGCCCTTGTGGGCGCGGTACTGATGCTCGTGCTGCGGCACCCGATGCAGGTGGCGATGGCGCTCATCTCGACGATGGTTTCCCTGGGTGTCATCTATGGCCTGCTCGGCGTGCACTTCATCGCCGCGTTCCAGGTGCTCATCTACGTCAGCGCGGTGATGGTGTTCATGGTGTACGTGATCATGCTGCTCGATACACGCGACGCGTCGTTCACGCACCGCTTCTCATTGTGGGTGCTGCCCGGGGTCGTCTTCGGGGTACTGCTTGTTGCGGTGCTCGGCTACGGGGTCGTGCTGGGGGTCGACTACGTGGCGAACACCCCCGCATCGTTCGGACTCGCCCAATTCGCCGCCGCATTCCTGACCGAATACTGGCTGCAGTTCGAACTCACCTCGGTGCTGCTGGTGGCCGCGGTCGTCGCGGCGCTGGCCGTGATCAAGGGCAGCAAGGGGCGCCAACGTGGATAGGATGCAGATGCTGCTGCTGGTCGCCATGGCGCTGTTCGCGCTGGGCCTCATCGGCGTCATTGTCCGGCGCAACCTGCTGGTCATGCTGATGTGCATGGAGCTGATGTTGAACGGCGTGAACCTGTCGCTCGTCACCTTCGCGCAGCAGTCGGGCACGACGGCCGGCGCGGTGCTGGTCTTCCTGATCTTTGTCGTCGCCGCGGCGGAAATCGCCATTGCCATCCCCATCGTGCTGGTGCTCGTCCGGCAGCGCCGCACGCTGGACGCGGACGCCTACACGGACCTCAACGGATAGCCGTAATGGTGCTCACGCTAATCGTCCTGCTGCCGCTCGCCGGATTCTTTGCGAACGGCCTCCTGGGCGACCGTCTCGGCAAGCCATTCGTCACCGTGGTGGGCTGCGGCCTGCCCATCATCGCGTTCGTCCTCGCGATCAAGTCGTTCGTCGTTCTGCTGGCCGGCGGCGGCACGCCCATCGTGGAGACTGTTTTCACGTGGGCGCGCATCGGCGGCCAATCCTTCGACATCGCGTTCTGGTTCGATCGCCTTTCCGCCGTGATGGTGCTCATCGTCACCGGCGTGGGTTCGCTGATCCACATCTACTCGACCGGCTACATGAAGGAGGACAGGAGCTACGCGCGCTTTTTTGCCTATCTCAACCTGTTCCTCTTCTTCATGCTGCTGCTGGTGCTCGGCCGCTCGCTCCTCGTGCTGTTCGTGGGCTGGGAAGGCGTGGGGCTGGCGTCCTACCTGCTGATCGGTTTCTGGTTCGAAGAGGCCGAGAACGCGCGCGCCGGCAAGAAGGCCTTCATCACCAACCGTATCGGCGACGCCGGTTTCCTGCTCGGCATGTTCCTGCTGTTCTGGGCGACCGGGACGCTCGACATGGATCGGATCAACGCGGCGTTCATGAGCCCGACGGCGCCGGTGGTGTCGGCCAGCCTGGTGGGCATCCTTCTTTTCATCGGCGCCACCGGCAAGTCGGCCCAGATCCCGCTGCATGTCTGGTTGCCCGATGCCATGGCGGGGCCCACGCCGGTGTCCGCGCTGATCCACGCGGCCACGATGGTCACCGCCGGTGTCTATCTCGTAGCCCGGATGTCGGGCATTTACATGCATGCGGAGGGCGCGTCGCAGGTGGTCGCCGTGATCGGCGTCGCCACCGCCTTGTTTGCTGCCACGATTGCCGTCGTGCAGACCGATATCAAGAAGGTGCTCGCGTACTCGACCATCTCGCAACTCGGCCTCATGTTCGTGGCGCTTGGCGTGGGTGCCTACAGCGTCGCGATCTTCCACGTGACCACGCATGCTTTCTTCAAGGCCTGCCTGTTCCTTGGCGCAGGCAGCGTCATCCACGCGCTTTCCGGCGAACAGGACGTGCGCAAGATGGGGGGGCTGAGGCGAAAGATCCCCGTCACCTTCGTCACCTTTGTCGTGGGCACGGCCGCCATTGCCGGCATTCCGCCGCTGGCCGGATTCTTTTCCAAGGACGAGATCCTCTGGTTCGCCTTCGCGAGCGAGCGGGGCGGCTCACTGCTCTTGTGGGCGGTGGCCTCGTTCACGGCACTGCTGACCTCCTTCTACATGTTCCGGCTGGTGTGGCTCACGTTCCTCGGCAAGTCGCGGATGACGCCCGAGGGCGAGCATCACGTGCACGAGTCGCCGAAGTCGATGACCAGCGTGCTTGCCGTACTGGCCGCGTTGTCGGCGGTCGGCGGATTCCTCTCCCTGCCGCACTTCCTCGAGCCGATGCTGCCGCTGCCGGCGGTGCCGGAGCACCTGCACGCTCTGGAAACGCCGCTGCTGGTCGGCTCGATCGTGATCGCCTTCGCGGGCCTCGCCGGCGCCGCCTGGTTCTTCGGCAATGGCGCGGTGCGCGCGGAACGCATGCGCCAGCGCTTCGCCGGCCTGCATCGTGTTCTTGCCGGCAAGTATTTTGTCGACGAGCTCTACGAGCGGCTGCTCGGCATGCCGCTATCCTGGATCTCGGAGCACGTTTTCCTGCGCACCGGTGACAGGATGCTCTTCGATGGCACGCTGCACGGGCTTGCCGGCCTGGCGCGACGCACCGCAGGCGCCTTCTCACGCGTGCAGTCCGGCAACCTGCATTTCTATGTGCTCCTCGTGGTGGCGGGGATCGTCGCCGGTCTGGCGTGGAGTTTCCGCTTTGTCTGATGCGGCGCTGCTCAACGTCGTCTTGTTCCTGCCGCTCGCGGGCATCGCGCTGCTGGTGCTCGTCCCCGCGC
>JBBQEY010000220.1:0-5409 GCA_038321425.1 Burkholderiales bacterium | reverse complement strand
CATCGGCGCGATCATGCTGGCGCTGTTGAAGGCGGGTGACCATGTCGTGTCGAGCCAGTTCGTGTTCGGCAACACGACGAGCCTGCTGGGCACGATGGAAACGCATGGTCATGCGGTCAGCTATGTCGACGCCACCGATGTGGCGCAGGTGGAGGCCGCACTCACGCCCGCGACGCGCCTCGTGTTCGTCGAGACGATCGCCAACCCGCGCGTACAGGTGGCCGATCTCGCGAAGATCGGCACACTCTGCCGCGAGCGCGGCATCCTGTACGTCGTCGACAACACGATGACCTCGCCATGGCTGTTCCAGCCGCGGCACGTGCATGCGGGTCTGATCGTCAACGCGCTGACGAAGTACATCGGCGGCCACGGCAACGCACTGGCGGGCAGCGTCACCGACACAGGCCTCTTCGACTGGACGACGTTCCCGAACATCGTCGATGCGTACAAGAGCCAGCCGCCGCGCAACTGGGGGTTGCAGCAATTGCGCAAGAAAGGCCTGCGCGATTGGGGTGGTACGCTGGCGGCGGAACAGGCGCATCACATCGCGGTGGGTTCCGAGACGCTGGCGTTACGCATGGAGCGCATCTGCGCCAATGCGCTGGCGCTGGCGGAGTGGCTGCAGCAATCGACCGATATCGCGAAGGTGTACTACCCGGGACTGGCGACGCATCCGCAGCATGCGCTGGCCAGCCAGCTCTTCCGCGGCTATGGCGGTCTGCTGTCCTTTGAGCTTCGCGACGGGATCGATCCGTTTGATTTCCTCAACCGGCTGAAGGTCGTCGTGCTGTCGTCCAATCTTGGCGACAACCGCACGCTGGCGATTCCCGTGGCACACACGATTTTCTACGAGATGGGCGCGCAGCGTCGCGCGGCGATGGGCATCGCCGACTCGCTGGTCCGCATCTCGACGGGTATCGAGGACGGTGCCGATCTGATCGGGGATTTCCGGCAGGCGCTGGCGTAACGGCGAGTCACCGCCGGCGGCGATGGGTCAGCGCGGTCAGCCGCGAATCGTGACGTTGCGCACGCCGGCCGCATCCACCGCCAGGTACTGGCCGTGGTCGTGCCAGTCGGCCAGCACGTAGCGCTCGCGCGTGGCACCGTCGACATCATGCACATGCCGCGCGGGGCGGTGCGTGTGCCCGTGAATCATCCGCTGTGCGCCGTGCGCGCGGAATGCATCGGCCACGGCATCGGCGTTCACATCCATGATGTAGTCGGCCTTTAACGCCTTTTCATCGCGGCTTTTGCGGCGCAGCCACCATGCGATCGCGCGACGCACGAAGTAGGGCAGCCGCAGCAGGCGCGCCTGCGTCTCCGGGTCGCGCATTCGCGCACGGTAGGCGAGATAGTCGGCGTCATCGGTACACAACTCGTCGCCGTGGCAGACCAGCGTGCGCGTGCCGGCGAGATCGAACGCCAGTTGTTCCGGCAGCAGCGTGGCGCCGGTGGCCTGCGCGAAACGTGTGCCCAGCATGAAGTCGCGGTTGCCGTGGCCGATGAAGAGCGGGACGCCGGCCGCGCTGATGCCGCGCAGCTCCGCGACCACGCCGGCGACAAAGGGGTCGCGGACCTGGTCGTCGCCGACCCACCAGTCGAAGAGATCGCCCAGGATGTAGACGGCGGCGGCCTCGCGCGCAGGTCCTATCGCGAAGGCACGAAAAGCCGCCCGCGCCGCCGGCCGGTCCGGCGACAGGTGCAGGTCCGACGCGAACAGCGTGGCGCGTGGCGGCGTAGTGATGGCGTCTGACTCAACCAATAATGCGGTGTCTGACTCTGAATGCAGAACGTTGGTGAGTGTCGTCTCTGAGTGTCGTCTCTGACCCTACTTACTTTTCCTCGGCCTTCAGGATGACGACATCCTGGGTGGGCACGTTCTGGTGGCCGCCGCTGTTGCCGGTGGGCACCGTCTTGATCTTGTCGACGATGTCCTGACCGGCCGTGACCTTGCCGAACACGCAGTAGCCCCAGCCATTGGCGGAGGGGGCCTTGTAGTCGAGGAAATCGTTGTCGGCGATGTTGATGAAGAACTGCGCGGTGGCCGAGTGCGGGTCGGACGTGCGCGCCATCGCGACGGCGTACTTCTTGTTCTTGAGGCCGTTGGTGGCTTCGTTGGCCACCGAGGCGCGTGTGGGCTTTTGCTTCATGCCGGGTTCCATGCCGCCGCCCTGGATCATGAAGCCGTCAATCACGCGGTGGAACACCGTGTTGTCGTAGTGCCCGTCGCGGACGTACTGCAGGAAGTTGGCGACGGTGGCGGGCGCGTTCTCGACATCGAGGTCGAGCGTGATGTCACCGTGATTCGTTTTCAGTACAACCATGCTGTTCTCCAGACTGTTCTAGTGGGGGCGTTGCCGGCGCATCAGCCGCCGACGACCTTGGCCGACGTGATGATCACGAGAGGGGTGGGCACGTCGCCCGGGTTGATGCCGGGCGCGACCGGACCCTTGGCGCCTTTCGGGCCCTTGGCGATCTTGGTGACGACATCCATGCCGCTCACCACCTTGCCGAACACGGTGTAGCCGTAGCCCTGAGGCGTGGCCGCGCTGAAGTCGAGTCGGGCGTTGTCGTTGACGTTGATGAAGAACTGCGACGTCGCGGAATTGGGGTCGCTGGTGCGGGCCATCGCCAGCGTGCCGACGACGTTCTTCATGCCTGCCTTGCTCGACGCCTCGGACTCGATGGCGATCGGCGGCTTGGTCGGCTTTTCCTTGAAGTCGGCGGTGAAGCCGCCGCCCTGGACCATGAAGCCGTCGATCACGCGGTGGAACTGCGTGCCGTCGAAGTGCTTGCTCTTCACGTAGTCGAGGAAGTTGGCGACGGTCTGGGGCGCGGCAGCGGGGAAGAGTTCAACGCGGATCACGCCGGCGGTGGTGTCGAAGTCCACCTGCGGATTGGCGGCGTGCACTGCCGTGGCAGCCACGGCGAAGACAGCGGTGAGCACGAGCTTGCGGAACATGGATGGGTCTCCTGTTGACGATTCAAACGATGACGAAATCAGCGGGGCGCAGCGGCAGGCGCGGCAGGTGCCGCGGTGACCGCAGCCGGCGCGGGCGGCGCTGCCGCGGGGGCCGTGGTGACGGGTGGTGCGGGTGACATGGATACGGCTGGGGTGGCGGGTGCCGCCGCCGCTGCCGCTGCAGCGGGCGGCGCCAGCGCGTCGCGAACCAGCTTCAGCTTGACGGGCGCGGAGCGGTTGCGGGCATCGCGCGCCAGCACCTTCTCGTATTGGATGGCGGCCATCCGCGCGTAGAGGTCGCCCAGGTTTTCGTAGGCGATCGTGTAGTCCGGCGCCGCGGCGATCGCGGCTTCGAGCTGGTCGCGGGCCAATACGTACTCGCCTTTTTGCGCGTAGAGCACGGCCAGATTGTTGCGCGGCTCGGGCAATTCCGGGTATTCGCCCAGCAGCGCCTGGAAGACCAGGACGGCTTCGGTGGACTTGCCGCTATCGGACAGCGCGACGCCGCGCAGGAACCGGGCCTGCGGCTCGCGCGGGCGCTCGGCGCTCAGCCGGTCGAGCACAGTGATCGCCTCGTTGTATTTCTTCTCGGCGAGCAGGACGCGGGCTTCCTTCAGGCTGTCGGCGTAGACACGACGCGCGGCTTCGGTGAACTCGCGCGGGTCGGACGTGGCAGCCGACTGTGCGTGCGCCAACGGCGCGGCGACGGCAAGCAGGGCAATCAACAGGAAGGCAGACGGACGCATCGAACGCACGAGTCCTCGAAGGCAGCCCGCAGACAGTGGCGGGCAAGGCCTGCGATTCTAGCAGCCCGGGCGCAGGCGGCCGGTTGGCAGCCGTCAGAGCGCCTTCAACCGCGTGGCGGTGGCGTCGATCAGCCGGCGGGCGATCGACACGCTGGGGGGCAGGTAGGGCAGCGCGTCGGCGGCGAACCAGCGCGCCTCGGCGATCTCGGCGTCCTCGCACTTGATGTCGCCGCCTGCGTATTCGGCGGTGTACGCGATCATCAGCGAGTGCGGAAAGGCCCACGACTGGCTGGCGAAGTAGGTGATCTCGCCAACTTCCACCCCCACCTCTTCGCGTACTTCGCGGCGCACGCAGTCCTCGATCGTCTCGCCGGGTTCGACGAAGCCAGCCAGCGCACTGAACATGCCGGGTGCGAAGCGATGCGCGCGCGCGAGCAGCATGTCGCGGCCGCGCGTGACCAGCGCCATCATCGCCGGCGCCACGCGCGGATACGCCACCAGCCCGCACGCCGGGCACTCCTTGGCGCGCTCGCTGGTACGCTGCACGGTGGCGGTGCCGCAGCGGCCGCAGAAGCGATGGCAGCGATCCCAGTCGACCACCTGGAACGATCGCGCGGCCAGTGCCAGCAACGGGTCAGGAATCTTGAAGAACAGCGAACGCAGCCCGGTGAAGCGCATCCCGGGGGGCTCGCGCGCGTCGTCGGGGAGGTTGATCGCGATGCACGCGACGCCGCCCAGGTGGCCGAGAAAGTGCGGTGTTCCAGCGACACCGGCCGTCATCAACGTGGTCATGTCGGGCATCGCGAACGCATCGTCGCCCAGGGCGATGGCCAGCACCTTGTCGCCGCGGAACGCGAACGCGTGCGCGGTGGGCGGGATCGTCAGCGGCAGTGCGTGCGTCCCGGCAAAGCCGTCAGGCGTGTGCATGCGAGGCGCGCCTCGACGATCAGCCAGCCACCGGACGCAACCGCATCCGGTTGGGTAGCGGGGCGGCGCGGCGCAGCACGTCCTCGCCCAGCCAGATGGCGGCACGCCGTGCACGTTGCGCCACCGCGGGCAGCGGCATCTGGCTGTAGTCGTCGTTGAACACCTCGAAACTGTAGTCGCCGCGATAGCCCATCGTGTCGAGGCGCTGCACGAGCTCAGCCAGCGCCTCGCTGTGCACGCCTTCGCCGGGGAACACGCGAAAGTGCCGGGCCGTGGTCATGCGCTCCTCGAACGTGCGGGCGTCCTGCCACATGAAGTCTGCTAGCTGCACGAGGTAGATCTTGTCGGGCGAGAGGATGTCGAGATCCTCGAGCGAGGTCTTGGACGCAATGGCGTGGAAGGAGTCGAGGCCGATGCCGAGGTTGGGTGCGTCGGCGCGGCAGATCACATCCCATGCGGTCGTGAATTCGTTGACCGTGCGCCCCCACGACAGTCCTTCGTAGGCGATGCGGATGCGAAGCGGCAGCGCCAGCATCGCGAGCTTGCGCAGATCACGTGCCAGGTCGTCCAAGTCGGCCGAGGCGTGCGTCGACGTGGACGAGCACGCGAGCAGGATGTCCGCACCCACCGCGTGTGCCATCTCCAGCATCGACTTGGCGACGGCGATCTTGTATTCGTGCAGGTGGCCCGAGAGACCTTCGAAATCGCGCAGCACCTGGAAGCCGGTGACGCGCAGGCCGCTTTCACGCACGGCGCGAACGGCTGCATCGATGC
>JBBQEY010000219.1:0-5432 GCA_038321425.1 Burkholderiales bacterium | reverse complement strand
TTGATCCGATGCACTTCGGCGATGCGCAGCAGGTAATCCTGCGTGGCGGAGTCGCGGCGCTCGGCGTTGGCCACGGAATTTTCGTGGACGCCAAGCGATGCGGCGAACGCCTTCTGCGTGGCGGCGCCACGGACCAGTCGCAGCCGTTCGCCGAAGGTCATGCGGAAACCGGCGGCAACGCGGCCGTTGACCTGTCAGAACCTGTGTGTTGTATTTTCGTCACGATGCGCCCGGGAAAGTGAGGATTCTGCTTGCGTCGAATGGGTGCGTCCGCATACTATCGCAACTCCTGTACTCACACGGAAACAACGCCGTAGCCGAACCTTATGCAAGCCATTAAACGCACCTCCGGAATGTTCGCCCAAGCGCTCAAAGCGCCTGGCGGAGCCATGGCGTTTACATGTGTACTGCATTGGAGTTCGGACAATTCGCCGGTCATTACCGGCGCAATGTCGACGTTGTAGCCTCCCCGACCGGAAGATTTTCCGCCAGGGGACAGGCGGAAAATTCGGAAGGTCGTCGCAGTGCGCAGTTACTTCCGATTCCTTTCCGCCCGGGTTTGAGCACCGGACGTACGGTCGTTCGCGCATCCCGCGCGCACGGATCGAACAGAAGGGAGATCGGAACACCATGCAGATCCTTCGTAACGCCCGCAATACCTGTCTGGCGCAGTTGGTACCCGGCATGTCGGCACGTGCCGTCCTGACGGGCACCCTTGCCTCCGGCTTCGACGGCCCCGGCAACGGTACTGGCGTGCGGCTGGCCAGGCGTCGGTCGGGAATGCAATGCAGCGGTGGTCCGGTTTCCAGGCCGGGAGACGACGACTAGAACGACCTCGTCTCCCGCCCCAGTGAAAGCCCGGACCGCCAACTGGCACCGGGTGCATTTGTTGCCCGTTGCCACAACAATTGATGACAACGAGGCACACAAAATGGCAAGGCTCCTGGAAGAACTGGAGCGACCCTATGGGCGGGAGTATTTCGAACTCATCAAGGGGGGTCGCGAAGGTATTTATCGCCGCGCGGCGGATGGGCTGAT
Source organism: Burkholderiales bacterium (assembly GCA_038321425.1). Taxonomy (GTDB): domain Bacteria; phylum Pseudomonadota; class Gammaproteobacteria; order Burkholderiales; family Casimicrobiaceae; genus VBCG01. The sequence goes on along the minus strand of JBBQEY010000219.1, from coordinate 4,394 downwards.
CATCCGGATCGCGGCAGCGGCGGAAGCGCATGAATCGGAACGCATCGCCCGCAGGCTGTTCCTGCTGGCCTGCAAGTACGCGTTGAGTCAGTAATCCGGCGGCAACGCCGGAGGCAGGGCCGGGGCGCCATGTGGCGCACCGGGGCAGCAACGTCGAAACGGGTGACGGCCGGATGCCCTCCGGGTGCAGCCAGCCTCACCCGCCGCCGCAGGTAGGCGGGGAGGTGACGCTATGTTCACGACGAAGACTCCGTGGTGACACGGAAATGCAGCACCGGCGATTTCGAAGGCTGTACGCGGCCTTCCCAACCGACGATCGGGATCGCCGCCGCATCGAACGTGCCCGTTTGACGCGGTCAACAGTCGCGACAGCCCCGGCGGGTCTCACCCGCCGGGGCCGTGACGAAAATGAAGCATGCGTCTGCTATCATCTTTGGCAATCATGGAACCGCTGGTCCTGACCGTCGACATGGCGGGGTTGCCCCAGGCGTGGGTCGCCCTGGAGGAGGCCATCACGTATCACGCGAAGCAGATGGTCGCGTGGTCGATCGGCCGCGAGGTCCGCGAGTTCCGCGGTGGCTGGCAGAAGAACGGCGAGCGTTCGCGTCTCGCCACCAAGTCCATCCTTGCCATCAAGGGGACCGGCGCCGGGTCGCATCTGCATGCGCCCGGCCTCACCAACTCGATGCTCTTTGCCCGCGACCGCCAGTTGTGCGGCTATTGCGGCAAGCGTTTCCTGTTGCGCGACCTGTCGCGCGATCACGTGGTGCCCGTGTCGAAGGGTGGCCGCGACACCTGGACCAACACTGTCACCGCCTGCCGCAGCTGCAACACGCGCAAGGGTGGCCGGTCGCCGGAGCAGGCGCACATGCCGCTCCTCTACGTGCCCTACGTGCCCAACCGCCACGAGCATTTCATCCTGCGCAACCGGCGGATCCTGGCCGACCAGATGGAGTACCTGCTGGCCGGTGTGCCGCGCTCGAGTCGGCTGCACCTGGCCAAGGGCGTGGCTGTGCGCGGTACCGGGTCGCTGGTACTTAGCTGACGCATTGGCCGGGGACATGCGTCCCGGCCCTCCAGGTGCAATCGATCCCCGCACCGCCCGAACTTGAGACCGCACACGCGGATTGATACCGGATTCTTGTTGTAGGATGATGCGATGTTGCGCTGCGGTGAATACTGTTTTCCGTGCGCGACACGATGCACCGATGACGTGCGTCGACGCGATGACCATCGAATCCAGGGGACGAAGCAATGCTGACGCGACGCAGTGCAGTAAAGGTTTTTGCAGGACTGGTGGCAGTGGCCCTGACGGCCGCCATGCCGTTGGCGGAGGCGCAGACCAAGACCAAGGTCGCCGCCATCTACACGGTACCGGTGGAGCAGCAGTGGGTCAGCCGGATCCACAAGGCGCTCAATGCCGCCAAGGATCGTGGCGAGATCGAGTACGTGTTTTCCGAGAAGGTGGCCAATGCGGACTACGAACGCGTGATGCGGGAGTTCGCGGAAAAGGGCAACACCTTTATCGTCGGGGAATCGTTCGCGGTGGAAGCCGCCGCGCGCAAGGTGGCCAAGGATTACCCGAAGGTGTCGTTCCTGATGGGGTCCTCGGGCAAGCCGCAGGCGCCCAACTTCGCCGTGTTCGACAACTATATCCAGGAGCCGGCATACCTGACCGGCATGGTGGCGGGCGGCATGACCAAGACCAACAAGATCGGCATGGTCGGCGGTTATCCGATTCCCGAAGTGAACCGGTTGATGCACGCATTCATGGCGGGCGCCAAGGAAACCAACCCGAAGGTGGAGTTCTACGTGTCGTTCATCGGCTCGTGGTTCGACCCGCCGAAGGCCAAGGAAGCGGCGTTCGCGATGATCGAGAAGGGCGCGGACGTGATGTACGCGGAGCGTTTCGGCGTGTCCGACGCGGCCAAGGAAAAAGGCAAGCTCGCGATCGGCAACGTGATCGACACGCAGGCGCAGTATCCAGAAACCGTCGTCGTGTCCGCGCTGTGGAACATGGAACCCACGATCGACACCGCATTGAAGGCGGTCAAGGCCGGCAAGTTCAAGGCCGAGGACTATGGCCAGTACTCGACGATGAAGTTCAAGGGATCGGAGATGTCGAAGTTCGGCACGTTCGATGCCAAGGTGCCGAAGGATATCCAGGCCAAGGTCGCCGCCAAGCAACAGGCCATCCTGGACGGCAAGGCCAAGATTGCCGTGGTGGATACGGAACCGAAGTCGACGGCGAAGTAATTCACGTGCGTCCCATCGACGCCCCGGTTGCGACCGGGGCGTTGTCGTTTTCCGGGGCACTTCCCCTGACGTTCCGTCGGATGTGTAGGCGAGGCTGCAGCCTCGCGGGACACGGCGCGAGGCTGAAGCCCCGCCTACAGGGAGCCCCGGCATGACCGTACCAGTGCTCCGCTTGCAGGGCATCACCAAGCGCTTCGGCCCGCTGACGGCGAACGACGCCATCTCGCTCGACGTGCATCGCGGCGAAGTGCTGGCGCTGCTCGGCGAGAACGGCGCGGGCAAGTCCACGCTGGTGTCGATCCTGTTCGGGCATTACGTGCCGGACGAAGGATCGATCGAGGCGTTCGGCGCCCCGTTGCCGCCGGGCGACCCTGCTGCCTCGCTGGCGGCGGGCATCGGCATGGTCCACCAGCATTTCACGCTGGCCGACAACCTGTCGGTGCTGGACAACGTGATGCTGGGCACCGAGCCCCTGTGGTGGGCGCGATCGAAGCGTTCGGCCGCCCGCGCCAGGCTGGTCGCCACGGGCATGCGCTTCGGATTGACGGTGCACCCCGACGCGCGGGTGGGCACGCTGTCGGTGGGTGAGCGGCAACGTGTGGAAATCCTGAAAGCGCTCTACCGCGACGCGCGCGTGCTGATCCTGGACGAGCCGACGGCGGTACTGACGCCGCGCGAGGCGGAGTCCCTGTTCGATACGCTCGCGCAACTGGTGGCCGAGGGCCTGTCGCTGATCTTCATCAGTCATAAGCTCGACGAAGTATTGCGCGTGTCGGATCGCATCGCCGTGCTGCGCGGCGGCAAGCTGGTGGCGACGTTGGCGGCCGCGGATGCCGACAAGGCGGGCCTCGCCGCGATGATGGTAGGCCGCGACGTGCCGATGCCCGAGGCCCGGCCGCGCACGCCGGGCGCGCTGGCGTGTGTGGTGGACGATGTCTCGGTGCGCGATACGCTGCATCACGTCTGCCTGACGTTGCGTGCCGGCGAGATCACGGCCATCGCCGGCGTGTCCGGCAATGGCCAGCAGGCGCTGGCGGATGTGCTGTGCGGCATGCAGGCGCCGGACAGCGGCAATGTTCGCGTGCTGGAGGCATCGATGGCCGCATCGCCGCGTGCGTTCATTGCCGCAGGCGTGGCGCGCGTGCCCGAGGACCGGCACGCGGTGGGTACGATCGGCGACCTGCCGCTGTGGGAAAACGCGATGGCCGAGCATTGCGCCACGCGATTCGCGCGTGCCGGCATCGTGCGCCGGACGATGGCGCGCGCGTTCGCACGGCGCGTCGTCGAAGGGTTCGACGTGCGTTCGGCGCGCGGAATCGATACGTCGGTGCGGTCGCTGTCCGGCGGCAACATGCAGAAGCTGGTGCTGGGCCGCGCGTTGCTGGGGGCCGCCGGCGATGCGGAGGGGAACCATACACGCGCCGGTGCGCGGCAGGCGCCCGTGCTGATCGTGGCCAACCAGCCGACCTGGGGTCTTGACATCGGCGCGGTGGCCTTCGTGCACCAGCAGTTGCTGGATGCGTGCGCGCAAGGCGCGGCGGTGTTGCTGATCTCCGACGACCTGGATGAAATCCTCGGGCTGGCCGATCGCATTGCCGTGATGCACGCCGGACGTCTGACGGCGGCCCGGCCGTCGGGCGAGTGGACCATCGCCGAAATCGGACTTGCGATGGCGGGCGCGGCCGAGGCGCCGGCGGATGCACGGGAGGCCGGCCATGCGGCTTGAGGCCCGCAGCGAAGTCTCGCGCGTGATGCTGGTGGCCGCGCCATTCGCGGCCGTCGTATTCACCCTGTTGGTGTCATCGCTGTTCGTGGCGTGGGCCGGCGCGCCGCTGTCGCGCACCTATGCGCTGATCTTCGAGGGCGGCTTCGGTTCGCGGTTCGCATGGAGCGAGACACTGACGCGCGCCACGCCGCTGATCCTCACCGGGCTGGCGGTGGCCGTGGCGTTTCGCGCGCGCTTCTTCAATATCGGCGCCGAGGGCCAGCTGTATGCCGGTGCGCTGGCGGCGGTGGCGGTTGGCGGACTGCATGCTGGTACGGGCTTCGATGCGCATCCGGCGCTGCTGTACCCGGCCATGATGATCGCGGCGATGATCGCCGGTGCGTTGCTGCTGCTGGTCCCCGCGCTGCTGCGC
>JBBQEY010000218.1:0-5445 GCA_038321425.1 Burkholderiales bacterium | reverse complement strand
GGCGCGAAAGCAACCGGACATGGGCTGTTGCCCAAGCGTATCGCAAATATGTGCAGGGTCCTCCTTAGTCGGCGGTGCCTCAGGCCACGGCGAACGGCGCTCTGGCTTCGGGGCGCCGCGCGTGGTCGTTCTAGCGCCCGGAGAAGCTCTGCTTCAGCACCGCCGCAATGGCAGCCTGCCCCTGCGGAATCGGATGAAAAGGCGCGAGGCTCGCGTCGTTGTGGGCCAGCACGCTAAGACCGTAGGTCCACGGATCGTTGGTGCAGTACTCGTGTCCCTGCACGACACCCGAAATGTCGGCGACCGACACGCCGTCGATCCCGCTCACCGCCGCGATCAACGTCGCCTTCAACGTGTTCTGCAGGGAGATGAGGTAGTTGGTCTCGTCGCGCACGATGTCGCCCATGTCGAGGCAGTCATCTGATTGTTGCGGCCCCGGCAGCGGCTGGTGATACGTGGTGAAGATGATCCGTGGCACCTTGCCGGCCTGCGCGCCGCGCGCCTTGATCGCCGCGATCAGGCTCTTGTAGTGACCCGCGATCAGCCCGCTGTTGATCGGATCCCAGAAGAGATTGAGGATGGGCGCGCCGGGATTGGCCGCGGTGCAGTAGGACGACGAGGCGGCGCGCGGCGCCCGGTTCTGCCACGCTTCCTTGGTCGGGAAGCGCTTGGCAAAATTGGCGCGCAACTGCTGCGACCGATCCGGGTGTGCGGCCAGCGCCGCCACCTGCGCGGCGTCGGTGTAGCCCGTGGCGCAGAAGGTGAAGATGTCGGCGAAGCTCACGTCGTCCGCACCCAGCGTGATGATCACGACATCCGGCTTGGCATCGTCGTAGGCCTTGTTGAGATTGGTCATGCCGAGCCAATTGCCGAATTGCGCCGGCCGGTACAACACCCCGCCGTAGCGCCGGTCGAATGTGATCCCGTTATCGTAAGTGGACCCGGTGCACGCGAACTTGGTGAGCGTAGCCCCGATCATCGGTGCCAGCACGTCGCCATAGGCTTGCGCGGAATCGTGGCAGAGCTGGTAGTCGCCCTGCCAGGTCGGATTGTCGACGCCGCCGTACCACTCGTGCGGAAAGAAATCGCCGTTGTAGTAGGTGTACCCGTAGTTGATGCCCTCCCCGGCCGCGATCGAATCGCCGATGACGACAAGGGACAGCGGCGGCGGCGCGGAAAGGCCGGGCGGCGCGTCGGCGTCGGAGCCGCCGCCACCGCAGGCAACGGCAAGGACGGCGACAAAAACGATTGCCAGTGCTGGTTTGGTTACTTGCATGACAGCTCCCACCTATGCAACGTTTGAAGTGACGGGCGAGAGCCTATCAAGGAATTCCGACGCAGGTCTATTTTTTGCAGGTGCCCCTCGCGGCGTCATGCCGTCGAGATGCCGTCCAGCTTCGCCATTTCGTCGAGGCGCTACCGCTGTCGTGTGGCGAGGTCACCCGCGGCGGCGCCATCGATGGCCAGCTACTTCGGCTTCTCGCGCGCCGTCAACATCGCCTTCAAATCAGCAAACGGCGAATGCGTGGCCCCGCGGCCTGCGGTTTCGGCGCCGGATGCGCCAGCGCGCGCTTCCAGCTGCCGCTGGTGCTCGTTGTCGTGGCAGTAAAGGCAAAGCAGCTCCCAATTGCTGCCGTCCACAGGATTGTTTTCGTGATCGTGGTCGCGGTGATGGACCGTCAGCTCGCGCAAATTGGCGCGCGTGAACTCGCGCGTGCAGCGCCCGCAGATCCACGGATAGATCTTCAGCGCCCGCTCGCGATAGCCGAGATCGCGCTCCGCCGCGGCGCGCCGCGCGTCGGCCACAATCCTGTCGAGCTTGCCGGGATCGCCTGTCGTCATCGTGCCAGTGGCCCTGGTGTGCGCCTGCAAATGCGCGAACGAGTATTGTGCACGCGATTGCAGAACGGCACCAAATGCCGACGGCCGCCACGGTTCAAGCGACCTTGCCTGGGCGCAGGAATTCGCCATCGTAAACCCGACGCTACCACGCGCTACAATGGCCGGCCCTCCATCGCGCATGCCCGGGCGCCTCGCCATGAAACGAAAAGTTGCCAGCGACTTTCATCCGGAAGAATTGAAGCTGTTCGATGGTTTCGTGCACGGCTGGTTGAGCCGCCGCGACTTTCTCGATCGTGCGGGCAAGTATGCCGTCGGCGGATTCACGGCCGCCGCCATGCTCGAAAGCCTGCGACCCAATTTCGCGTACGCCCAGCAAGTGCCGAAGGACGACGCGCGCATCAAGACCGAGTACCTGACCTATCCGTCACCACAAGGGTCCGGCACGATGCGCGGCCATTACGCCGCGCTACGACGAGGCCGCCGCCAAGCTCGCGTGGTCGCGTACCGTGGCGTTCCTCGACAAGAACCTCCGGTAATTTTTTCCAGGCCCGGACAGCACTAGGTTCCAATGGCCGCCGTTATCTGCCTGGGCATCGCAGTGTGGGATATGACCTTCGCCGTGTCGGCCTTGCCATCGCAGCCGAGCAAGCTCATTGCATCCGGCCTGCAGCAGGGCGGTGGCGGCATGGCTGCGACGGCGGCGGTGGCGGCCGCCGCCCTGGGCGGCGAGGTCGAGTACTGGGGCCGCCTGGGCGACGACGCCCAGGGCCGGCAGCTGCGCGCCAGCCTGCGCTCGCATGGTGTGCGCGTGCACGCGCCCGCTGGTTCGGGTACACATACACCGGTTTCGGCCGTGCTGGTGGCCGCCAACGGCGACCGCACGTTGGCGGTCTATCGCGGGCAGCTGGATGACGCGGCCGATGCGTTGCCGCTGCATCAGGTGGCGAAGGTGCAGGCCGTGCACGCCGACTTCCGTTGGCCGCAAGGTGCAAAGATGCTGTTCACTGCCGCGCAGGCGCGCGGCATTCCGCGCGTGCTCGACGCGGACATCGGCGGGGCGGCGAACACGCGGGAGCTGCTTCCGCTGGCCAGCCACGCGATCTTTTCGCAGGCCGGGCTGGCCGAAATGGTCGGCCACGACGACATCGATGGCGGCTTGCGCGAAGTCGCCGCGCTCACGGCGGGCGTAGTGGCCGTGACGCGCGGCGAACTGGGTAGCCGCTTCCTGGTCGACGGCACGCTGCACACGGTCGATGCATTCGACGTTACCGCCCGCGATACCAATGGTGCGGGCGATGTGTTTCACGGTGCCTACGCGCTCGCACTGGCCGAAGGCGCGGGCGCGCTCGATGCGGCGCGTTTCGCATCCGCCGTGGCGGCGTTGAAATGCCGCACCGGCAGCGGCTGGGGCGCGATTCCCCATCGCGCGGCCGTCAATCAATTCTTGCAAGCACACTCATGATCGAACCGGGGCCAGGCAAATTGTGGGGCATGCGACGCTTGGGCCGGGCTCGTGATCGCGATCGAACACCACTTAACCGACCAAACGGCGCATGGGCCTGTAGCAAGCCGTAGTGAGGAGTTGGCATGCACCTTGAATGCATTCTGGTGACCGGGGCGGCGGGTAAGCTTGCCCGCTTGGTGCGCCCTCGGCTGGCGACACTGTGCGACGAGCTGCGGCTCACCGATATCGCACCCTTCGAAGCCAGCGGCCCCAACCAGACGGTTCACGTAGCCGATCTGGCGGATGGCCGCACGGTCCCTGCGCTGGTGGAGGGGGTGAACGCCATTGTTCACTTTGCAAGCTATCCGCGCGAGGCTGGCTGGTCGGTGCTGCTCGATGCCAACCTCCGTACGGCAATCAACTTGTGGGAGGCGGCCGTGGCCGCCGGCGTGGATCGCATCGTCTACGCCAGCTCCCACCACGCAGTGGGTTACTACCCGCGCAGTGTGCGCATCGACGCGCGCGTGCCGTCGCGTCCCGATGGACGCTACGGCTTGGCCAAGGTATTCATGGAAGCTCTCGCGCAGATGCATGCCGACAAGCACGGCCTGCGCGCCTTCGGTATGCGCCTCGGCTACTGCGGCCCCGAGCCGCTGGACAAACGCATGCTGTCGCACTGGTTGCATCCGGACGACCTGGCGCAGTTGGTCGAGCTGGGACTGACCGCCGAGTACCTCCATGAGGTGGTCTACGGCATCTCGGCAAACACTGCCACGTGGTATGACAACGCTCGCGCCGAAGCGCTGGGCTACCGGCCGCGGCACAGCGCCGACGCCTTCAAAGAGCAGCTCGCCGCCAAGGTCACCGACAACCCGGTGGCCGAGCAGTACCAAGGCGGGAGCTTTGCCGCGGACGGCCATGTCGGCGATCCTGACCGTCCGGCACGGACGCGCTGAGCGCTTGCCAGCGGCGCCTATTTCGGCAAGTAATCGTTGGAGTAGAAATCCTGCGCCTTCATCGTCGTTTCGAGCGCCATGTATTTCTTCATCAGCTCAACCGTGTCTTCCCAATCCTTCTGCGCGAAATGGCCGGTCGGCAGGCTCTTGGAGGCATCGGTCTTCATCAGCCCGATGCCGACCTTGAGTTGCTCGAGGGAAAGCTGCGTTTCCAGATCGGGCTTCACTTTCTGGCCGGCCTTGATGGCGGCTTCCGGATCCGTGATGGCTGCCTCGAAGCTGCGCACCGTCGCCTTGACGAAGCGGCGGACCAGATCGGGGTTGTCCTTGATCAGGTCAGTGTTGGTGAAGATCGTGAGCCCGACGGTGTTGGCGCCATACTTCGAATAGGCAAAATCGACCAGCGGCACGCCCTGTTTTGGCAAGGTCAGCGACTGGTTGTCGAGACCGGCCATCAACCCTTCGGCGCGCTTCTCCGCGACCGCGACCATCTTGCCTGCGCCTTCGACGCGCAGGATCTTGACCTTGTTGATGTCGACACCGTTGCGCGCGAACAGGCCCGGCAGGAGTTGCAGGCCAGCTTCGCCCGGCGCGGACGCCACGGTCTTGCCCTCGATGTCTTTGAGCGTCTTGATGCCGGCATCGGCGCGAACGGCAAGCGAATAGGGCGACGAGTTCGTCACCGCCATCACCGCCTTCACCGGCGCACCTTTCGAAACACCGGCGATGACGCTGCCGCCGTCGGCAAGACCGAACATGTCCCCCTTGGCGCCGACGGTCTGCACCGCACGCACCGAGCCCTGGCCTTCCCCGATCGTCAAGTCGATCTTCTCGTCCTTGTAGTAGCCACGCTCGAGGCCGAGATAGAACGGGGTGTGGAAGCCGTACAGCAGCCAGTTGAGCCGTAACGTGACTTTGTCCTGCGCTTGGGCGGCCGTCGAAAGGACCAGGCCAGCGAGAATCCCCACAAACAGCGTTGTTGTCGTTTTCATGCGTTCCTCATGTGATGATTAGCTTCAGTTCCAGGTCGCCGTGGCGACGTTCGTTCCTACGTTGCGTTGCGAGACATGCCAGGGAATCGAAACACGTTCGATCGCCTCGACGCTGGCGTATAGCAAAAGCCCCATGACGCTGAGCACGAGAATGGCTGCGAATACGCCGGAGGTGTCGAAGCGATTGGTGTAATCGACCAGAAGATAGCCG
>JBBQEY010000217.1:0-5506 GCA_038321425.1 Burkholderiales bacterium | reverse complement strand
CATAGCGCAAGATCCTCAAGGCTTTATCTCGACAATGGTCGTTCGCGACCCGAAAGGCGCGCTCATCACGCTTCCAGACGGCTCGAGGGTGCCGCGACTCCCGAGCTATCGCCGCTGGCTTTGGGACGGGGAGTTGTGCGGATCTATCGGCCTGCGCTGGCAGCCTGGCACGAGCGCACTGCCTGCGTACATTCTTGGGCACATTGGCTACGCTGTTGTACCGTGGAAGCAGGGTCGAGGCTACGCGACCGAGGCGCTGCGGTTGTTGCTTCCGGAGGCAAAGGGGGAGGGGCTGACGTACGTCGAGATCACAACCGACCCGCATAACACGGCGTCCCGGCGGGTCGTTGAAGCTAACCGAGGCGTCGTGGTCGAAGAATTTGTACGGCCGCAGGCTTAAGGTGGAACGCCTGCCGTACGCTATCGAATCGAACTTTGAATGAGTGCGGCATCTAAACCCTCCATCGAGTGGACGTTGCAATGGCCGCTGCGCGTCCATTGGCCCGCCGTTCATGTCAAACTTTAGGCCTCGAAGGCGTCCCGAGTGCGCTCACTAGAACTCAAGATTCCGCCACCCGCCGTAGTTGCATTGATTTGTGCTGCCATGTGGGGGCTCTCAATGGTAACGGCGGTGGTCCCAGTGCCTACGATCGTCCGAGTAGTTGCAGCGCTCGCGATCGCTTCGGTCGGTGTCATCATCGGCATGGCCGGTGCCATTCGGTTTCGCCACGCGAAGACCACAGTCAACCCGATGAAGCCCCAGATGACATCCTCCCTGGTCACTGGAGGCATCTACAGGTATACGCGAAATCCGATGTACTTGGGCCTCTTGTTCGTCGTCGTCGCGTGGGCAGTATTCCTGTCCTCGCCGTGGTCCTTGTCAGGTGCTGTCGCGTTCGTGCTGTACATAGGGCGGTTCCAGATCATTCCCGAGGAGCGCGTGCTGTCTGGCCTGTTCGGCGCTGCATATACTGCCTATCAATTACGAGTTCGTCGGTGGCTCTGAGGCCTGACCACGGGGTCATAGAGGCCGCCGATGCGGGGCTTCGACTTCGTGGCTTCGGCCGAGGCGGCGGGCCGCTTACTCTGTACGTCATTGGTCCTGGATCCGGCGCGCGCCACCTCCATAGCGCGCGGCGACGTTCTCGGGCTGCCTTCGATGGCGAGGGCGCCGCGGGTATCGCATCGCTGCGGCGCCGCCGAACCGGGTCCTGATCGTTCAGTTCGTCATTGCCGCCGCATTGAGCAACCCGACACCAATGGCCAGTGCCGCCAGCAAAATGCCGCCGGCAATCCGCCCGTCCTTGATGGCCTCGACAAAGCGCGGCAGCAGCTTGCCCACTACAAAAAACACCACGACCTGCACCACCAGCGCAATCAGCCCCCACACCAGAAGATCGAGCGCGGAGACGCTTTGCGTGACGGCACGCGCCAGCGGCAACACGAAGCCGACGACAGCACCGCCGAGCGAGATGGCCGCCGCCGCATTGCCTTCGCGGATCAGCGTCAACTCCTTGTACGGCGTGACCGTCACGTAGATCGCGACGAAGAGCACGAGTAGCGCCAACGCCAGACCGAAGTACAGCAGGAATGCCGGCAGTCCCGCCAGTGATTGTTCGATCGTCATTGCATGGACCTCTTGATGGTGGTGTCAGAGAAAATAATGGGGGACAAAGCGGCTGGTATTGCGGGTGATGGGTCCCTCGTCCTCGCGCATGCCGATGCCGGCCGGCTCGTCGCCGATGATCCACGACCCGATCGTGACGTAGTCGTCACCGAAGCGCGGGATGGGCGCGTAGGCCTGGTAGACGAAACCCTCTTCGCCATACTCGCCGCCGGACGTGATCACCTCGCCGCCGCGATGCAGCGTGACGTTCGCACCCTCGCGCGACAGCAGCGGCTTCTCGACGTAGTCGCCGGTGATGCGGCCCCGCTCGAAATGCGCGGGCAACAGGTTGGGGTGGTCGGGGAAGAGCTCCCACAGGATCGGCAGCAGACCCTTGTTGGACAGCAGCATCTTCCATGCGGGCTCGATCACACGCAGGCTGGAAGTATGCAGGTTGGCGCCAAAGGCCTCGCCGACCATCCACTCCCACGGATAGAGTTTGCACAGCACACGGATCTCTTCGTCCGTATCGTCGACGAAGACACCAGCCGTGCTGTTCCAACCGATGTCGTTGATGCCGATGAAGCGCGTCTCCACGCCGCCCTGCGTGGCGACATCCTGCAGGTAGTCGATATTGCCGCAGTCTTCCTCGCTTTCCGCCGCGCAGGTGAAGTGGACGGGCGTGCCCGCGGACCACGTGACGGCGAAGGCACGCCAGCTCTGGATCAGCTTCTCGTGCAGTGAATTGAACTGGTCGGCGTCGGGTTCCTGCGGCCGGATCTTCTGCTCGAGCCAGCGCCATTGCGCGACCGACGCCTCAAGCAGCGCGGTGGGCGTGTCGGCGTTGTACTCGAGCATCTTCGGCGGCCCGCTGCTGTCGTAGGCAAAGTCGAAGCGGCCGAAGAGCGACAGATCGCGGGCCCGCCACGAGCGCGCGATGCGTTCGTGCCAGGCCTTGGGGATGTGCAGCGCATCGAAGCGGTTTTGGGTGACGATGTGCTCGGCGGCGTCGAGACAGCGCACATGCAGTTCCGCGGTAGCCGCTTCCAGCGTATCGATTTCATCCGCGGCGAAGCGGTAGCAGCGTGACTCGTCCCAGTACACGCCGTCGATCGAGTGATACGAAAAGCCGGCTTCCTCGCAGTCTTCGCGCCAGTTGGCCCGCGGCGTGATCAGTTCACGGATCATGACGCGGACGACGACCCGTGGGAGCCGAAGCCGCCGCGCGATGTGCTGCTGGAACTGAAGCTGCTGCGGCCGGAGCTGCTGCTGCGGCTCGAAGAACTGCTGCTGCCCCCGCCGATGCGGCTGGGACTGCGATACGACGGACCCCAGTAGATGTGCGAACGGGTGCCGTCGGCGCGCCGCGCGACCTGCTCGTCGCACTCCTTTTCGTCACCCCAGTCGGCGAGGCACTCCTGCCGGCTGGCGTAGGCGGCCTTGCGCGACGGCGGCGGATCGCTGCAGCCGGAAACTGCGGCCGCACCGATCAGGACAAGCGTAACGCAGGTGGAAGACTTGCGGATTCGGCGCGACATGAAGGCGCCATCATAGCGCCCCGTCGCTCAGTGGACGACCGCCGTGGACAGGAAACGCACCTGCAAGCCATTCCGCAGGCGGAACGCGCCCTCGCCCAGGTCCTGCGCGCCCTCGATCTCGGCGCACGTGATGTCGATCTCGCGATCGCCATGGCGCGCCTCGACGACGACGTCGTCGGCGGTGGTGTATTCGTCCGGCACCCGCAGGTAGCCGGTCGCGAAGAGCTCGCCGTCGATCATCACGAAGGAGGCATCGGTCATCGTTGCGTAGAGCGAAGGCATGGTCGTAGGCTGGCCGCAGGGGCACGGGCCGCGAAATGCGACCCTTCTCGATAGCGAATATGGGGGTATTCAAAGGCGGTTCAAGGGTCGCCCGACCAGTCCAATGTGGAGGTATTCAAAGGCGGTTCACGGGTCGCCCGACCAGTCCAATGTGGGGGTATTCAACGGCGGTTCACGGGTCGCCGGACCAGGCCATGTAGGCGAGGTTTCAGCCTCGCGGGTTCAATGCAACGTCAAACCTGCGAGGCTGAAGCCTCGCCTACAAAATGGGGTGCGATGCCGCTTCGCACCTAGGCGACGAGCGCGCGGACGAAGTTGGGCAGCGCCATCGCGGCGCGGTGGGTGTCGCCGTTGTAGTACTGCAGGTGCGTCAACCCGCGTTGGGCGACCCGCCGGTCCACCTGCAGCGTGGTCAGCGAGCGCGGATCGAGGGTGCGCGAGCAGCACGCCATCATCCACATGCCGCCATAGAGGGGAATGGCCGTGAGATAGGGCGTGACGACCGCGAAGGCGCTACGCAGCTTGGCAAGCGTAGCCTGGATGCGTTCCGGATGCGCGACGGGGCTCGCGACATGCAGCGTCAGCGCGCCGGTGGGCGTCAGCCGCGCAGCGCAGGCGCGGTAGAACTCCGCGGTATAGAGTTCGGCCGACGGCCCGCCGGCATCGGTCAAGTCGAGCACGATCAGGTCGTAGTGCGCGGTGTCGTTCCAGACGAAGGCAAAGCCGTCCTCGATACGCAGCGTGAGGCGCGGATCGTCGAAGGCACCACGATGCACGTGGGCGAGATACTTGCGTGCGATGTCGACGACGGCCATGTCGATCTCGACGAGCGTCACTGTCGTGATCGACGGGTGTTTCAAAAGTTCCTCGGCCGACCCACCATCGCCACCGCCGATGATCAGGGCGCTGGCGGGCTGCGGATGAGTGATTGCCGCCGGATGGATCAGGTTCTCGTGGTAGAAAAATTCATCGCGCTCGGAGGTCATGAAGTGACCATCGAGGCGGAACAGTTTGCCGAACGTGACGGTGTCGTGAACATCGACCGTCTGGAACGGCGAGCGGAAACGCTCGAATTCGCGCACCGAGCGCACGAAATGCGCCCAATCGGGCGTCAGGTATTCCGTCAGCAGACCTGGTCCGACATCGTCCGACGTTGGCGCGGTCCCGTCCGCTGGCTTGTCAGGCACGGCTACCACCGCGCCTGATCGACTGGAAGCGCACTTCCGTCGGTTTCAGGGCATCTTCGAGCGCATGGAACACCTGTTCAGCCTTGGCCGTGTTGTCGGTCAGCAGATTACACACGTAGACGTCGACGGTGACAAATCCGGCTTCGGGCCAGGTATGGATCGCGATGTGGGATTCGGCCAGCAACACGGTGCCGGTAACGCCCTGGGGCTCGAACTGGTGGAAACGCTCGCCCACGACGGTCAGGCCGGCCGCGCGCGCGGCATCGACGCACAGCTGGCGCAGCGCATCCGCCTGAGTGAATACGGGCGCGTCGGCGGGACAGCCATACCACTCGCCCAGCAGATGGATGCCGTCCATGCGACGTTCCCTTCGAATTCGACTTGATCCAACGCGCCGGACGGGAGGCGTGCTCACCAAACGTGCGATTATTGCACATTGATGATGCAGCAGCGATAATTTGCGGCTCTCCGGAACATCATCCGCGGCACCGCGAATCCGTCCGCGCAGCCATTTCGTTGTACCCAACGTCCGCACCTCCTGCTCACTTATCCATGACCGCCACGAAGACCGCGCAAGTGTCCGATCACGATCTTGCCAATGCGATCCGCGCGCTGGCGATGGATGCGGTGGAAGCCGCCAAATCCGGGCACCCCGGCATGCCGATGGGCATGGCAGAAACTGCCGTGGCGTTATGGACGCGCCATTTGCGCCACAATCCGGCCAATCCGCACTGGCCCGACCGCGATCGCTTCGTGCTGTCGAACGGCCATGGCTCGATGCTGCAATACGCCTTGCTGCACCTTTCGGGCTACGACCTGCCGATGTCCGAGTTGCGCGCGTTCCGGCAACTGCACTCGCGCACGCCGGGCCACCCGGAAGTGGGCGTCACGCC
>JBBQEY010000216.1:0-5543 GCA_038321425.1 Burkholderiales bacterium | reverse complement strand
CATCGCCCAGGGCACCTGCCTGCCGTTTCACCTCGGCGCCATGCCCTTCGCCGTGAAGGCCGTGACGCGCGCGTATGCGGGACGCATTCTTCCGGGCGACCTCTACATCACCAACGATCCGTACGACGGCAGCACCCACCTGCCTGACATCGTGCTGGTGAAACCGATCTTCCATGACGGGCAGCTCGCCGGCTATTCGGTCGCACTCGCGCACATGACCGACATCGGCGGACGCATGCCCGGTGGCAACGCCAGCGATTCGACGGAAATCTACCAGGAAGGGTTGCGCATTCCGCCGTCGCGCCTGTGGCGCGAAGGCGAACCCGACGAGAGCATGTTCCGGCTGATCGAGCGCAACGTGCGGGTGCCCGACAAGGTGCTGGGCGACATCCGGTCGCTGGTGGCGGCCTGCGTCGTGGGCGAGCGCGAGATGATCAAACTCATCGACCGCTATGGTCCGGCGCCCTTCGAGCAGTATTGCCGCGACCTCCTCGACTACACGGAGCGATTCACGCGCGCCGAGATCGCCAAGCTGCCCAAAGGCACCTGGCACTTCGTCGACTACCTCGACGGCGATGGCCTCGACCCCGGCGCCATCCGCATCGAGGCCGCCGTCACCATCCGTGCCGACAGCATGACCATCGACCTCACGGGCTCGGCACCGCAGGTGCGCGGCGCGATCAATTGCGTCTATCCGTTCACGCTGTCGACCGCGCTGGCGTGCGTGCGCTCCATCGTCGACTTGTCGATCCCCAACAACGCGGGCTACTTCCGCCCAATCGACGTGATTGCGCCCGAAGGCACGGTGGTCAATCCACGCATGCCGGCGGCGGTGGCCGCACGCGGCATCACCGGCATCCGCATCGCCGATGCCATTTTCGGCGCACTGGCCCAGGCGATCCCTGACGTGCTGCCCGCCTGCGGCTCCAATGCGCCGGACGTCGGCGTGTCCTTCGGCGGCATCGACGAGAACGGTGAGCCGAGCGTCTATCTCGAATTCCTGCTCGCGTCGTGGGGCGGCGGACCTGACCGCGATGGCATGGATGCGTGCACCGGCACGCTGGTCAACTATTCCAACGCACCGGTGGAGATGATCGAGGCCGACCAGCCGATCGTCGTGGAACGCTATGCGCTGGTGCCGGACTCGGGTGGCCCGGGCCGGTTCCGTGGCGGACTGGCGCTGGAGCGCCACCTGCGCTTCAAGGCGAACAACGGCACGCTGCAAATCCGCTCCGACCGCCGTGACCATCCACCCTACGGATTGCAGGGCGGGCAATGCGGCGCGCCTTCCAACGTGAGCATCGTGCGCGCCGACGGCACCGACGAGGCATGCCGCGCCAAGTTCCTCACTACCGTCAATCGCGGTGACGTGCTGCGCGTGCGGCTGGCCGGTGGCGGCGGCCATGGCGAGGCGTCGCAGCGCGACGTGGCGGCCGTCCTGCGTGACGTCGTCGAGGACAAGATGTCGGTGGCGCATGCCCGCGATGCGTACGGCGTGGTGTTGGCCGGACACCCGCTGGCGGTCGACGAGGGTGCCACATCGACGTTGCGCAGGAAGCTGGCGATGATGGCCGGCACCTGAGGATTTTCATTCGCGCATCCAGGCGAGCCGCGACCACGTCGCGTCGTTCTCTATAATCTGCCCTTCGTCGCGCCGGATCGAACATTGGCTGGATCGACGCAACCATGCAGAAATGGAACAACGATGGATCGCCGAAGCTTTGGTATACATGCAGCAGCAGCGCTCGCGGGCCTGGCCGCCACGGAGCCCGCCTGGGCGCGATACCCGGTGCGCGGTCTGGATACGTGGCTGCGCTGGTTCAAATCGTTTCCTGGAACCACGAGTTTCCGCATCGATATTGGCCATCACGAACTGGTCTCCGACAAGGCTTCTACCCAGTTCTTCGTCGCCAGCGCCATCAAGACCTTCGTCCTTGCGCAGTACCTGCGCGACGTCGAGTCGGGCGGTCTTTCCGAGGATGAACAGTTACCCGTCAATGACAGCGTACGGATGAGCGGCAGCCCTGTTTTCGTGGAACTGACCGGCACGACCCCGGCCCGCTCGACTCTGGAGGCGATGATCACACACAGTGACAACACGGCGACCGACATCGCACTGCTGCGTGTCGGGCCGGATCGCGTTCGGTCGCTCATCGCCGAACTCGAACTCGGTGCAACGCTGATCCCCGATTCGACGCGCCGTTTCTTTTCCTACAATGTCGGCGCGCCACTTGGCGTGGACATCGGCTGGTCCGGTGTCAAGGACGTATTGGCGTCAGGCCGCTCCCTGGGGCCACCGCACCGACCACTCAACGATCAGGAAACCTTGGCCAGCAGCGCGGATGATCTCGTGTCGTATTACAAGCGAGCCCTTGCCGGCAGGTTTTTCACCAAGCGGACAACGCTTTCGGAATTCAAGAGAATCCACCTGACCAACGCTTTCTTCCCCGATGACACCGTGGGTTACGGCAAGGGCGGTAGCGGTGATTGGGTCGCTGAATCCACTGTCGTGGCTGATTTCCACGCCCTTTCTTACGCCGGGCAGATGGTTGTCAATGCAACGCCGGTCACATTCTGTTTTGTCGTCAACTGGACGAGTGAGAATCCGAACAGCACCAGCGAAGAACTTGCGCCGGCTTTTATTGACGTTGTCAAGGGAAGCATGGGGGCCCTCAGGCAGCGACTGCTCCGTTAGAATGGAAACGAAACGGGGATCTGGCGGTCCAACTGAATCCTCCTCGATCGGAGCAGCCCGCATGCATCCCACCCCCGCGGATCCCGAAGCTCTTCCCGCCGTCTCGCGCCGGCACATGCTGCACGCGTTGCTGGCGCTGGGCGCCACCGCGCTGCCGCGCGCAGCACGCGCGGCCGGTGGCCCCGTCGTCGCCACGCCGTCCAACTCACTCGGCCCCTTCTATCCGGCGCAAAAGCCGGCCGACAGCGACGCCGACCTGACGCAGGTCACGGGGCGTCCACAGCGCGCGGCGGGCACCATCCTCTACACGTCGGGCCGCGTGCTCGACCTGCAGGGGCGCCCGCTCCCAAATGCGACGCTCGAGATGTGGCAGGCCAATACCTTCGGCCGCTACCACCACCCGGGCGATTCGGATGCGTCGGGCAAGCTCGACCCCAACTTCCAGGCCTACGGGCGACTCGTCACCGACGCCGAAGGCCGCTACCGGATCAAGACGATCAAGCCGCCGCGGTACGCGGGTCGCACGCCGCATCTCCACTACATCGTGTCCAGCGGGCAAACCCGGCTCACCACGCAGATGTTCTTCGAGAGCGACCCCGGCAACGATCGCGACTTTCTCTATCGCAATCTCGCCGCCGCGGACAGGCGCGCCGCCACGGGGCAATTCGGCGATCGCACTGCGGGCATGGAGCCGGATGCGGTCGTCACCGTGTGGGATATCGTGCTGCAGACCGCCTGAGGCGGCGGCGCTGCCGCAGACCGGCCGTCCGCGCGCGAACCCGGGCGACATCGTCCGCGCCGACGGCGGAGGCGTCGCATTATCGACCAGCAGGCGCTTGAACTCGGCAGACTCGCGCAAGGCGGTGCCCGCACCCGCGCGCAGCCGGTCGCATTCGGCAAGTTCACCGCATCGTCGGGCGGGCGCCCGGATTTTTCCCGGATGCCTTCGGCAGCCGGCGGCAGGGCTATCATTTCGTCCGGCACACCCCCATTTCGTCCGAATCCGGCTCGACATTGCACGGGGAGTCGCTCCTCACATCCATCGCCGCCCGACCGAAGCTCCCCATGAAATCCGCCTTCCGCCTCTACGCCCGCTTGGTGCCCGCATGGCGTGCTTTGTTCGAGGACGTTTATTCACCATGTGGCCCCAGTTGCGGCGCGATCCTTACCGAGGTGTGGTCGGTTGGTTCAAGGTGACGTTTGCGTTGCTGCCCGCGTTTCCAGGTGATTATGGCGAGGAGCGTCACGCAGGCAATCAAGTTGCCGAGGAAGATCGCCATCATCTTTAGATCATGCACGACGATGAATGCGTATAGCGCGCCAGACAGGTGCGCCGTCGCAAAGTATCCCCAGGTCGCGAGACTGATGGATTGCGCTCCATTCGCGCAGACCCAGGCCGCCCGAATCTGCGGAAGATAGGCGATGACCCTCGCAGTATTCGTCAACAAGTAGCACCAGATAACAAGTTCGGTAAGGGGGTTCATCGGTACGCCTTGGAGGTGTGATTTTGAGTCGAGCCTTGGCTTTGGAATCAGGTTTAGGGGTCATGGATCAATTCGGAGGCAAGGTGGCCTCTCCCGTCGGTTGATCTATAGCCAAAAGGTTGCAGGTCAGGCCCCAAAGCCGAGGCTACGCATTGCCGGTCTCGATCGCGTCCGAAATTTCCTCATCTGCGCTGTCGAAAATTCGGGCAGTAGCCGGCGCGGCGGTGTGCACTTCCGCTTTCGCCGAAGCTTTCGCCGAAGGTTCTTATGACAACCACGACTCGATGTTGCTTGCGGATCGCGCAGGAATGACTCGAATATCCACGACGTGGTGGTTCCTGTTTCCTGGGCGCACGGGCTCCCGCAATCGTCGCGTTGGCCGTTTCGCGACTTCCGCTTCAATCACGGCGAAGGGCTGCAAGGAGGCGGGTCCAATGACTTACCTTGATACTCTGGCAGCTGTTCTGATCCTGTTTCTTCCAATCAAGCGAGGCACCCATGTCCGGAATCAAACGCAGACACTTCACGTTTTCCATGCTGGCGCTGTGCGCCGCGCAGTTCGCAGGCTTCGAGCTTGTCTCCGGCGCCCATGCACAGGCGTATCCGGCCAAACCGATCAAGCTGCTCGCGCCGTATCCGCCGGGCGGCGGCGTCGACACCGTCGCGCGGCTGCTGGCCGAGCGGCTGACGCCCAGGCTCGGGCAGCAGGTCGTCGTCGACAACAAGCCAGGCGCCGGGGCCACCATCGGAGGTGACGCGCTCGCCAAGAGCGCCCCTGACGGCTACACGCTGATGCTGGGCAGCCTGATCGACTACTCTACCGCGCCAATCTTCCAGAAGGGCATGACGTTCGACATGCGCCGCGATTTCGCACCCATCATCGAAGTCGGCTTCGGCACGGTGGGCATGGTCGTGACGGCGGACCTGCCGGCCAAGAACCTTCAGGAACTGATCGCGCTGGCCAAGTCCAAGCCGGGACAGCTCAGCTTCGCCTCCTCGGGCACCGGCGCGCTGCACCATCTCAATATGGAAATGTTCAAGCAGCACACGGGCGTGGACCTGATCCACGTGCCGTACAAGGGAACGACGCAGTTTCTGCCGGACTTGATCGCGGGAAGGGTGCAACTCACGATGGACAGCATGCCGGCCCATCTGCCACACATCAAGTCGGGAAAGGTGCGCGCGCTCGCCGTTGCCAGCGCCCAGCGTTCGCCGATGCTCCCCGACGTGCCGACAATGGCCGAAGCGGGGCTCCCGGGATTCGAGACCGCGACCAACTACACGCTGTTCGCGCCCGCCGGCACGCCGCGTGAAATCATCGCGCGGCTGAACAAGGAAACCAACGAAGTGCTGAAGTTGCCGGA
>JBBQEY010000215.1:0-5556 GCA_038321425.1 Burkholderiales bacterium | reverse complement strand
CTCGATCTCCGGGGGCAGCAGCGCCGATAACGCATCCACCGTGGCCGGCGCGAATTGCGCGAGCGCCACGCCGGCCGCCGCCGCGCCATCGGCGGCCAGCAGCCCCGGGCCACGGCCGTTGGCGACGATGGCGAGCCGGTTACCGGCAGGAATGCGGCCCATCGCGAGAATGCGGGCCGCGGCAAAGAGCTGCGTGTAGTTGTGTACGCGCACTGTTCCCGAGCGCTTCAGTGCCGCATCGAACACAGCATCCTGCGAAACCACCGGCGCACGATTGTCACAATGCGCTTTTGCATCCTCCGCCGCCAGGCCGCCCTTCAATACCACCACCGGTTTGATGCGCGCAGCCGCGCGCAATGCCGACAGGAACGGCCGCGCAGCGCCCACCGCTTCGACATACAGCAGAATTCCGTCAGTACCCGCGTCGAGTACCAGCGCATCGAGCAATTCCCCGAAACCGACATCGATGCCGCCGCCCAGCGAGGTGACGGTGGAAAAGCCGATCTGCATCTGCGTGGCGAAATCGAGCATCGCCGTGCACACGGCGCCCGACTGCGACACCAGCGCCAACCGGCCGGGCAATGCGCTGGGCGCGCAGTAGGTCGCGTTGAGCCCGATGTCGGTGCGCACGATGCCGAACGCGCCGGGCCCGACCAGCCGGATACCGCGACGCTTGGCGATCGCCAGCACGTCGCGCTGCCAGATGCCGCCCACCGATGGATTGTCGGTATCCGGGAAGGACATCAACACGGCGGCGCGAATCCGCGCCTTCGGGTCGTCGAGGATGTCGGGCACGGCGGCGGGCGGCGCGGCGATGACCGCCAGGTCCACCGGTTCGCCGATGGCACACAGCGACGTGTAGGTGCGGCGACCGAACACACGACGGCGGTTCGGGTTGACCGCATACACCGGGCCCTTGAACGCGCCGGCCAGGATGTTCTCGTACACCGTGCGCCCGAGCGACCCCGCCTGGTCGGACGCGCCGACCAGCGCCACCGATTGCGGTTTCAGGAGCGGGGAAAGATAGTGCTGCATCGTCGAGGGGCGCCTGCGCGGGGATCGGACTGCGAACGAGTCTACCCGACCGGACGTCCCCGTTGAAACCGGACACGCCCCGGGGTCCGCGGCGCCAGCAGCGTCCGCTATACTCGGCCGCGGCGCCCCGCGCCGTTCATGATGTCGCGGCGCACCGGCATCGCAACCGGGCCTGTAGCTCAGACGGTTAGAGCAGGGGACTCATAATCCCTTGGTCGCTGGTTCGAATCCAGCCGGGCCCACCACCCCAGCCATTGGACCATTGGTCGCGCCATTGTCTTTTGCTTGTATCCAGTAACTCGAAGGGAAGCCCTATGACCATGCGAACCATCCTCATGCTGGCGGCAATAGCTCTGGCCGCCATGCCCACCGCGGGCGTATCGGCCCAAGGGTTTCCCAGCAAGACCGTCCGGCTCATCGTTCCCTTCCCGCCTGGTGGTGTCTCGGACATCCTGGCGCGAACTCTGGGCGAGAAGCTGTCAGCAACGTGGAAGCAGTCCGTGATCGTCGAGAACCGTCCCGGCGCCGGCGGCACCGTCGGCGCCGACTACGTCGCCAAATCACCCGCGGACGGCTACACACTGCTGATCGCCGACGCCTCGGCGATCACCGCAAACCCGGCCCTGTACTCAACCCTTTCCTATACGGCACGCGATTTCGTGCCCGTGATCAGCCTGGCCACATTCGGCCAGATCCTGGTCGCACCCGCCGCCTCGCCGCTGCAGTCGATTCAGGACCTGCTCGCCATGGACAAGGCGCGAGCCGCCCGGCTGAATGTCGCCTCGTCGGGCAACGGCACCAGCAATCACCTGCTGCTCGAGAAGTTCAAGGCAACCGCGAAGATCGACCTCGCGCACATTCCCTACAAGGGTGCCGGACCCGCGATCAGCGACGTCGCAGGCGGCCAGGTGGATCTCATGTTCACCAGCGGCCCGCTCGCCCAGCCATTGATCGCGGGCGGCAAGATCAAGGCGCTGGCGGTCAGCTCCCCCAAGCGTATTGCCATCACCCCGCAGGTACCCACCCTCGCGGAATCGGGCTTTCCCGGATTCGAATGGGTGTCCGCGCAAGGGATGTTCGCGCCAGCCGGTACGCCGGCCGACGTCGTGCAACGGATCAATGCCGATGTCGCGGCCGCGATCCGCCTGCCGGAAATCCAGGCGCGCTTCGAGAAGATGGGCATCGATGCGGTCGACAACACGCCCGCACAGTTCGCGGCCTGGATCGCGAAGGAATCAGCGGACACGACCGCGTTGATTCGCGCCGCCGGAATCAAGGTGGACTAGGGCTGGTGACGACGTCCGCGCACCGACTTTCCCGCGGGCCGCGCCGGCCCTGACCTTTCGGCAACGCGATGGCGACCACCGCTGCCCGCCGGCCGAACGTGCTGCTCATCGTCGCCGACGACATGGGCTATGGCGACCTGGGTGTACTGAATCCGGCGGGTGCCCGCACGCCCAACCTCGACGCCCTCGTTGCGCAGGGCACGACGCTACGCCAGCATTACACCGCCTCGCCCATCTGCGCCCCGGCGCGTGCGGGGCTGCTCACCGGCCGCTACCCGCACCGAACCGGCGCGATTACGCAGCACGAGATCCACGGGCTCGACCGGATCGCACTGCGCGAAGTCACCATCGCAGACATGTTCGGCGACGCCGGCTACGCAACCGGCCTGATGGGAAAGTGGCACAACGGAACCTTCGATCCACGCTTCGAACCCAACGCCCGCGGCTTCGCGGAGTTCGTCGGGTTCTGCGGCGGCTGGTCGGATTACTACGACTATGCGCTGCGGGTGAACGACGGCTATCGGCGCGGCGACGGCCGGTACCTGACGGATGTGCTCACTGACGAGGCGATCGCCTTCGTCGACCGTCATCGCGAGGAGCCATTCTTCCTGCAGCTTGCCTACAGCGCCCCGCACTCGCCGTTCCAGGCACCCGCCGCGGCGGTCGAACCCTACCTCGCGCGCGGGTTCAATCGCGTGGTAGCCACCACCTACGCGATGATCGAACTGATGGATCGCGGCATCGGCCAACTGTTGCAGCGCCTCGACGACTTGCACCTGGCAGAAGACACGATTGTACTTTTCACGAGCGACAACGGGCCGGCGTTCTTCAATCCGCCGTACATGCTGGAGCCCGGGGAGCCGACCCTCAACGAACGCTACAACTGCGGCCTGCGCGGCGCCAAGGGCTACGTTTACGAAGGCGGCATCCGGGTACCGATGATCGTACGTTTTCCCGGGCGCGTTCCGGCCGGCACATGGAACGACCAGCTCACGCACTTCGTCGACTGGCTGCCCACGCTGATCGCGCTCACCGAAATCGCGCAGCGCCCGGGTCCGCCTTTGGACGGCCGTGACGTGAGCGCGGAGCTCACCGGTGCGCGGCCGAATGCTACGCCGCCACAATTCTGGCAATGGAATTTCTACCTTCCATTCGTCGGTACCAACGCGGCCATGCGGGACGGACGCTGGAAACTCGTGCGCCCGATGATCGCGGGCACCCGCTTCTTCGCGAAGGAACTGTATGCGACTGACGAGGACGAGGCGCGCATGCGGGCGTTCGTCGCGGCCGACCTCCTGCACAAGAAGGATCCCAACGCGGTGCGCGACGTGCTGCCGGTGCCGCGCATCCGCATGCCGCCACCCGAGCCTCCGGAGCTTTACGACATCGATGCCGATCCGTTCGAAGCGACCAACCTGGCGCATGCGCATCCGGATCGCGTCGCCTCGATGCTACGCGCGCTGGAGACCTGGTTCGAAGAAGTGGAGGCGGAGCGGCTCACCATCGCCGGCGCTTTGCGCGAATAGCCGAGTCATGCACCCACCAACTTTGGTATCGACGACGCTTGCAATCAGGGCTTTCACTTTACAATTGATACGGCGGCAGGGTGCAGGCCACATCGTCTGCCATTCAAAATCACCCACCAGGACCAGCGCCCATGACGCACGCATTTGAACGAGGCCCACGGTGACGCTGCGCGTCGGATTCACCGGCGGCGGCAACATCACCGACACGCATCTGCGCGCCGTCCAGGGCGTGCCCGGCCTGCAAGCCGTCGGCGTATGCGGCCCCAATGCCGCCAAGGTTGGCACCATTGCGGCGAAGGATGGACTCCAGACCGCACCGTCGCTCGCCGCGCTCCTTGACGAGACCCAACTCGACATCGTCTGCATCGGCTCGCCCTCCGGCGTGCATGCGGACGAAATTGCGCTCGCGGCGTCGCGCGGCTGCCACGTGCTGTGCGAAAAGCCGCTCGACGTCACGCTCGAGCGGGTCGACCTGGCCATCGAGGCCGTGGAGCGCGCCGGCGTTTCGCTCGGGCTTTTCTTCCAGGATCGTTGCACGCCCGCGTTTCGCGAAGCGCGCGACGCCATCGCTGCCGGCCGGCTCGGGCGCATTCTGCTGGTGGATGCGCGGGTGAAGTGGTGGCGCTCGCCCGAGTACTACACGAGCGCCGCGTGGCGAGGCACGCCATCGCTCGACGGCGGTGGCGCGTTGATGAACCAGGGCATCCACACGATCGACCTGCTGCTCTACCTGCTCGGTGACGTGAAGGAAGTGCAGGCACGCACTGCCACGACGCTGCATGCGATCGAGGTGGAGGACACGCTGGTCGCGACGATGGTGTACGCGTCGGGTGCGCTTGGCACCTTCCATGCCACGACGGCGGCATGGCCCGGCTACCCGCGCCGCATCGAGATCAGCGGCACCGAGGGCACGTTGCAGCTCGAGCACGACCGGATCGCCGGTTGGGACCTCAAAAGCGGGCACGTGGCCGGCGCCACGCTGACCAGCGCGTCGAAGAGCGCTTCCACCGCCGTGGTCGCCGACGCCACGCCGCATCGCCGCGTCGTGGAGGACTTCGTCGAAGCGCTGCAACACGGACGGCGTCCGGCCTGCGACGGGCGTGAGGGCCGCCGCAGCATCGCGCTGGCGCAGGCGCTGTACGAGGCCGCGCGCACGGGCAGGACAACGCCTGTCGAGCATGCCGCGGGGGTGGCGCCCACCGGTTGACGACCCCGTTGCGCGACCGGTCGACCACTGGCGACACTCGAGGTACTTTCGGGTAGTCTCTTTCTCACCGTGCTGGTAGCGCGCCTGGTCGGACTCGAAATGGAATGGCGCGTAGCGCAGCGCGAGCGACGGCGCTATGTCGATGACACCACCCAACAAGACAACCGCTGACCCGCTGCACCGCCACCGTGCCTCTTCGCGCGGCACGGCTGCGCGCGGCCTCGTCCCCGCCGCATGACGCGCAATCCGCTCGTCTGGATCGGCTTGGGCGGCGTGACCGCCGAAGACAACCCGCGCGCCCACCTGTGGCAGCAGCGGCTGCACTGGGCGATGGTGCTCATCGCGCTGATGGGGGTTCCAGCCTATCTGCTCGACTCCGCCCAGCAGAGCGAAATGTCGCATCGCATTGCGGGCGTCCTCGACGTCTTCATCCTGGCCGCGTTTGCGGCGGAGATGGTCTGGATGCTGTGCATCTCGAGCTTCCCGCTGCGATACCTGCTGG
>JBBQEY010000214.1:0-5579 GCA_038321425.1 Burkholderiales bacterium | reverse complement strand
TCCTTCTGCCGCTCGCCTTCCAGCGCGGCCATGAATTCGCGGGTGCCGCTTTTCGCGATGGTGCCAAGATGCGAAACCGCTTCCTCGGCGCTCATCCCCACGCCGTCGTCGCTGATGGTGACGGTGCGGTTGGCCGCATCGAAAGACACGCGGATCGCCAGCGTGGCGTTGTCTTCCAACAGCGCGGCGTTGTCCAGCGCCTCGAAGCGCAGCTTGTCGCAGGCGTCCGAGGCGTTGGAGATCAGCTCGCGCAGGAAGATCTCCTTGTTCGAGTACAGCGAATGAGTGACGAGGTGCAGGATCTGCTTGACCTCGGCCTGGAAGGACATTGTCTGTTTGGTGCTCATGAGTTGAATCCGTGAGAAGGGGAGGTGCGGTGCCCGAGGGGCTAGGGGCGAAAGATGGGGGCAGTCCGGCAAGGCGTCAACCCCCGCTAGACGAGGAACGCGCCGACATCCTGGCGTTCCTGCTGTGGCAATTCGGGGCCACGCGTTTGCCCGCGCGTCCCTGACCCCGGGCATCACGCAGGAGGCGTTTCCTCCTGCCGTCCTACGTCGCGCGTGCCGCAAGCTGACAATACAACGCGGACATGTCCGGATTCGCGAGGCGAACCCCTGAGGCACCATAGGTACACGCCTCCGGGTCACCCCCGGAGATCCCCCATGGCAGGCATCAACAGCCGCCAACGACGAAAGGATCCACTGCATGTATTCGCCACAACGTACTTCCCTGATGGTCGCGCTAGTCGCCGGCTTAGCCCTTGTGGGCGCCGGATGCAGCGATCGTGATACCAGCACGACGTCGGCGATGCCGCAAAACAATCGCGCCGCGACGTCGACGCTGCCTGCCGACGGCGCCGCCACGCGCGCTGGCGTGGCGATCGAAGACTCGTTCATCACCACGAGCGTGAAGAGTGCGGTGCTGGCCGAGCCCGGACTCTCCGCGTTGAAGATCGACGTCGACACGAAGGATGGTGTCGTGACGCTGAGCGGGACCGTCGCCAGTTCGGAGCTCAAGGCGCGCGCGACGCAGATCGCGCAGAACACGAGCGGCGTGCGTTCCGTGATCGACAATCTCGAAGTCAAGACCGGCTGATCTTCGCCGTCTCGTAACAACCAAGGCCGGCGCATGCGTGCGCCGGCCTTGTCACGTCTGGCAGCGCGTCAGGGACTGCGACTCAGGTGGAATTGTGACAATTGTGACAGCGGGGTGCGAACACTTGCGGTATAACGCCTCCTCGTCGCGCGCCATCCCGCGGCGCCCGGACCCCCACTCCCGAAAGGCATTTCCCATGAAGGACCCCATCAGCAGGAAAATCGACCTGGGTCGCTGCGGCGAGGTGACGCTGCATCTGTCGGGCAACCGCAAGCGGCTGCTGCTCGAATTCGAGACCGAACCGGAAGGCTTCGACAAGTCCGGGCTCAATGCCTTCATCGATGCGCTAAAAGACATCCGCGAAAAGATGGAACGCTAGTCTCGGGAAGTCCCTTGGCCGGCGCGATGCGGCTGGCACGTGTAAGGTACGCGACCGGCCCGGTGATCACTCGATCATGTTGCCGGCTGCCTCCACCACCTTGCCGTACTTCGCGAGATCGCAAGCTTATCGCTCGCCCAGGCCATTGCCATGACCGACACCGCCGCCAACCCACTGCTTTCGACCTGGGATACCCCGCATGGGCTGCCCCCCTTCGCGCAAATTCGTGCCGAGCACTTCGCTCCGGCGCTGAAGACATTGATGCAGGATCACTGGCGCGAAGTGGAGGCCATTGCCGCCGACGTCGCGCCGCCCACGTTCGAGAACACGATCGCGGCGCTGGACCGCAGCGGACGGATGCTGACGCGCGCCATGCGGCTCTTCTTCAACCTTACCGCGTCGCATACCTCACCCGACCTGCAGACGGTCGAACGCGACCTGATGCCGAAACTCGCGTCCCACCACAATGCCGTGCTGTTGCACGCCGGTATGTTCGTCCGCATCGACGCGCTGCACCAGCGCCGCGCAACGCTGGACCTCGCACCCGAGGCATTGCGGTTGCTTGAACGCACCTATCTCGACTTCGTGTACGCAGGCGCCCGCCTCGACGCGGCGGCGCGCCAGCGACTGACCGACATTGGCGCTTGTCTCGCGGCGCTCTATACGCAGTTCCGGCAGAACGAGCTGGCCGACGAAGCCTCCTATGGTCTCGTGCTGCGCACCGAAGCCGATCTTGCGGGGCTACCGGAATCGCTGCGCGCGTCCGCGCGCGCTGCCGCGCAGCAGCGTGACGTGGCCGACGCATGGGTCATCACGCTGTCGCGATCGCTTGTCGTCCCGTTCCTTACTTACTCGGACCGCCGCGACTTGCGGAAGGAAGCGTTCACCGCGTGGACGCGCCGGGGTGAGAGCGACGGTAAACACGACAATCGCCCCGTCGCGCGTGAAATCCTCGCGCTGCGCCATGAACTCGCACATCTGCAGGGATATGCCAGCTACGCCGACTACGCGCTGGTCGACCGGATGGCGCGCAAGCCTGCGGCCGTCGCGGAATTGCTGGCGCGCGTCTGGGAACCTGCCAAAGCGCAGGCCATGAAGGAGCGGGATGCGCTGCAGGCCGCGGCGAGCGCGCGCGGCGACGACATCACGATCGAGCCGTGGGACTGGCGCTACTACGCCGAAATGGTGCGGGCCACGAAGTACGACTTCGATGCCGCAGCGCTGAAACCCTATTTTTCCCTTGACCGGATGCTGGCCGCGGCGTTCGATTGCGCGGGTCGCCTCTTCGGCATCCACTTCATCGCCCGCCCGGACCTCGTGGCTTATCATCCGGACGTTCGCATCTTCGAAGTCCGCGATCGCGGCGATGCCGTCGTCGGCCTCTTCCTGTCCGACAACTTTGCGCGGCCGGAAAAGCGCGGCGGCGCATGGATGAGTCTCTATCGAGCGCAGTCGCGCACCGACAGCGATGTGCTGCCGATCGTCATCAACAACAACAATTTCGCGAAAGCGCCGGACGGCGAACCGACGCTGCTGTCCACCGACGACGTGCGCACACTCTTCCACGAGTTCGGTCACGGCCTGCATGGGCTGCTGTCGCAGGTGACCTACGTGCGTTTCTCGGGCACCAATGTGCTGAAGGACTTCGTGGAATTTCCGTCGCAGCTCTTCGAGCATTGGGCGCTGGAGCCCGATGTGCTGCGCCGGCACGCGCTTCATTACGCGTCCAGCGCACCCATACCGGATGCTTTGCTGCAGCGTTTCCACGCCGCGCGGCAGTTCAACCAGGGCTTCGAGACCGTCGAGTACACCGCCTGCGCGCTCATCGACATGGCGCTGCACGCGCAGGGAGACCCCGCCGGCATCGACATCACCGCGTTCGAAACCGCAGAGCTGGCGCGGATCGGCATGCCGCGCGAGATCGTGCTGCGCCACCGGCTGCCACACTTCGGGCATCTGTTCGGCAGCCCGGGCTATGCGGCGGGCTACTACGTCTACATGTGGGCGGAGGTGCTCGACGCGGATGGCTACGAGGCATTCGTCGAGGCCGGCGATCCCTTCGACGCGGCACTCGCGGCGCGGCTTCTGAAGTACGTCTATTCGGCTGGCGGCTCACGCGACCCGGCCGAAGCCTATCGCGCGTTCCGGGGCCGCGATCCGCGCGTCGAGCCGTTGCTGGATAAGCGCGGACTGGCTCCAGCTCGCTGACGCTCCCGCCGCGGACACGCGGACCCATCGACGGCGCTTTTCGTCGGCGTCGGGTCGGGCCGCGATGAAGCGGATCTCCTCGGCCGGCACGGACAAGATCATCGGCGTCCCGCGCCGCCCGTATCATGGCAGCCGTGGAGGTCCGATGAGGAAGCCGGTCATGGCGGTGCTGGGTCAGCGGCGGGTGCTGCTGCTCGATTCCATCACGTGGATCGATGCCGCGGACGCCGGCCAGATCGTGATCAGCGGCTCGCACGGCGGGCGCAGCTCCGCGCAGTACGCGATCCTGTTCCCATTGGCGCTGTGCTGCCTGAACGATGCCGGCGTGGGCAAGAATTGCGCGGGCATCGTCGCGCTGGACATGCTCGAGGCGCGCGGCACGCCGGGGCTTGCGGTCCGCCACGACTCGGCACGGATCGGTGACGCGCAGGATGCGTGGGACCACGGCATCGTGTCGCATGTGAATGCGGGCGCGGCGGCGCTGGGGATCGCGGTGGGTCAATTGTTGCGCAACGAGATCACGCGCGTGTTCGTGCCCTAGCGTCAGCCGCGACTACAACTTGTGCGACCGGTCGCCCTGCGCGAAACCCGTCCACACGATATCCGCGCTGCGCGCCAGCGCCAGCACCTTGAAGGATTCACCCATTGCGGTGGGCGACAGCAGTTTCTGCACGGCGGACGCCTCGCGCAGATACGCTGGCGTCGTTGGCGCACCGGTCGCCTGCAACGCATCGAGGATGCCCACGTTGACGAGGAAGGGGGCCTGCGCCGTGTAACCCGCCAGCGTCATCTCGGCATCGCAGCCCGCCACGGCGATGGCGGTGAAATCAACATGTGCCGTCAGATCGGTGAGGCCGGGCCAGATGAATGGATCGTCGAGCGCCCGATGGCGATAATGCGCGCGCAGCGTGCCGCCATCGCGGTGGGGCGCGTAATAGTCGTGCTGCGCGTGGCCGTAGTCGACGATCAGCATGGCGCCGCCGGTCATGCGTTGCGCCAGGTCGCGTATCAGCGCCTCGGCCTTCAGGTTGACTTCGCTGCAAAAATCGATCGTCAGCGGAAAGCGCTCTGCAGCGGCGGCGATCAGTACCGCATCGTGCAGCGGACGCTCGGCCCACGCCAGTCCCGTTAGCGCCGTCACGCCGCGTTCGAACCACGCGCCATCGCGACGCATCACGATGGCGGGTGGAATGGCATCCAGCACTTCGTTCATCACGATGGCACCGTCGATGGCGGCGGGCGGTGCGTCGATCCACGCGACGCGGCCGGCATGGGCCGGCGCACGCGCACTGATCATGACGCGCTGTCGCTCGCGCAACTCCGGGCTGACATCGAGGACCAGGTATTGCGCCGGCAACGCATCGCGCTCGGCCAGCGCGTTGAGCAGGTCCGCCGCCAGCGCGCCACTGCCCGCGCCCAGTTCGACCACCTGCCGCGCCTGCGAGACAGCGAGGATCGCGGCCACCTGCGTCGCCAGCGCCATGCCGAACAGCGGCGTCATCTCCGGTGCCGTGACGAAGTCGCCGTCCGCACCGAACTTGCGCGCACCGGCCACGTAGTAGCCGAGGCCGGGCGCATACAACACCCGCTGCATGTAGTGGTCGAACGGAACGAAACCACCCGCGGCAGTGATCGCGGCGCGCACGTCGGCCAGCACCGCGGCACTGTGCGCGCGGGCGTCGGCATCGGGGTCGGGCAGCGGGGAGGACAGTGCGGTCAACATGCGCGCGGAAAGACGGTGAGCGGTCGCTGGCCTCGGGTCGATGTGCTAGTGTGCCGGAAGTCTAGCGCCGGAGCGCCGCGTGCAGGGAAAAGTCGTGTTGATCACAGGCGGGGCCAAGCGTGTAGGCGCCGCCATCTGCCGCCGGTTGCACGGCAGCGGCGCCAACCTGATGCT
>JBBQEY010000213.1:0-5588 GCA_038321425.1 Burkholderiales bacterium | reverse complement strand
TCCAACAGCATCCTGCTGCGCTCGGAAAATCCGGCGCGGGCCGCGCGCGCTCGAAATTTGATCGAGCAGCTCGACACGCCGGGACGTCCTGGCGGCAACATGTTCATCGTCTACCTCAAGAACGCCGACGCCGCGCGCGTGGCGCAGACCGTGCGTGCGCTGCTCTCCGGCGGCAATGATGCCGGTACCATTTCGACGTCGGCGCCGTCGGTCATCGGCAACCAGTTGGGCAGTGCGTCGGCGGCCAATGCGGGCTCGGGCAATGCGTCCGGGGCCAATGCCAGCGCCATTTCGCCCACGCAGGCGGCCAACAACGCCAATCCATTCTCGGGCGGATCGAACAGCGGCGGCGCAATACCCGGCGGCCTCTCCATCCAGGCCGATGTCGCGAACAATGCGCTGATCATCATGGGGCCTGAGCCCCTGTACAACAACCTGCGCGCGATCATCGAGAAACTCGATGTGCGGCGCGCGCAGGTGTTCGTCGAGGCGCTGATCGTCGAAGTGGCGGCCGACCGCGCCGCCGAGTTCGGCATCCAGTGGCAGATCCTGCAGGGCATCGACAAGACCAACGTGCAGGGCTTCGGCGGCACCAATTTCGGCACGCGCGACAGCGGCAACAACATCATCGCGGGCTCGATCAACATCAGCGCGCTGGGGCAGGGCCTCAATCTCGGCGTGATCGACGGCACTGTCAGCATCCCCGGGCTTGGCACCATCACCAACCTCGGCTTCCTGGCGCGCGCGCTGGAGACCGACGCCGGCGCCAACATCCTGTCCACGCCCACGCTGCTGACGCTCGACAACGAGGAGGCGCGCATCATCGTCGGGCAGAACGTGCCGATCGTGACGGGCCAGTTCACGACGCCGGGTTCGCTGTCGACGCAGCCGTTCCAGACCTTCGACCGGCGCGACATCGGTGTCATGCTGCGCGTGAAGCCGCAGATTACCGAAGGCGGCACGATCCGCCTCTCGATCTACCAGGAAGTGTCGCGGATCGAATCGTTCACCACCACGACCGGCCTCGTGCTGTCGAAGCGCGCGCTCGAATCCTCGGTTATCGTCGACGACCAGCAGGTCGCGGTGCTGGGCGGCCTTATCCAGGACAGTTTCGCCGATGGGTCCGATCGCGTGCCGGTGCTGGGCAGCATTCCGGGCATCGGTGCCTTATTCCGCTACGACGCGCGCAAGCGGCAGAAGGTCAACCTGATGATCTTCCTCAAGCCCACCGTCGTGCGCACCGACGCGCAGGGCCGCAACCTCACCTCCGAACGCTACGACTACATCAAGGGCGAGCAGGACAAGAGCCGGCCGCAGGATCGCTACTTCTGGCAGGACCGGACGGTGCCCACGTTGCCGCCCAAGGGCGTGATGCCCGGCACGCCGGAAGGCAACCTGCCGAGCGTCACCGCGCCGCCGCGCGAACCCGCGCCGTTGCTGTAGGTTGCTCGCGGGTCCGCGCCATGACCGCCCGTCCCCAGCTGCCTCCCACGGCGGCGTCGTTTGCCGCCGAGATTCCCTACGCGTTCGCGAAGGCGCACGGCGTACTGCCGGCGGGCCTCGACGGCGAGGCCGTCATCGTGCTGCTGCGTCCGGATGCCACCGCCGACGGCGTCATCGAAGTGAAGCGGGTTCTGCAACGCGCGCTGGTCGCGCGCACCGTGCCGGCCGAGGAATTCGCGCGCGAACTGGCGCGCACCTACAACCAGGGCGCGCCGGCGGCCACCGCCACGATGGCCACCGACCTGGCGCGCGAGACCGATCTCGCGCGGCTGATGCAGGACATGCCGGTGACGGAGGACCTGCTCGACAGCACGACGCAGGCGCCGGTAATCCGGATGATCAACGCACTGCTGCTGCAGGCGTTGCGCGAGCGCGCGTCTGACGTCCACTTCGAGCCCTTCGAGGCGCGCAGTGTCGTGCGCTTTCGCGTCGACGGCGTGCTGCGCGACATCATCGAGCCGCCGCGCGCCTTGCATGCGGCGCTGGTGTCGCGCCTCAAGATCATGGCCAGCCTCGACATCGCCGAGAAGCGGCTGCCGCAGGATGGCCGCATCGCGTTGAAGCTTGGCGACAAGCAGGTAGACGTGCGGATGTCCACGCTGCCTACCGGTGCTGGTGAGCGCGTCGTGCTGCGGCTCCTGGACCGCGACAGTGCGCAACTCGACCTTGCCGCGCTCGGCATGGAAGGCCGCACGCTCGACGTGATCGACACGCTGATCCGGCAACCGCACGGCATCGTGCTGGTGACTGGCCCGACCGGGTCGGGCAAGACCACGACGCTGTACGCCGCACTGTCGCGGCTGCCGCGCGGCGCGGTCAACATGATGACGGTGGAAGACACGATCGAGTACGCGCTCGATGGCGTCGCGCAGACGCAGGTCAATCCGCGCATCGAGCTCGACTTCGCGCGCGCGTTGCGGGCCATCCTGCGCCAGGATCCGGACGTCATCATGATCGGCGAGATCCGCGATCTCGAGACTGCACAGATCGCCGTGCAGGCGTCGCTCACGGGTCACCTGGTGCTGGCCACGCTGCATACGAACGATGCGTCCAGTGCGGTGACGCGACTGGCCGACATGGGCGTGGAGCCGTACCTGCTCGCGTCGAGCCTGCTTGGCGTGCTGGCGCAGCGCCTGGTGCGCACGCTGTGCCCGGTGTGCAAAGTCACGCACGCGCCTTCCGCCGCCGAAGGCGCGTTGCTCGTGTCACTTGGGCTGCCTGCCGCGCAGGTGCTGGCGACGGCCCCCGGTTGCGAAGCCTGTCATGACAGCGGGTTTCGCGGGCGGACTGGCATCTACGAATTGCTGGTCGTCGACGAATCCATTCGCCGGATCGTGCACGCCGGTGCTGGTGAACTGGCGTTGCGCGACGCAGCCATTGCCGCCGACATGCGGAGCCTCCGCCGCGACGGCGCCCGGCTGGTCGCCGCAGGCCGCACGTCGCTGGCCGAGTTGCTGCGCGTCACGCGCGAAGCGTGACGCGCGCGGGATGACCATGGCCGCATACCGCTGGGAGGCCGTCGACGGGCACGGGCACGTGCGCCAGGGCGTCGTCGACGCAGACACGCCTCGCGCAGCGCGCGACCAGTTGCGCGCGCAAGGCCTCACGCCCACGGCAGTCACGGCCGCGGCGCCGCGCGCCGATGGTTCGGCATGGCTGCGGCTGCCGCCCGCGCTGCTTGCTCTGACCACGCGGCAGCTGGCCACGCTGACGCAATCCGGATTGCCGCTCGACCAGGCGCTGGCCGCCGTGGGCGAGCAGGCCGACGATCCACGCGCCGCTAAATTGGTGACGTCGCTGCGCGCGCATGTCAGCACCGGTGAATCGCTGATCAATGGCATGGCGCGGTATCCGCGCGCGTTTTCGGCCTTGTATCGCGGGCTGGTGGGCGCGGGCGCCGAAACCGGCCGCCTGCCCGAAGTTCTGGCCAATCTTGCCGATTACCTCGAAGCCCGCGAGGCCTTGCGGCAAAAAGTGATCCTCGCGCTGATCTATCCGGCGGTGGTCACGGTGATCGCGTTCGCGGTGATCGCGGTGCTGCTGGCCTACGTCGTGCCGCAGGTCGTGGCCGTCTACCAGCAAAGCCGGCAGACGCTGCCGTGGCTGACGCAGGCCCTGATCGCCACCAGCACGTTCTTCCGCGCGACGTTCTGGGGCTGGGTGGTGCTGGTGGTGGTCGCGACGCTCGCGTTGCTGTGGGCGCGCCGCCAACCGGCATTGCGCGCGCGCTGGCATACGCTGCTGCTGCGCCTGCCGGTCGCCGGGCGTCTGGTGCGCAGCCTCGATGCCGCGCGCTTCGCCAGCACGCTGTCGATCCTGGTGGGCAGTGGCGCACCATTGCTGCGTGCGCTCGAAGCCGCCGCCGACGTGGTGCGCACGATTCCGATGGCCGAGGCGGCGCGGCGCGGGAGCGCGCTGGTCCGCGAAGGGGTTGCGTTGTCGCGCGCCTTGCGCGAGCAAAACGTGTTTCCGCCGGTGCTGCTGCATCTCGTCAGCAGTGGCGAGCAGAGCGGGCGCCTGGCACCGTTGCTGGCGCGCGCAGCGGAGGAACTCGAACGTGACGCCGAGCGGCGCCTCGCATGGCTGGCCGCGCTGTTGCAGCCGGCGTTGATCGTGGTGATGGGCGCGATCGTGCTGGTGCTGGTGCTGGCGATCATGCTGCCCATCGTGTCAATGAACCAACTCATACGGTGACCATGACTATTTCGATCATCTGGAATCGTTCCACCGTGGCACTGCTGATGCTCGCGTTCGCGGCGGCCAGCGTTGCCCAATTGCTGCCGGCGATCGCGCGAAGTTCATCGCGTTCCTGAAGGCGTGGGCGCCGCAGGGCAAGGGCGGCTGACGCGCGATCAGGGTGCCGCCGCGCGCTGCCGCGCCAGTGCCCAGGCAACGTGCTCGCGCACGAGCGCTGACGGGTCGTCGGCGCGGGCCGCCAGCGCGGTGACGATAGCCGCGGCAGGGGGCGCATTGCCGAGGCCCACAGCAAGATTGCGCGACCAGCGCTCGTAGCCGATGCGGCGTATGGCGCTGCCCTTCATCCGTTCGTCGAACTCGGCGGCCGTCCAGCCGAAGAGCTCCACCAGCGTCGCGTGATCGAGGCCGTGGCGCACGTCCCTGAAATCTTGCGCCGACGCCGCCTGCGCGTAGCGATTCCACGGACAGGCCAATTGGCAATCGTCGCAGCCGTAGACGCGATTGCCGATCAGCGGGCGCAAGTCTTCCGGAATGCTGCCCTTCAATTCGATCGTCAGGTAGGAGATGCAGCGGCGCGCATCGAGTTCGTAGGGCGCCACGATCGCGCCCGTGGGACAGGCACCGATGCATGCGGTGCAGGTGCCGCAGTGATTCTCGACCGGGGCGGATGGCGGCAACGGCAGGTCGGTGTAGAGCTCGCCCAGGAAGAAGTACGAGCCCATCGTGCGCGTCAGCAGCAACGTGTGCTTGCCGCGCCAGCCGAGACCCGCCTTCGCGGCCAGCGCGACTTCCAGCACCGGCGCGCTGTCGGTGAACACGCGGTACCCGAAGGGGCCGACCTCGTGGACGAGGCGGTCGGCCAGCTGCTGCAGCCGATGCCGCAGCACCTTGTGGTAATCGCGGCCGAGCGCGTAACGCGCGACATAGGCGCGCTCCCCATCGGCAAGCGTGAGCTCGGGTGCGGCGGCGGCGGGCGGCCAATAGTTCATCCGCACCGAGATCACGCGGATGGTCCCGGGCACGAGTTCGCCGGGACGCGTGCGCGCGGTGCCATGCCGTGCCATGTAGTCCATCGTGCCGTGCCGGCCCGCCGCCAACCAGCGCGCGAACTTCGGCTCTTCGGCGGAAAGATCGGTGTCGGTGATACCGACGTCCTCGAAGCCGAGTTCGCGCCCCCACGCAAGCAGCGTCGTGGCGAGTGCGGTCCAGTCACGCGGCGGTGGAGCGGAGGGGGCATGCGGATTCAATTCCATCGGCAGAAGCCTAGCGCATTGCGGCTATCCTCCCGGACATGAGCGACCACTACCAGCTCGACGATATTGCGGCCACGCATCGTGCGGGGGCCGCGATCGCCCGCGCGGCCACCGGCGGGATGGTGATCGCATTGC
>JBBQEY010000212.1:0-5598 GCA_038321425.1 Burkholderiales bacterium | reverse complement strand
AGCGTGCGCGCGGCGACGATGTGGTCGCCGGCACGACATAGCGTGAGCAGCGCGACAGTTTGTGCGGCCATGCCGGTGGCGGTGGCCAGCGCGGCACGTCCGCCTTCCAGCGCCGCCACGCGTTCCTCCAGCGCCGCCACCGTGGGATTGGAAATCCGCGAGTAGACGTTACCGAAGGTCTGCAGGTTGAAGAGGCTGGCCGCGTGGTCGGCGCTGTCGAACACGAACGACGTCGTCTGGTAGATGGGCAGCGCGCGCGCGCCGGTGGCGGCGTCCGGGATCTGTCCCGCATGCAGACACAGGGTATCGAAGCCGAAACGGCGGTCAGCCATGGTGGGTAGTCGCCGTCAGCCCGCGCGCCGCGCGGAAATGACGCCGGTGTTCACGCCGGCGAAGTTGAGGCCGCCCAGGATGCGCGCATGTTCGATCTTCACGCAGCGGTCCATCACGACGTCGAGCCCGGCGTCGAGCGCAACTTTGGCGGCGGCATCATTGCGGATGCCCAACTGCATCCACAGCACGTGCGCGCCCTTGGCCACCGCCGCAGCGGCGATGGGCGGTATGTCGGCGGCCTTGCGAAAGCAATCGACCATGTCTACCGGACCGGGAATCGACGCCAGGTCCGGATAGCAGCGTTGTCCCAGCACTTCCTGGTAGGCGGGATTCACCGGAATGATCGTGTAGCCGTGATCCTGCATGTACTTTGCGGCGAAATAACTCGGGCGGAACCACTGCGCGGAAAGCCCGACCACGGCGATGATGCGCGAGCGCGCCAGCACGCAGCGCAGCCCCGCGATGTCGTCAACGACGGGCATGGCGCAACTGCATGTGGCGAGCCGTTCGCACCCGCGCTGTCTGTGGCGTCATGCGGACCATCACCAATTGGGAGGACGGTTGTACGGATAGTCGTTGGAGATCTTGCGCACCGACGAGATCGAGTTCGAAAGACCGTACGGCAGCGTGGCGTAGTCACCCGGGCCCAGCGTGCGGCACTGCCCTCCGAAATTGGCATCGGTGCAGACCATCCAGTAGCCCTGTTCGACGCGCAATGATGATGCGCGATCATTGAAGCCGCTACCGCTGAAGTTGCGCACGATGTCCTGGCTTACCATGTACGAGCGACCGGAAAAATTGGGACCTTCGTACATGACGATGCGCGGTCCGCCTTGCCAGTCGCCACCGCCGCTGCCGCCCCAGCCGGCGCCGCCACCCCCGCTGCCATCGATCGGACGCGCAGAACTGGCGCGGCCGGTGACGCCGCCGATGTTGTCGTAGCGTCCGGGCCGGAACGTCTCGCAGCTACTGCTGAAATTCGCATCGGTGCAGATCTGCCACGTGCCGCGCGCGATGATGGCCGAGCTGGCGCGATCATTGAAGCGGAGGTCGTCGAAGTTGGCGACCGGGCCGTTCAGCGTCACCGACCGTCCCGTCATACCCTGGCTGTCGAACAGCGTGATCGCCGAACCGCCGGCATTCCATCCGCCACCGCCCCCCCCACCGCCGATTCCGCCACTGCCGCCGCTCCAGCCCACTTCGCGCAGCGACGACACGGCATTGTTGAGCCCCATGGTACCGAGATTGTTGTAGTTGCCAGGCGGCAGCGTCACGCATTGCCCGCGGAAGAAATCGTCGGAACAAAGCTGCCACGTCCCGGCGCGAATCGTGACTGACGCCGCCCGGTCATTGAAGCCCACGTTGGCGAGGTTCGTCACCGAACTCGTCGCGGAAAAATTGGGCCCGCTGAAATTTGGGTTCTGGAAGATCGTGATCTCCTGCGCCGACAGCGTCGATGCTGCAAGCAGCAGTGCAGTGGCGGGCAGGAACGTACGCTGGAACTTCATCTGCAACCCTCCTCCTTGAAAAGCGCCGTACCGGAGACCGTGCGTTGCCCTGCGCGTCAGTTGGTCACGCCGCCGCGCTTGATCGCTGCGACGAGGATCGGCGGCGTCAGCAGCGTGGTCATGATAACGACGACAATGATCATGGAAAACACATCATCCGGGATCACGCCCAAAGCCTTTCCAGCCACGGCGAAGATCAATCCGACTTCGCCCCGGGGCGCCATGCCCCAGCCCACCACCCACCTGCGCACCTTGCCTGCCACCATGCCCGAGGCGAGCTTGCTCAGGAATGCGGCGAGCGTGATCACGGCACCCACCATCAGGATATGCCAGTCGAACAGCGTGGCCAGCTTCACCTGCATGCCGGTGAAGATGAAGAAGAGGGGCACCAGCAGATGGCCGACCGGCTCGATCAGGTGCTGAAGGCTGTGCTGGCCATGCTTTCGCAAGGCCACTTCGACCTCGTTGCGCGTACCCGCGGGTGCCGTCGCAACGGCCTCCCGTACATCGCTTACCAGCCCCGGCTCCACGAAGCCGCGGAATTGAACTTCGTCAAGGATCAGGCCGGCGGCGAATGCACCCACGATGGGTGCCAGGCCGATCGCATGGGCAGCCCATGCAAATATGAGGCACGTGGCGAGCAGCACCGCGACTTTCATGCCGGTCCCTGTATGGATGCGCGAAAACGCGCGCGAGTACTGCGGTGCGGCGAACCGTCCCATGACGAGTGCTGCAGCGAGAAAGGCGACAGCCTTCGCGGTGATAATGAGCACGCCCCAGATATCGACGGTCCCGGCCGTCACGATGGCAGAGACGATGGCGAGGATGATCAGCCCAATCACGTCATCGATCACCGCAGCACCAAGTACGATCTGCGCTTCACGTGAACGCAGGACGTTGAGATCCTGGAAGACGCGGCCGGTGATGCCGACGGAGGTCGCGGTGAGCGTTGCACCGAGGAACAGGTGGCCGTTGAACGAGAGTTCAGGCAGCAGCCACGGCCCGATGATATAGGTGCCGAGAACGAAAGGAATCACGACCCCGACGCAGGCGACGAGGAAAGCAGGCACGCCCACCTTGCGCATCGTCGATACGTCGGACTCGAGCCCGATCTGGAACAGCAGGATCACGACGCCGAATTCGGCGAGGAAGCGGAGGATTTCGTTGTCGACCAGGCCATCCGTGACGGCGGTCAGCCCCGACGGCAATCCCAGCAGTGCAAGATTGCCGATCAGGACCCCCATCAGCAGTTCGCCCAG
This sequence comes from Burkholderiales bacterium, assembly GCA_038321425.1. Taxonomy (GTDB): domain Bacteria; phylum Pseudomonadota; class Gammaproteobacteria; order Burkholderiales; family Casimicrobiaceae; genus VBCG01. The sequence goes on along the minus strand of JBBQEY010000212.1, from coordinate 2,498 downwards.
GACCGGGGGCTGCCCGATCTTATCGACCAGCCCCGCAGCCTTGGCCAGCAACAGCAGGATGCCGATCCAGAGGAACGTGGTGGCAACATGCGCGCCGCCGCCGGTTGACGCGATGGCCGGGAGCGAGACGGCCACCAGCGTGGCGACGGCGCCGATCAAGGTCAGACGACGCCACGGGCGACGCGGGCGAAGCGAGTGCTGGGAGGGCAATTGGATGAATTTGGGGGTGTCAATGGGATCGGCCCCGCCCCGGCGCGTACAGGGTGCCGCCGGGGGGTGGGGTGTGACGCGGATTGTAACCGCGCCGGGCAGGTGGTTGACCGGGTGCCCCATGCCATCGCGGGCGCGATTGTTGCTTTAGATACCCCGATGCAAGCGTTTCCGGTGAATTTCGGGAGCTGAGAGGTGGCGGTGCTGTGGGTGGGCATCGCCTATCGCCATGCCCGGATCCGGTCGATAACCCCAACGGCACATCCATGGCCCTTACGCGATCCGTCAATCGCATCGATCTCCCGGCGCACACCGTCGGCGAGCCGGTCGAACGCGGGTCGTTGCTGGCGTTGTCGCGGCGCAAGCTCGATGCGCTCGGGCTGCCGGTCGCCTACATCGACCGCAACCAGCGCTACCGCTTCGTGAACAAGGCCTACCTCGACTGGCTGGGCAAGCCCGAAGTCCAGGTGATCGGCCGCGAGGCCATCGAGGTGCTGGGCCGCGAGGTGTTCCAGCTCTACCGCGCTTACATCGAGGCCGCGCTGTCCGGCGAGCGCACCACTTACGAGCGGCAGCTGATCACGGCGGGCCGACCGGCGTTGTGGATCCGCGTCGACTACTACCCGGACCGCAATCCGCAGGGCCAGGTACGCGGCTTTATCGCCACGTACAGCGACGTCGATCACCTAAAGCGCCTCGAGCTTGAGGCAGGCCAGCGCGAACACCGGCTGCGGCTTGTCACCGACAGCGTCGGCGTACCTATCCTTTACTTCGACCGGCAACTGAAGGTCCGGTTTGCCAACAAGCCGTTCGGCGCGCGCATCGGCGCGCCGGCGGAGGACGTACCCGGCCACAGCCTCAAGGAAGTGCTGCCGCCCGATGCCTTTGCCGAGATGCAAGGTTATGTCGAGCGCGCTTTCGCCGGCGCCACGGTGAGCTACGAGCGGCGCGAGAAGCAGCTTGACGGCGACAGCCGCTGGACGCGCGTCACGCTGTTCCCTGATCGCGAAGTGGGCGGCCGTGTGGGCGGCGCCTTCGCGGTGATGACCGACATCGAGGACGACATCCGCATCCGCGACCAGTTGAAGTCGCAGGAAGCGCAGATGCGCCTCTTCGCGGACAACATCCCGGGCCCCATCGCGTACATCGACCGCAACCTCAAGTACACCTTCGTCAATCAGGCCTTCGCCAACGCGGTGTTGAAGCCGCAGGACGAAATCTACGGCAAGACGCCCTTCGAGGTGATGACCTCCGACGTTGCGTCGTTCCTGCGGCCCATCCTGAAGCGCGCGCAGGCTGGCGAGCAGGTCGAGTACGAGCGCGTGGGCAACACCGCGCAGGGTCAGCGCCGCTGGCTGCACGGCCGCATCGTCCCGGACCTCGACGTGGCCGGTAATGTACGTGGTCTCTACTGCACCGAATACGACATCCACGACCTCAAGGCGACCGAGCAGGCACTGGCCTCGCGCGAGGAGCAGCTGCGACTCTTCAACGACAACATCCCGGAGCCCATCGTCTACGTGGGTGAGGACGGTCGCTACGAGTTCGTGAATGAATCGTTCCTGCGGCTGGTCGGCCTGACGCGCGACCAGGTGGTGGGCAAGACCACGGATGAAGTGCTGGGGTCGGAGCTGGCGGCGGCGCTCACGCCGCGGCGCGACCGCGCGGACAACCATACGCCAGTGATCTACGAGCGCTCACTGATCGATGCGTCGGGCCGCGAGCGCTGGATCCGCGTGCGGTGCGTGCCCGACCTCCGCTTCGACGGCACCGCCAAAGGCGAGTACGTCGTCGGCCACGACATCACCGACCTGAAACAGGCGCAGGACGAGCTGGCCGCACGCAGCGGTACATTGCGCGCGATCATGGACGGCGTGCCTGCGCCGGTGGCGTACATCGATCGCGACGAGCGCTGCCTGTATGTGAACCGTACTTTCCTGCAGTTCTTCGGCCTGACGCAGGAGCAGTCGAGCACGATGCGTTTGCGCGACGTGGTGGGCCACGCCATCTACCAGAGCGCGCAGGCAATGCTGACGCGCGCGCTCGACGGCGAATCCACGGCCTTCGACCGGCTGGTGCAGGGTACCAACGGCGTGCGCCGCTGGATGACGATCCGCGTGGTGCCGGACGCCGCGCAATCAGGCGAGGTGCATGGCGCCTTCGTGCTGATGAACGACATCCACGGCCTGAAGCAGGCACAGGAAGCATTGCGCGATTCGGAAGCTGAACTCCGCCTCATCATGGACAACGTGCCGGCACGCGTGTCGTCGATCGACCGCGACTACAAG
>JBBQEY010000211.1:0-5619 GCA_038321425.1 Burkholderiales bacterium | reverse complement strand
TTTTCTTCATAGTTCCACGCGCCGTCGAGCAGGCAAAGGCACGATAACTTGCAGTAGCAGTTGTCACACGCGGCAAGCTTGCGCATCCCGGCACGCCACATCGCAAGCCCCGCCGCAGAACGGTCCCACGGGAAGCCCGTGTGATTGAGGACCACCGCGATGCCGGGATGCGCGCGGACCACCTCGGCCGCCTCCTCAAGATGCCAGGTCGGGACGCGCAGATCCCAGGACAGGCCAAAGGATTCGAGCCGCCGGAAACCTTCGATCCAGCGCGGATCCTGCATCGTCCCGGTCAACTCGGTGGACCGTGCATCCGGGGTCTTGCGCGTCGCCGGCTTGGATCGGATGCCACGCACCAGCGGAAAGGCGGCTTGTTGCGCCAAGACGTCGGCCGCATCGTTCGTGTGGAACCATGCGTGGGCGACAATCGCATTGGGCAGACCATGCGATGCGTTTAGCGCGGTCAGCCAGCGGGTTTCCGCCACTTGCTGGTCGCGTCTGCATTCGGCTTCCACATGCACGGTACCAACGACATGATGGCCGGTCGTATCGCGCCGGTAGTCGTCCGGCAGGTAGTCGCGCATGAGGGGCGATTGGTCGCCGAGGAAGTGCGGCTCCGGTACTTCGTCTTGTAGCCAGGGGTAGTGCAACGGCCCGCGCGTCAGGTCCCACAGGTGGTGATGTGCGTCGATGATGGGCAGATCGTCCATCGGTGCGGTCTAGCGAAAGAACTGGCGATCCTGCTCGTCGCGCAATCTCCAAAGCGTTGCGTCGGCCGGGGTGACGAGGTGTTCGCGCCGCAGGGTCTCCCCAGCGGCGACATCCATGCGCAATACGTGGCCCGCCGCCATGTAGTACGGAATGGGTGCGGTCGCGAGTACGGGCTGCGCCTGCTGCAAGCACGGCTCCACGCCCGCGATGGCGTGCCGCTCGCCCAAGTCGAGCCGCGTGCCACGCGCCAGCGGCCGGATCGCCCGCGCGACCAGGTCGAAATGTGGTGCAAGTAACCCGGAGGGCTTTCCGAACGCAACGGCGGCGAGCATGGAGATTGGAGCTTCGATACCGAGCAGGTGCACCGGGTTGTGCAGCAGTGCGCAACGCAAATCGTCGCTGGTTGGAATGCCCTTTCCGCGCAGCACCTTCCAGGTGGCGGGGTCGTCGCAGCGCACCACTGCGAATACGCCACCGGCGAAACTCAGCTCGTCCGGACGACGCAGGCAGTTGAAGATCTCCAAGACGCCAGCTGATTCAAGCATGCCGCCTTCGTCGCGAGGACGCAGCAGCGCTGGCAGCTCGAGGGTGCGCGCAATCGGTGCGTGCAGGGTTGGCTTGTCCGGCCGCAGGCCGGTGGCGTTGGCGATGATGCCCAGTTCGCACAAGTCCGGCACGGTGCTGCGTGGCCACAGTGTCAGAAGTTCGGCCCGTTGCTGCACACACGCCGACAGCTCGTCGTCCGGAACCGACCAAAGCGCCCGCATGGCGGGCACCACCATCGATTGCCCGATGGCGGTGACGCTTGCGTTGTTCGGATCGAACACAAAGTCGTATTCGCTGGCCTTGCCTGCAGATACGATCTCAAGGCCGAGCGTTCGTGCCCAGGTCACGAGACCGATCGCGAGACTCGGCTGGTCGCCATCGACCGCGGTGCAGAGCACGCCGGCACTCGCAGCCCTGGCTTGTAGCACCGGGCCGATAACCGAGTCGCATTCCTTGCTGACCATGGCAACGTGCTTGCCATTGGCAATGGCAAGTGCTGCCACCTGCGCCGCCGATTCGGGCGTTCCGGTTGCCTCCACGATGAAATCGAGCGGCAACTGGGCGAGCACCGCCGGGTCGGTGGTGGCAACGAACTGCATGCGCTCGCAGGCCGCGAGCGCCTGGCCGGCGGTCTCGCATCGAGCAATGCGATCCTCGGGATAGCCTGCCTGCAGCGCCGCGCTGACGACGCGTGCCAGATTGGAGTCGGCGGCGGCAACGACGCGCAACCCCCTGGCGCGGGCCGAGCGGAACAGGAACGAAGTCCCGAATTCACCCACGCCAACCAAGCCGGCGGTAAGCGGCGCACCGTCAGACCTGCGCAGAATCGCCTCGTAGTCCATCAAGCGATCCTGTTCATGCTGCGCGAGGCGGGCGCCGCAGGATGCGCACGGGGCGGCAGGCGTTGGCCTCCAGCTCCTCCCGCACCAGTTCGCGCGTCACTCTCCAGCCGTTGCGCAAATGCGAATGCAACAGCGCTCGCAGTAGCGCCCCGTCGCGCTCCCGCAAGGCCTGCAGGAAATGTTCGTGTTCCGCCAAGGCCTGTTCCCAACGCTCCGTCTCGCGATTGCCGACAAAACGATAGCGGCGGATGCGGGAAAGGAGTGAGTGATAGATCGTGCTGGCCACGGGATTGTCCGCAGCGTCGACGAGCGCCTCGTGAATTTCTTGATTGAGCTTGAAGTAGCCCATGAGATCGCCAGTCTCGCGTCGCGCGACCATCTGGCGATGCAGGTCTTCGATGGTGGCGAGCCTCGTCTCGGTCAGACGTTCGCAGGCGGCGGTTGCTGCCATCCCTTCGAGTGCGTCGATCACGCGCACCACATCGTCCACGTCCTTCAAGGTGAGTGCGGCGACGACCGCGCCGCGATTGGGCAACAGAGTCACCAGCCCTTCCGAGGCCAGCGCCTTGAGCGCTTCGCGCAATGGCGTGCGGGAGATGCCGAAGCTCTCGCAGAGTGTCCGCTCGGGGATGTGCGTCCCGGGCTCCAGCTCACCCTCCACAATCATGTCGCGGAGCCGCGCGAGCACTTCTTCGTGCACCGGGCGTCGGGGGGTCGTGCCGACGGGAAGACTTAGGCGGGCGATATTCGGCATAGTGCATGCAGTATTGGGCTGAAAGGGTGAATTCAACCACAAAAATGGTTGACCCGGTCGTTATTTGTATGCAAAATTATCCAACCCGTCATTCGACCGGGTACGGAGGACGTCATGCAAATTCGCCATTTGATCGCCGCCACAGGATGGTTCGCGCTTGCCGCCACCGTGGGTGCGCAAACCACGCTCAAGTTCGCGCACACGCAATCGACCACGGACACGCATCACCAGGCGGCGCTCTACTTCGCCGACGAAGTGAAGAAACGGACGAATGGGGAGGTGGTGATCTCGGTTCATCCGTCGGGCGAGTTGGGCAATGACGCGGCGACCCTTGAGGGCGTGCGCCTCGGCACCATCGACATGGGGATCACCGGCAACCCATTCTTCACGCGCTTCGACAAGAAACTGAATGCACTGGACCTGCCGTATCTCTTCGTCGACCACGGTCATGTCTATCGGGTGGTCGATGGCGACATCGGTAAGCAACTGCTGGCGGGACTCGAGGCGAATCGCATGAAGGGCCTCGCGTTCTGGGAGATCGGATTCCGGCATGTCACCAACTCCAAGCGGCCGATCAAGGAGCCCAAGGACCTGCAGGGACTGAAGATCCGCACCACGCCCAATCCGGCGCATGTGGAAGCGTTCAAACTGCTTGGTGCGAATCCGACGCCAATGGCGTTTACCGAGGTCTACCTGGCCCTCGAGACGGGGACCGTCGACGGCCAGGAGAATCCGATCGGAATCATCCGCTCGCAGAAGTTCAACGAAGTGCAGAAGCACCTGTCGCTGACCGGCCACGCCTACACGGTGTCCATCATCGCGATGAACAACGACCGGTTCAATAAACTTACCCCGGCCCAGCAACAGGCGGTTGCTAGTGCGGCGCGCGATGCGGCCGCGTACCAACGCAAACTCAATCGCGAGATCGAAGGCAAGGCCCTGGTAGAAATGAAGGGCAAGGGATTGCTGGTGGTGGAGAAAGTCGATGTCCCGGCATTCCAGGCGGCAGTCGCGCAGAAAACCGCCGACACCTATACGAAGGAGTTCGGGCCCGATCTGCTCAATGCCATCCGCGCCCAGCAAAAGTAGCCTGACCGAACGAGGGAGGCGCACGGTCGACGCGATCAGCGCGCTGCTGTTGGTCGCGGTCTTCGCCGCAACGTTGGCTCAGGTGGGAGCGCGCTACGTCTTCAATTGGCCGATGCCATGGAGCGAAGAGTTGACGCGCTTGCTCTTCGTCTGGATGGTGATGATCGCGGCAGCCGGTGCCGCGCACATGCGTATCGACTATTTTGCCGACCGGATGAGTCCACGCATGCGGCGCACGGTCGGTCTTGGGGTTGGAACTCTTTGCGTAGCGCTTCTTGCCGTCATGGCCTGGAAATCGATGGGGCTGATTGACCTCACCCGCCACGACCGGTACGTGGCGCTCGGCATCTCGGTGCAGTACCTGTACTGGGCAGCATTGACGGGTAGCACGCTCTGGATTGTCGCGATCGTGGCGCAAGGCATTGCCCACTGGCGCGGCCGGCGTTGACCCTTGGCGCTGGCGATTCTCCTTGGCAGCATGCTCACGCTGGCGGCGCTGGGCGCGCCGTTGGTCTTCGCGATCCTCGCGGCATGTCTGCTGACGCTGTTCATCGTCAGGCCGGGAACGCCGCTCGAGCTCGTTCCACAGCTGTTCGTGAGCGGCATCGACAACTTCCCGCTGCTGGCAATTGCTTTTTTCTTCCTTGCCGGCGAGCTCATGAATGTGAGCGGCGTCACCGACCGCATCCTGCGCTTTGCCAATGCGGTGATCGGCCACGTCCGCGGCGGCTTGTGCCAGGTAGGCGTTGTCACCAGCATGGTGTTCGCGGGCATTTCCGGTTCGGCCGTGGCCGATGCGGCCGCGGTCGGATCGGTGCTCATTCCGGCGATGAAGCGTGCAGGCTATCCGCCCGCGTTTTCGGCCAGCCTGATCCAGACTGCATCGGTGATGGGGCCGATCATTCCGCCTTCGATTCCTATGATCATTTACGCGGTGATCGCCGAGGTCTCCGTGGGACGCATGTTCCTCGCCGGCATCGTGCCGGGACTACTGATTGCCGGTGGACTCGCCGGCATGAGTTACTGGATCAGCCACAAGCGTAATTTTCCGCGCGGCGAGCGGGCGAGCGCGCGAGAAATCCTGCGCGCGACGCGCGACGCGGCATTGGCAATCGCCTCGCCGGTCATCATTCTAGGCGGCATTCTGGGCGGCGTGTTTACCGCGACGGAAGCAGGCGCAATCGCTGCGCTGTATGTGCTGCTGCTGGGTACGCTCGTCTACCGCACGTTGCCGCCGCGCCTCATCTGGCAGTCGCTGGTGACCGCCGCGCGCGGGACTGCGACAGTGCTGGTGATCCTCGGGGCATCGTCAATCTTCGCCTGGATCGTGGCTGACCAGAAGATCGGCCAGCAGACCGTCAAGTTGGTGTTCGAGATTTCGCGCGAGCCATGGGTTGTGTTGTTGCTTATCAACATCGTGTTCTTCATCGCGGGGCTGTTCCTCGACCCACTCGCGGCACTCATCATTCTGGCGCCCATCTTTCTGCCACTCGCCTCGGCGATTGGCCTTGACCTGGTGCATTTCGGATTGATCGTCGTGTTCAACCTCATGATCGGCCTTTGCACACCTCCGGTCGGGTACCTCATCTATCTCACCGCCAGGATTGCGGACGCGCCAGCCACGGCGGTGGTGCGGGAATCGCTGCCTTTCCTCGGGGTCCTGGGAGCAGTACTGCT
>JBBQEY010000210.1:0-5641 GCA_038321425.1 Burkholderiales bacterium | reverse complement strand
TTTTTGTTGAAAGATGTGGTTTTATTACTTTTTGTATAATTTCAATTTTCTGTGGCAGCGTTGAAGAAAATAAAACTTGAAATACTTGGGCTCTCATCAAGTCAATCTCAGACTGGGTCTTTTGCACTCGTGCTAGGTGATCAACGACTACAGCGCGCGAAGGTTCCACGCCCAGTCGCCGGGCCGCTTCCAGAAACGCATCCGGAGCCGGTTTGCCCGCAAGCCCGAGCCGGGTGGTGTCGACGCCGTCCACCCGCGTATCAAACAGCTGAGCGATGTTGGCCGCCGCCAGAACCGCCGCACAGTTGTTGCTGGAAGACACGACGGCGGTCTTGATCTCCTGTGCCCGAAGCATGCGTACCAGGGCGATCGCCGACGCATAGGGTTCGACGCCGTGCTGCTCCAGGAGCTGCAGGAAGTACCAATCCTTGAGATTTCCGAGCGCGCGCACGCTTTGCACGTCGGGACCATCCTCAGGCGATCCCATCGGCAATTCGATTCCGCGCGATTCGAGGAAAGACGTCACGCCGTCGTAGCGCGGCTTGCCATCGACGTAGCGCGGGTAGTCGGTGCCGATATCGAACGGGTCGAACGGCTCACCGGTCTCGGAGGCGCGCTGCTTCAGAAAATCGTCGAACAGTCTTTTCCAGGCCGAGGCATGCACGCTGGCCGTTTGCGTCAGCACCCCGTCCAGATCGAACAGGACGGCGTCATAGTCGCGCCGAGAGATTGTGACGAGAGCAATCATCAGCTTTCCATGTCGGCTGCGGCCCAACCTTCCCCACCAAGCCTCGAGGTCGAGTCGACATCGGACGTGGCCACGTCCTTGCACGCAACTGCGCGATCAGTCTGCAAATGTGGTTTCATCGCTGCCATAGGATTCGTGGGTCTCTCATCAGGATAGCGACAATGTCGTAGTGCGGGATGAGTCGCACCGTATATTCAGTCGCGGGCCGCGCTGGTGCATTTCGTAGTAACTCAGGAAAGCCACGTGCGAGCGCGCCTCGGTGTGATTGACGTAGCGTATCCATTGCAGGATCAGATCCTGGTCTGCCGGATGGGCTTTCCCGGCCGTGATGAGCTGCACCGGACGATCCGGGATTGCTCAAAATCGCGGGCTCACTTCGCCGGGTGCGCCGACCAGTAGGCGTCAACCTGCTGACTCTGCTTGTCGAAGTCGCCGTCGGTGGTGAACCGACTTGCTTTGATGTGCGGCGCCGCCGTCATGACATCTTTCGTCGTGTCGAGCATCAGCAACTTGGTCCCGGTGGTTGCCTTGAAGTCTTTCCAGGGCACGGGGACGTACTTCTCGTTGATGCCGAACAGCCCGCCGCGTGCGATCACCAGATAGGCAATCTTTCCGGTCTTTGGACTTTGCACCATGTCGTCGACGCTGCCGAGTGCCTCGCCCTTGGGGTTCAGCACTTCGGTTCCGATCAACTGATCCGAACTGTACGCGACGTCCTGGCCAGCTACCGGCTGGGCTGTAGCCAGTTGCGCCTGGCGAAAGCTCTCAGTGTCGCATCTGGGCACGTTGCCGCTGCGCAGTTCCGCCGCATAACGGTCGTAGGTCTCGCGCGTTTCGACCAACAGCGTTTCACATGAGGCCTGCTTGCCGCGCTGAGCCAGGATCTGCGCCGCAGCGAGCAGCGTGCGAACATCGTAGCCGGGCCGGGCTCGCCTGTACTCTGCGCCAACTGGCGCGTTGGCACCGACCATGGGCAAAGCCATGGCTGCGCCATAGCCATAGTAACCATAGCCATAGCCGTAAACCGAGCCGCCAACCCAATAGCCATCCTTCTGCATCTGGCGGTGGAAGGCACTCAGATCCGTCAGGCATTGTTGGGCAGGCTTCGTGTCAGTTGACTTTGCGACGGCGGCCTTCGCCACAACGCACCTGGGCCGCTTCGGCCCGACGGTGATCCTGACCGATGGCGACGTCGTGTTCCAGCCGCGCAAGCTGCAGCGATCGGGCTTGTGGGACGCCGTAGACGGTCGCGCGCTGATCTACGTGCACAAGGAAAAGGTGCTGGACGCCGTGCAACGCCAGTATCCGGCCCGGCATTACGTCATGGTCGAGGACAAGCTGCGCATCCTGGCGGCCATGAAGGCGATCTGGCGGGATCGGCTGACCACCATCTTCGTGCGCCAGGGCCACTACGCGCTGGACCCGGAGGTGGTCGCCGTCCAGCCAGCAGCTGACTTCACGATCGAGCACATCGGGGAACTGGCTGATCTTGATCTCTCGCCATTGGTCAAGCAAGCCGAAAATGGGGCGCGCGCGACCCAGGAGTAGCGATGCCCACCCTGATCAACCCTCTGGCCGGCAAACCGGCTCCCCGCTCGCTGCTGGTGGACGTGCCCCGGCTCGTCACCGCGTACTACACCGGCATTCCCGATCCGTCGGTGCCCACGCAGCGTGTGGCGTTCGGTACCTCGGGCCATCGCGGCGCATCGTTCGACGGCTCGTTCAACGAATGGCATGTGCTGGCGATCACGCAGGCCATCTGCGACTACCGGCAAAGTCAGCACATCACCGGGCCGCTGTTCCTGGGGCTGGACACCCACGCACTGTCGCAGCCGGCCTGCGCGAGTGCGCTCGAAGTGCTGGCCGCCAACGGCGTGGATGTGATGCTGGCATCAGGCGACGAGTACACGCCGACACCGGCCATCTCGCATGCGATCCTGACCCATAACCGAGGGCGCAGCGCGGGGCTGGCCGATGGCATCGTGATCACGCCCTCGCACAACCCGCCGGACAATGGCGGCTTCAAGTACAACCCACCCAACGGCGGCCCGGCAGCCAGTGATATCACCGCCGGCATCGAGGGCGCCGCGAACCGTTATCTCGAAGCCGCGCTGATCGGTGTCCGGCGTGTTCCGTACGCACAGGCGTTGCGTGCCAAGACCACACACCGCCACGACTTTCTGAGCGCCTACGTTGCCGACCTGGGCAGCGTGATCGACTTCGACGTGATCCGCGATGCGAAGGTGGGCATCGGTGTCGATCCTCTGGGCGGTGCTGGCGTGCACTACTGGGCGCGGATCGCCGAACAACACCGAATCGACCTCACCGTGGTCAGCGACGTGGTCGACCCGACCTTCGGCTTCATGACGCTGGACTGGGACGGTCAGATCCGCATGGATCCGTCGTCGCCGTATGCGATGCAACGGCTTCAGGAGATGAAGGACCGCTTCGACATTGCGTTCGCCTGCGACACCGACCACGACCGCCACGGCATCGTCACGCCCACGGCCGGCCTGATGCCGCCGAACCACTACCTGTCGGTCGCGATCGACTATCTGTTCCGGCACCGGTCGTCGTGGAGCGCGCACGCTGCAATTGGCAAGACAGTGGTCAGCACCAGCCTGATCGACCGCGTCGCCGCAAGGCTGGGCCGCACGCTGTGTGAAGTGCCGGTCGGCTTCAAATGGTTCTCGGCGGGACTGTTGGACGGCTCGCTCGGATTCGGCGGGGAGGAGAGTGCCGGCGCCACCTTCCTGCGCCGCGACGGCAAAGTCTGGACCACCGACAAGGACGGCTTGGTGCCGGCGCTGCTGGCCGCCGAGATCACCGCGCGTTGCGCTCGCGACCCGGCCAGGGTCTATGCGGATCTGGTGCAACAACTCGGTGAGCCGATCGCCAACCGCGTCGAAGCACCGGCGACGGTGGCGCAAAAGACGCTGCTCGCGGCGCTGACGCCGGCACGCATCGGCGCACGCGAACTGGCCGGGGAAAAGATCACCGCCGTGCTCGACCATGCACCGGGCAATGGCGCTGCGATGGGCGGTATCAAGGTCGTCACCGAAAACGGCTGGTTCGCCGCCCGGCCGTCGGGCACTGAAGACATCTACAAAATCTAGGCCGAGAGTTTCATTGGCAACGATCACCTGCAAGACATCCTGGAGCAAGCGCAGGCGATCGTGGATGAGGCGATTGCCGCGCCGTGACGGCTCCAATGGGTGAGCCCGTTCGTGTGGTTTACCGAATGCAAGCCCGAGCCAACGCCTACGTTACCTCGCGCAATGCCATCATGCCGGCAGGCGATATCGACGGTTGAACACCACGAGCGCAAGGGGAATCATGGCACGATCCTGAACGCGACCGGGGTCAGGCAGGCGGCGGCGCCGCAGCCGCATCCCAGTGGGCGGGGCGGCCGTAGTGGTCGGACAGTTCGCGTTCCTGCTCCCGATTCGGCAAGGCCTTCGCGTCGTAGATCGGCGCGTCCTTGACCGCCTGCCGCGTCAGGTCGAGCGACACGGTGGCATCGAGCCAGCCGATGTCGGTGATCCAGGGCGGCGCCACCAGCACTTGATGACCCAGCCACCAGTCGCTGGTGTTGACGACGAGGTAGCGGATGGTCCATGCCTCGTCGTCCAGCAGCAAAGACTCGACATGGCCTATGTCGCCGTCGGTGGCGTGGATGTGATAGCGCTCCACCGCGCGGCAACTGCGCAGGTGCGGGTCGTCGCCTATTTCTCGATGCAGCTTGCGCTGCGCCTCGACAAAACGCGCCTGCGCGTGCGGCTCGGTGGGTATCTGCGCGCTTGCGTAACTGGCCATGCCCATGCCCGGCCTGGGGCCACCGCCCCAGAGTTGCCCAGCGCCCCAGTAGAACGGGTGGCCGTAGTAGCTAAACTGCTCCACCTCATGCTGGCGGGACACGGGCATGCTGGTGTCGACATCCGGGCTAGCCTTCACCTGATCCCGCGTCACCGAAGCCGACAGCGCTTTTGCAGTCCAATCGAGAGCGTGGATGGCGATGGGTGAGATCAGGACTTTTCGGCCGCCGAGCCACGGGCCGGTCTCGACGACGAAGAATCGGATCGTCCAGGCTTGGTCGTCGAAATAGCAATCCCTGACTTCGCCAATCGGGCCATCACTCGCAGCCACCGAGAAGCCGTAGAGATCGTTGACATTGCGTAACATGGTTGGGGTCCTCAATCGCACACGCGCTAAAGACGCGGAAGGGAGCTCCCCGGATCGGCGTGTGATGCAGTATGTTCCGCCGCGATCACAGTGGTCTGTGCGGTGGCGCACCCGAAAGCGCCATCTTCAAACAGCCGCTGTCGCTTGCGATGGCGAACGCCCAATATGGGCCATCAGCCAGGGCACTGACACGGGCAATGTCGATTCCCGTCGCCGATTCGTCGGGCCGCACCGAAGCTGCAGACTGATCGAAGGGGCCGTCCGACCTCGGAGCGCCAGACCCTCGATATGGGGAAGACCTTGCGACTGTTTAAGATCGAGCACAGCTTGTCGGCTTGAGAGTGCCGAGTTCTCGGCTACTTTTCCTTGTCTTTTTGACGCGCCTCTGCGAGCTTCATCTGTGAGAGGGCGATGGCCAGCGACACCCAATCCTGGGTGAGCTTTCGAAAGCGTTTGTAGGTTGCCAACTCCTTCTTGATTTTGGCCACATAACCCGGCCGCACAAAGCGGGTCGTACTCTTGCCCTCAAAGCTGTAGCTGAGTTGATAAAACGGACCGTGCTTCTTGGGATTGACCGGATCCATGCAGGCGCAGCCCTGTTTCTGGCACGACGCGAACTGGCGCGAGAGCGAGCCCGAGCGCATCTCCCCCAGCGCCCCCAGTTCCTGCTTGATCCTCTCGATTTTCTTTTCAATTTGGGGTTGATTCATA
>JBBQEY010000209.1:0-5780 GCA_038321425.1 Burkholderiales bacterium | reverse complement strand
CGGAGCGCATCGGCCCACGCCGCGATCCGGTGCAGTTCTTCGAGATGAAGTTGCAACGTGTCGGCGACAGCGAGTGGCCGGGCGCGGGGGCGATCCCGCCACGCTGGAATTGATGTCCCTTTTCCGCGATTTCTCCGCGTCGGCGGTCGTGGCCGGCTTCGTCACCGTGCTGGTGGGCTTCACCAGCTCGGCCGTAATCGTGTTCGCGGCGGCGCAGGCGGTGCGCGCGTCGCCCGCCGAGGTGGCGTCATGGATGTGGGCGCTGGGCCTCGGCATGGGTCTGACCTGCATCGGGCTGTCGCTGCGCTACAGGATGCCGGTGGTTACCGCGTGGTCCACGCCCGGCGCGGCGATGCTGATCACGGCCACGGTCGGCATCACGATGCCGGAAGCCATCGGTGCGTTTATCGTGTGCGCAGCGCTGATCACGCTGGTGGGGTTCTCGGGCTGGTTCGAACGCGCGATCGAGCGCATCCCGCTGTCGCTGGCCGCGGCGATGCTGGCGGGCGTGCTGCTGCGCTTTGGCCTCGACGTGTTCGTGGCGATGAAGACGCAATTCGGCATGGTGTTCGCGATGTTGGTGCTGTACCTCGTCGCGCGGCGATTCCTGCCGCGCTATGCGGTGCTGGCGGCGCTGGTGTTGGGACTGGTCATTGCCGGCGCGCTGGGATTGCTCGACTTTGGACAGGTACGGCTTCAACTGGCGCGACCGGTGTTCACGATGCCGGTGTTCTCGGTGGCGGCGATGATCGGGGTTGCGGTGCCGCTCTTCGTGGTGACGATGGCGTCGCAGAATGTGCCCGGTGTGGCGGTGATGCGCGCCTCCGGCTACCAACCGCCGGTCTCGCCGATCATCGGTTGGACCGGCGTGGCCACGCTGGTGCTGGCCCCGTTTGGTGCGTTCGCGCTCAATCTCGCGGCCATCACCGCCGCGATCTGCATGGGCCGCGAAGCCAATGAGGATCCTGCCAAACGTTATGTCGCGGCGGTCAGCGCCGGCGTGTTCTATCTGTTGATCGGGCTCTTCGGTGCGACGGTGGCCGCGCTCTTCGCGGCGTTCCCGCGCGAGCTGGTGCTGGCCATCGCCGGGCTGGCGCTGCTGGGCACGATCGGCAATGGCTTGGCCAGCGCGCTGGCGCAGGACACGCAACGCGAACCCGCGCTGATCACGTTCCTGGTGACCGCATCGGGGGTGAGCTTCTTCGGCGTGGGTTCGGCCTTCTGGGGGCTCGTGGCCGGCGTGCTGGCGCTGGCGGTGCTGCGGGCGGGTACCATAGCTCCTCCGTCATCCTCCCGCTGAAGTGTCCGCCATGCGTATTGAAGAGTTCGCCAGGGAATTCGAAAAACGCGCCCGTGCCCGCGGCAAGGCGCTCGATACGCTGCCCGTCGCTGATGCGCTCGACCTGATGATGACGTTCTACCGTGAGGTGGAAGTCACCGGTCTGACGCCGGCTCCGGACGATGCGCTCAAGTTCTCGTGGGGCGTGGTCAATCGCGGCGAGGGCGAACACTTCGAAGTGAAACTGGCGCGCGTGCTGACCACGCGACGCGAAGCCAAGCCGCCGCTGGTGCGCGAGCTGGAGCTGACGTATCGCTTTGCGCCGACGGCCGAACTGCGCGCGATTCCGCCGCACGCGTTGTGGTGCTACTCGCATGCAGACCTGCCGGTCTTTGCCACGCAGGTACGCGAAGCGGAGGCCTACGACATCGCGCAACGCGACACGGCGCTGTCGGTCAGCGTGATCTTCACGAACGCCGCCGGGTAACAGGCCGCCATGGCCACGATGCGGGGCCACCTAGTGGCATACTGGGCGGTGGCATGGCGCGGGATTGCGACTTATTACTATGGGTATGTGGCTTGAGTTTGCCGGCGGGCCGGGTGCCCCTTGCAGGCGAGGCTTTTGCCTCGCGGGTAGGCCGCAGCATTGACCCTGCGAGGCTGAAGGCTCGCCTACAGACGCAGATCTTGCAGTGCGAGCGTTGAACCTGCGAGGCTGGAGGCTCGCCTACTGGCGCTGAAACGTAAACGCGCTCATCATCGCGATCCTGCATTGCCCTTCCCGGAGCGGTCACCATGGTCATCTGTCCCGTCGCGATTGCCGTTGGCTGCAAGAAGTGCCCGATCTTCAAGGTGTGCCCGGTGAAGAGCGTGATCGGCGACTACAAGCCGCCGGAGGACACCTCGGCGGCGCCGGAGCGCGCGGCGAACTCCTCGGCGGCGGCGCCGAAGCGCGCGGCCGGCAAGGCCAAGTCCAGTCCGGCGAAATCGCGCTCCGCCAAGGCGCGCGGCCGCCGGAAATGAACGGCGGCCGGCGCGATGCTTGCGCGGGTGCTGGCCGACGCGACCGTCGTAATTCACTTCGCCTTCATCCTGTTCGTCGTGTTCGGTGGCGCGCTGGTGTGGCGACGCACCGCGTGGGCGTGGCTGCATGTGCCGGCGGTGGCGTGGGTGGCGTGGCTTGAGTTCACGCATGCGATTTGTCCGCTGACGCCACTAGAGAACGCGTTGCGCGCCCGGGCCGGTGACACCGGCTATGCGGGCGGATTCATCCAGCACTATCTTGAACCGGTGATCTACCCGGGTGGACTGACGCCGGGCATCCAGTTGGTGCTGGGTGCGCTGGTGGTCGTGGTCAACGGCGTTGTCTATGCGCTGGTGTGGCGGCGCGCGACTCACGGAGGACGTAGGCGTGCGAAGTGATCGACGGTTGCATTTGAAAGGTGCAACGTGACTGCGGCCGCCAGCATCGTCGGCGACGCGCCGGACGGCAGCGCGGTGGCGTCGGTCGTGCTGGAGAATCGACACGGCATGCGCGTTACGTTGCTGTCGTGGGGCGCGCTGATCCAGAAGCTCGACGTGCCCGATCGTGGCGGCCACATTGAGGACGTGGTGCTGGGCTTCGATGCGTTGGCGCCCTATCTCGTGCGCCACCCCAACTTCGGCGTCGTCGTGGGGCGCTACGGTAATCGCATCGCGCATGCGCGCTTTGCGCTTGATGGCGTGGAGTACCGGCTGGCCGCCAACCAGGGGCCCAATTCGCTGCACGGTGGAGAGGTAGGCTTCGCGAAGCGCAACTGGTCGTGGCGCCTCGACGGCGAAAGCTCGGTGTGCTTCGAATACGTGAGCGTGGATGGTGAGGAAGGCTATCCCGGCACGTTGCGCGCGGCGGTGACGTACACGCTTGACGATGACAACGGGCTCGTGCTCGACTTTGCCGCGACGACTGATCGCGCGACGGTGATCAACCTCACCAACCACAGCTATTTCAACCTCGCCGGATGCGGCGATGTGCGCGACCACGTCGTGATGCTGGATGCCGACGCGTTCCTGCCGGTGGATGCGGTATCGATTCCTTTGGGAGAAATGCGTTCAGTCTCCGGTACGCCGATGGACCTGCGCGCGCCCACGCGCGTGGGTGATCGCCTGGCGGCACCGGACGAGCAGATGCGCATGGTGGGCGGGGGCTTCGATCACACCTTCGTGCTGGGGGAAGGCGACGGGCTGAAGCGCGCAGCGCGCGTGGTGGACCCCGCCAGCGGCCGCGTGATGGAAGTGTTCGCCACGCAGCCCAGCGTGCAGTTCTATACCGCCAACAAGCTGGACGGCACGTTCATCGGCAAGGACGGCGCGCCCTACGGCAAGTACGCGGCGCTGTGCCTCGAGACACAGCACTTCCCGGACTCGCCCAACCAGCGGGCGTTTCCATCCACGGTGTTGCGGCCCGGAGAGTTGTACCGCCATCGCGCCGTGTACCGGTTCTCGACCGCAGCGTGAAAAAGGGGCCAGGCTCGGAAATAGGGGCCTGCCCCCGTTTTCACGTGCTGATCAGTTTCCGGTGCGCCTGCACGCTCATCAGCACGCCCAGGCCGATGAAGAGCGACACCATGGCGGTGCCGCCATAGGACACCAGCGGGAGCGGCACGCCCACGACCGGCAGCACGCCGCTGACCATGCCCATGTTGACGAAGGCATACGTGAAGAGCATCAGTGTGATCGACCCGGCCAGCAGGCGCGCGAACAGCGTGGAAGCATTGGCGGTGATCACCATCGCGCGGCCGATCAGCAGCACGTAGAGCACCAGCAGGAACGCATTGCCGATGAGCCCGAATTCCTCGCCGAACACGGCGAAGATGAAATCGGTATGCCGCTCGGGCAGGAAATCAAGGTGCGTCTGCGTGCCGTTCAGCCAACCCTTGCCGATCACGCCGCCCGAGCCGATGGCGATCGACGCCTGTGTGGAGTGATAGCCCGCGCCCAGCGGGTCGCGGCCGGGATCGATGAAAGTCAGGATGCGCTCGCGCTGGTAGTCGTGCAGCTGGCTCCACAGGAACGGCATGGCCGCACCGCCGGCCACGCCCAGTCCGATGATCACTTTCCACGAGAGCCCGGCTAAGAACAGCACGTAGAATCCCGATGCGCCGATCAGCAGTGACGTGCCGAGATCGGGCTGCCGCTTGATCAGGAACACCGGCACGACGATCAGCACCGCCGCGATCGCGAAGTCCTTCCAGTTGATCCGGCCCTCGAACTTCTGGAAGTACCACGCGAGCATCAGCGGCAGGGCGATCTTCATCAGCTCCGACGGCTGCACGCGCACGATGCCGAGGTTGAGCCAGCGCCGCGAGCCATTGACCACGATGCCGAAGAGCGCGACGCCGATCAGCAGCAGCACGCCCAGTACGTACAGCGGCAGCGCGGCGCGCGCCAGTGTCTGCGGCGCAATGTTGGCCATGACCCACATCAGCACCAGCGCGAAGCACAGCGAAATCGCCTGCGTGGTGACGCGCGCCATGCTCTGGTCGGCGGCGGAGAACAACGTGACGAGGCCCACGCCTACCAGCGCCAGCGCACACGCAAAGAGAAAGTTGTCGATGCGGCGGGTAAGGGCTTCCCACGCGCGCCCGGCAAGTTCGACGAAGGGCATCAGTCAGTCACGTCCTCGCCTTCCTTGATCGGCACGGCGGGGGCAGGCCCCGGTTCGGTCTTGCCGAGCAGGAAATAGTCGAGCACCTTGCGCGCAATGGGCGCAGCGGCCTGCGCGCCGAAGCCGCCGTTCTCCACCAGTACCGAGAGCGCGATGCGCGGCTTGTCGGCGGGGGCATAGGCGATGAACAACGCATGGTCGCGCAAGCGCTCATCCACCTTGCTGACGATGTACTTCTCGCCCTTCAAGGAGTACACCTGCGCGGTGCCCGTCTTGCCGCCCGAGGTGTAATTGGCATTGCGGAAGGCGGTGGCACTAGTGCCCTCCTTGTTGACGCCGACGAACGCGCTCTTGATGAAGGCAATGTGCTCGGGCTTCACGTTGATCGTATGCGTGGGTTGCGGCGCCACGCTGCGGGTCTCGCCGGTGCCGACGTCGACAATGTTCTTCACGAGGTGTGGCTTGAACGCGACGCCGTCGTTGGCAACCGTGGCCGTCGCGACGGCCAATTGCATCGGCGTGAACGTGGTGTAGCCCTGGCCGATGCCCGCGGAGATAGAGTCACCGAGGTACCACTTGCGATGCTCCTCGCGGTACTTCTCGCCCGCGAAGCGCGTGCGCTTCCATTCGCGCGATGGCAGCACGCCGGCCAGTTCGCCCTCGATGTCGACCCCGGTCTTGCGGCCGAACGACAGTTGCGACAGGAAGCGCGCGGTGTCGTCGATGTCCGTTTCACTGGCCAGCACGTAGTAATAGGTGTCGCACGACACCACCACCGACTTGTACATGTCCACCATGCCGTGTCCACCCCCCTTGTCATCGCGGAAGCGGTACGAGGACCCCGGCAGCTGGAAG
>JBBQEY010000208.1:0-5804 GCA_038321425.1 Burkholderiales bacterium | reverse complement strand
GTCAACAGCGGCGCGAAATAGTTGGCGCGGGTCAAGCCCCCGGGGTTCCAGGCGATGAGCGCCAGCACCACGGCCAATCCCGCCAGCGACAAGGGACCTGCATCGCGGTAAGCACACGCCAGCGATCCCAACGCAAACAGCAGCGCCAGTTCGCGCACGACACGGTCGTTGGGTGCGAGCGGAAACCACTCCGGCTGGGCAATGAATACGAGCATGAGCACGCCAACGGTGACGAGCGCGATGAACCGATGTGCGAAAAGTCCCACCATTCCGGCGAACAGCAACGCGATATACAGGCGCAACTCGATCGGTAACGTCCACAGCGAGCCGTTCACGTCGTGCGGAAACGGATTGGTTGGAAACGCGCCCGGCAATCGATAGACCATGTCCCAGCCCAGCGCCACGCGCCATGCGTAGTCCCACGTTTGCGGATGGCCGAGGAACGATCCCCAGGGCAATGCGCTGGAGATGCCGGCCAACAGGATGGTGAACAGCGTGGCGGCCACCAACGCCGGATAGATGCGCAACACGCGCGCGGCCACGAAACTCGTCGCGTGGCGCCGGGCGAGCCAGCTTTGCGTGACGAGGAAGCCCGACAGCACGAAGAAAATCTTGACGCCCACCACGCCGAAGTTGAGTTCCGGTGCCAGCTTCCACAGCGGTTCGCTGGTCCAGCGCCCCGTCAGAGCGTAGCTGTGAAAAACCACGACTGAGCTCGCCGCCAACAGTCGCAACAACTGGATGTTATTGTCGCGGCCTTGCGTCAGCGTACCTAGGCGCGGAATCACCGGTCCGATGCGGGGGCCGCCGCCGCCAGTTCTTCCGCCGTGTTGATATTGCGAAACGCATCCGCCTCGTCGTCGAAAGCGACTTCAATCAGGGCCAACGTCGCGTACCACGCGTCGATCTTGCGGCCGCCCGCATCGAGGAATTGCGTGAGATGCGGCAACACGGCGCGCTGCACCAGTGCAAACACCGGATGCGGTTGGGCAAACGTTTTGGCGACGGCGATCTGCGCATCGTGGCGTGCCATGCCGACGGCCAGCCGGGCGACGAGATCGAGCGGCAGGAACGGCGAATCGCACGGCACGGTGACCACACAAGGTGTTGCCGCCTGCGTGAGACCGGCATGCAGTCCCGCCAGCGGCCCGGCGAAACCGCCGATCGCATCCGGGCAGACGGCATGGCCGAACGCGGCGTAGCGCTCGACATTCTGGTTGGCGTTGATGATGACACTGCCCACCTGTGGCACGAGGCGCGTCAACACGTGCTCGACCATGGGTCGACCATCAAGTAGCACGAGACCCTTGTCGACGCCGCCCATCCGTCGGCCCATGCCGCCCGCCAGCACGATGCCGGTGATCGCGTCGCGCGCGTATGCTGCAGTGGGCATCAGCGGGTAAACCGATGGGGCCCGGTGAACAGCAGGTAGTGCTTGTTGGTGGCTCGGCCGATCATCGTGATGCCGACCTGCTGCGCGATCTCGTGGCCCATCTGCGTCAGACCCGAACGCGAGACGAGGAACGGGATGCCCATCTGCGCGGCCTTGATCACCATCTCGGAAGTCAGCCGGCCTGTCGTGTAGAAGATCTTGTCGGCGCCATCGAGCCGGTCGAGCCACATGCGCCCGGCGATCGCGTCCACCGCGTTGTGCCGCCCCACGTCCTCGACGAACATCAGGATCGGCGCTTCGCCCTTGCCGTTCACCGCCAGCGCGCAGCCATGAACTGCGCCGGCCTGCTTGTAGATCGTCTCGTGCACGCGCACGCGATCAAGGAGATCGTAAAGCGTGGCCTGCGACAGCGTGGCGCCCTCCGGCAGTCGCACGCGGTCGATGTCGTCCATCAGGTCACCGAACATCGTGCCCTGGCCACAGCCCGTGGTCTTGGTGCGCTTGGTGGTCTTCGCCGCGAGGTCGGCCAGGCCATTGCGCGTCTTGATCGCGCACGCGTTGCATTCCCAGTCGACCTGTACCGCGACGATGTCGTCGATCGAATCGACGAGGCGCTGGTTGCGCAGGTAACCGATCGCCAGTGCTTCCGGCGCCGCCCCCAGCGTCATCAGCGTCAGCAGTTCCTGCTTGTCGACGTAGAGCGTCAGCGGATGCTCGCCCGCCACCGGCACGTTGCGCGTCTCGCCGTGTTCATCGATCGCCGCCACGTCGAACGTGGACGGGCGGGCCGCGTCGGACAGCAACGGACGGTAGGGCACTGGTGCCGCGACGGGCGCATGCGCCTTGACCGGGGGCGGCGTGGTTTCAGCCACCGATGTAGCTCATCTCGACCTTGCGCAGCGGTGCCGTGTTGGCGGTGCGCACTTCCGAGTACCGGTCATTGCGTTGCCGCCAGATCGCGGCGGCAGCGCGGCCCAGTGCCGCATCGTCGAAGCCGTCGCGCAGCAGGGAGCGCAGGTCGAAGCCTTCGGTGGCAAAGAGGCAGGTATAGAGCTTGCCTTCGGTGGACAGCCGCGCGCGGGTGCAGTCGCTGCAAAACGCCTGCGTGACCGACGCGATCACGCCGATCTCACCGCTGCCGTCGCGATACGCCCAGCGCTCGGCAACTTCGCCCGTGTAGTTGGCGTCTGCCGCGACCAGCGGCATCGACGCATCGACCGCCGCGACGATTTCGCGCGCGGAGATCACGTCGTCCATCTGCCAGCCGTTGGTGGCACCCACATCCATGTACTCGATGTAGCGAACGATATGCCCCGTGCCCTTGAAGTGCCGCGCCATCGGCACGATCGACGCCTCGTTCACGCCGCGCTTGACCACCATGTTGATCTTGACGGGGGCGAGCCCGGCAGTGGCCGCGGCGTCGATGCCTTCCAGCACCTTGCCGACCGGAAAGTCGACGTCGTTCATTGCTTTGAACGTGGCATCGTCGAGAGAATCGAGGCTGACTGTCACGCGCGACAACCCGGCATCCTTCAATGCGCGGGCCTTCTTCGCCAGCAGCGCGCCGTTGGTCGTCAACGTGATGTCGAGGTCGTCGCTCAACGACCTCAGCATCGCGACCAGTTTCTCGAGATGCCGCCGCAATAGCGGCTCGCCCCCCGTCAGCCGGATTTTGCGCACGCCCAGGTCGACGAAAACCCGCGCGATGCGCGTGAGTTCCTCGAAGGTCAGCAGCTCCGCATGGGGCAGGAACGGGTAGTCGTGGCCGAAAACGTCCTTCGGCATGCAATAGATGCAGCGGAAATTGCAGCGGTCGGTCACCGAGATGCGAAGGTCATGCATCGGCCGCCCGCGGACGTCGGCCACAATGCCCGGCATCGCCGGCGCCGCAGCGGCGCGACGGACAAAGTCGTCCAGCACCCCGGCGCGGGCACTGGCGCGAAGATCGGCGACAGGAATGATCGTGGGCATGGCAATTGGCGACGTAAGCAGGAAATGGTAGCAGACGGCCGCCCGTGCCCCTCGGGCGGAAACGTGGTGCTGGTGTATGATCGCGCCGCATCGAGGTATTTCCTTTCATTCACGATCGTCGCGCGTATGGTTCCGTCGGTACTGCACTACGCTGTCGATGTCCTGATGGAGCGGGTGCCGCTTGTCAATCGCTGGGTCGACGAGCGCTGGGCCCCGCACAGTGTCGTGCCGGTGACCGAGGGAATCGCAACGCCCGGCGCACCCGAAAGAATCGCCGATGGTCCCGAAGGCACGCGCTGGCGGTTCCCCAACCGCGCCATCGAATTGCACACCTCGGAGGCCGAGGGCTATTTCCTCAACCTGACGTCCGAAACGCCACGTATCTTCGTGATGTGGCGCACGGACGAGGGCGCAGAGGAGCCGCGCGCGTGGCCGGAGGTGGTCACGGTCAGCTACAACCAGGCCGGCCGCTCGATGGATGGTGGCGAGCGCGTGGACACCGTGCCGATGCCGGACGTGATCCGCGAATGGATGACACCGTTTGTCGAAACGCATTACAAGCCAGAACCCAAGCGCAAAAACAAGCGCAACGACCCCTTCAAGGATGGTGCCTACGTGCGTGACCGCAATCCGACCAGCGGCTCCGGTTCCTGATCCCGATGGCTGACTCCACTTCGACGCCGGAAGGCTTTTCGCTCAAGCGCTGGTCGCGGCGCAAACTCGAAGCCGCGCGCGCGGAAACACCGGAGCTTGTACCGGCGGCCGTGCCGCCGGCCACGGTTGCGCCGGTACCCGCGGTCGTCGCCACCACGGCACCGGACACGCCGGACGCGACGACGCCCGAGGCGCACGACGGCGCAGCGGCGTTGCCACCGATCGAATCGCTGACCCAGGACTCCGATTTTTCGGCCTTCATGCAACCGAAGGTCGACGAAGCGTTGAAGCGCGCGGCGCTTAAGAAACTCTTTACCGATCCCCACTTCAACGTCATGGACGGCCTCGACATCTACGTCGGGGACTACACGCAGGCCGACCCGATGCCCGAGGGCATGCTGGAGAAATTAGGCAAGGTGTACGGGATGGCGAAGGAAGCCGTGGCTGACACTGAAGCCGCGCCAGATGGGGCGTCCATCATCCAGGCGGATGCCGATGCTCCGGAAGTTGCGTCAGCGGAGGCTACCGCGACCGAAGAACACCCGCCGCCGCCCGCTACGTCCGATCCCGGGGTGTCGCCCGCGCTCCCGGGGCCCGAAGCACAGGCAACGCTGCCACTGCTTGCGCCGGAATCGCCGGCCGTCACGGCATCGCCCGCCGTACCGGAAGGGGCCCGATGAGCGCCGCAGGGCCGCCCCAAGGCGATCTCCCCCTTGGGGAAGCGGCGCGCAGCGCCGTTCGGGCGGAACAAACACCCTTCGCGGGCAAAAGCCTTTTCCTCTGCGACTGCAACAAGTCGATGTCGCTCGACGCCACCGCGCTGGCCGGTGCGCTTCTACTCGATGCACCTCCGGTCATCCATACGTTGCTGTGCCAGCGCGAACTCGCAGCCTTTGCCGATGGCGCCTCAGGTGACGTCATCGCCGCCTGCACGCAGGAACAACGGCTGCTGGGCGATGTGGCGGACGAAGGCGACAAGGTCCAGACCATTCGCTTCGTTAATATTCGCGAGACCGGTGGCTGGTCCAGCGAATCGCGCGCGGCCACGCCGAAGATTGCGGCGCTGCTGGCGCTGGCGGCGATGCCCGATCCGCCACCGGTGCCTTCCGTCAACTACACGTCTGCCGGCCAGGTGCTGATCGTCGGGCCGCTGGCCCGCGCATTACGCTTCGCGGGGATCCTGCACGGCCGCCTCGGCGTGACAGTGCTGGCCACCGACGCCGGCGCGCCCGCCGATACCTCGCTGCCGACACAGCGCGACTACCCGGTGTACTCCGGCACGCTCGCCAAGTTGACTGGATGGCTGGGCGCCTTCGATGCCGCGTGGACGCAGGACAACCCGATCGACCTCGACGTCTGTACACGCTGCAATGCCTGCCTACGCGCCTGCCCGGAAGATGCGATCACCGCAGCCTACCAGGTCGATCTTGACCGGTGCCGCAACCATCGTGCCTGCGTCGTTGCCTGCGGCGATGTAAAGGCCATCGACTTCGGCCGCGCCGACCGCGCCCGCACCGAACGCTTCGACCTCGTGCTGGACTTGCGAGGCGTTCGCGCATTCACGCAGCATCAGCTGCCGCAGGGCTATTTCGCGCCTGCCGCCGAAACGGTTGCGGAGATGTCGGCCGTGATGGAACTGGCCACGTTGTCGGGCGAATTCGAGAAGCCCAAGTTTTTCCAGTACAAGGCGTCGATCTGTGCGCACTCGCGGTCGAAGCAGACCGGCTGCACGCAGTGCATCGATGTCTGTTCGGCCGCCGCCATCCGCGCGGACGGCGACCACATT
>JBBQEY010000207.1:0-5835 GCA_038321425.1 Burkholderiales bacterium | reverse complement strand
ATCGATCGTGAAGGCCTGCTGCGCTATCTCGTGTCCTATCGCTGCCACGCGGGCTTCCACGAGCATTGCGTCGAGCGTATTTTCGTGGACCTGCAGCGTGCATGCCGGTGCCGGTCGCTGCTCGTGGCCGCACGGTTCACGCGGCGCGGCGGCGTCGACATCAATCCGTGGCGCGCCAGCCACGGTTTGATGCTGCCGCCCGCCGACCGCACCGCACGACAATGATTGCGGCGCTGCGCGGCGCACTGATCGACTTCCACGCCGATCCGCTGGTCGAGGGCACCGCGCAGGCGTGCCGGTATGAAGCCGACGGCATCGTCGCGATGGCGGACGGCCGGATCATCGCCAGCGGCGCGGCGGGGGACGTGCTGCGGTTGCTGGCACCGGGTACGCCCGTCACGCGCTACGCCAACGCACTGATCACCGCCGGTTTCATCGACAGCCACGTTCACTATCCGCAGTTGCCGGTGATCGGCGCCGGTGGCAAGCCGTTGCTCGAATGGTTGTCGACCTACACGTTTCCTGCGGAAGAGCGCTACGCGGATGCGGGTTACGCGCGCAACGTTGCGCGCCGCTACCTGACGGAGAACCTGCGCAACGGCATCACCACCGCGGCGGTGTTCTGCACCGTGCACAAGGCATCGGCCGATGTGCTTTTCGACGAAGCCTTCGCGCGTGGATTGCGCCTCGTCGCGGGCAAGGTACTGATGGATCGCAATGCGCCCGAGGCACTGCAGGACACCGCGCAATCGGGTTACGACGACTCGAAGGCTCTGCTCGACCGGTGGCATGGCAAGGGGCGCCTGGCGTATGCGATCACGCCGCGTTTCGCCGTCACGTCCACCCCTGCGCAGCTGGAGGCCGCGGCCGCGCTGAAACGCGAGCACCCGGACGCGTACATCCAGTCGCATGTGGCCGAGAATGTGGCCGAAGTAGAGCTGGTGCGCAGGATGTTCCCCGAGGCCGCGTCGTATCTCGATGTCTATGCGCGCCACGGGTTGACCGGCCCGCGAACGATCTACGGCCACGGCGTGCACCTGGTGGAGTCCGACTTCGCGTTCCTGCACGAGACGCAAACAGCCATCGCCCATTGCCCCACGTCCAACAATTTCCTCGGCAGCGGGCTCTTTCACCTTGCGGATGCCAAGCAGGCGCGCCGGCCGGTGCGCGTGGGCCTCGCCACGGACCTTGGCGGCGGCACCAGCTTCTCGATGCTGCGCACGATGCAGGCCGCGTATGAAGTGGCAGCACTCGCGGGCGCGCCGCTGGCGCCGTCCTGCGCGCTCTACCTCGCCACACGCGGTGCGGCGCATGCGCTCGACCTCGAGTCGAAGGTCGGGAGCCTGGCGGTCGGGATGGAGGCCGACGTCACGGTGCTCGACCTGCATTCCACACCCATTCTCGACTTCCGGATGCGCCATGCCCGCGACATCGACGAAGTGCTGGCCATCCAGATGGCGCTGGGCGACGACCGGGCGATTCGCGCGACCTATGTGGCCGGGCGGCTGGCGTGGGATCGCGACGCGGCATCCCCGCTCGCCAGGACGCTGCCGTAGGCGAGGCTTCAGCCTCGCAGGATGCCGCATCGAACCTTCGAGGCTGAAGCCTCGCCTACGGGTGCAGGGTATGCCGCATCGAACCTGCGAGGTTGAAGCCTCGCCTACGGGTGCAGGTATGCCGCATCGAACCTGCGAGGCTGAAGCCTCGCCTACGGGTGCAGGTATGCGGCATCGAACCTGCGAGGCTGAAGCCTCGCCTACGGGTGCGGGTGTGCCGCATAACCTGCGAGGCTGAAGCCCAAAAACCTCGCGGTTTTCGCGAAAAACACCCAAGTCCGACAGACTCCCAGGACGCGTCCGTAGGCGAGGCTTCAGCCTCGCAGGTTCGACGTCACGCCATCCCCGCGAGGCTGAAGCCTCGCCTACGGTAGAATCATCCTCCGCCGGTCTACCGGTGAAGCGCCTTCGTAGCCGTTGCCATGTCCACGCTGACCATTGCCCTTGCCAAGGGCCGCATCCTCGACGAAACGCTGCCGCTCTTCGCGGCGGCAGGAATCGTTTCGGCCGACGATCCGGAAACCTCGCGCAAGCTGGTGCTGGCCACCAATCGGATGGACGTCCGGTTTCTCGCCGTACGGCCCACTGACGTGCCGACGTACGTGCAATACGGTGCTGCGGACGCCGGCGTCGCCGGCAAGGACGTGCTGCTGGAGCATGGCGGCGACGGGCTCTACCAGCCGCTGGACCTCGGCATCGGCCGCTGCCGGCTGGTGGTGGCCACGCGCCGCGACTGCGACTGGACGGCGATGGTGCAGCGGGGCGCGCGGATCCGCGTGGCCACGAAGTACGTGCGCACCGCCCGCGAGCATTTCGCGGCCAAGAGCATGCACGTCGACGTGATCAAGCTTTACGGCTCGATGGAGCTGGCGCCTCTGGTCGGCCTGGCCGACGCGATCGTCGACCTCGTGTCCACCGGCAATACGCTGAAGGCCAACGATCTCGTCGTGGTCGAGGACATCATGCCCATCACGTCGCGGCTGATCGTCAATCCCGGTGCGCTGAAGTTAAAGCGCGCGCTGGTGCAGCCGCTGATCGATGCGCTGGCCGCTGCTGCGCATCACCCCGCCACCGCGGCGGCCTGACCATGGCGCCGCTCGTCATTCGCCGTCTCGACACGGCAGACCCCGGTTTCGATCGCGCGCTCGATGCGCTGATCGCGTTCGAATCCGCGCAGGACGCTGTGGTCGATTCCACGGTGGCGGCCATCATCGCCGACGTACGCGCGCGCGGCGATGCCGCGGTGCTCGACTACACGAAGCGCTTCGACCGGCTGGATGCGCCGAGCGTCGCCGCGCTCGAGATTTCCACGGCCGATATGGCGCAGGCGTATGCGGCGTTGCCCGCGGCACCGCGCGCCGCGCTGACCGAAGCCGCGCGGCGGGTCCGTGCGTACCACGAACGGCAGAAGTCGGCAGGCTGGAGCATCACCGAGGCCGACGGAACCGAACTCGGACAGCGGATCACGCCGCTCGACCGTGCCGGCATCTACGTCCCGGGTGGCAAGGCTGCGTACCCATCGTCAGTGCTGATGAATGCGATCCCCGCCCAGGTGGCCGGGGTGGGCGAGATCATCATGGTGGTGCCCACACCCGACGGTGTGCGCAATCCGCTGGTGCTGGCGGCGGCGCATCTCGCCGGCGTCACGCGTGCCTTCACGATCGGCGGCGCGCAGGCGGTGGCCGCGCTGGCCTACGGCACGCAGACGGTGCCGGCCGTCGACAAGATCTGCGGACCGGGCAACGCGTATGTCGCGGCGGCCAAGCGGCGCGTGTTCGGCACCGTGGGCATCGACATGGTGGCCGGCGTGTCGGAGATCCTGATCATCGCGGACAGCACCGCCAACCCGGACTGGATCGCTGCCGATCTCTTCTCGCAGGCCGAGCACGACGAGATGGCGCAGGCGATCCTGCTGTCGCCCGACTCGGCGCTGCTGGACGCCGTGGCCGCCAGCGCGGCGACGTTGCTGGCCGACATGCCGCGCGCCGACATCATCCGCGCGTCGCTGGCCGGCCGAGGCGCGCTGATCCGCACGCGCGATCTCGCCGATGCCTGCGCCCTTGCCAACCGGATCGCGCCTGAACATCTCGAGCTGGCCGTGGCCGACCCCGAGGCGCTGCTGCCGCAGATCCGCCACGCCGGCGCGATCTTCATGGGCCACTATGCATCGGAGGCGCTGGGCGACTACTGCGCCGGGCCCAACCACGTGTTGCCCACCGGACGCACGGCGCGGTTTTCCTCGCCGCTCGGCGTGTACGATTTCGAGAAGCGCACGAGCGTGTTGCGCCTGTCGCGCGCCGCCGCGCAGACGCTGGGTCCGATCGCGGCCGAGTTGGCGCGCGGCGAGGGCCTGCCGGCGCACGCGCGTTCGGCGGAGCTGCGCGTATCCACCAACGAAGGGGAATCGTGATGGCGAAGGTCATGGCGATAGTCGGCCACCCGGCCGATCCGGCCGCGGATTGCGGCAACTTTGCGACTGGCGGCGTCGACCTGCTACTGGCCGGCACGCGCTCGCCATGAACGATCTGCGCCCACTCCGCGATATCGCTGCCGGTGCTGAGGTCGACGCGCGCGTGCAGGCCGTCGTGCGTCCGGAGATCCGCGCGATCTCGGCCTATCAGGTGGCCAAGGCCGACGGCATGATCAAGCTCGACGCCAACGAGAATCCGCATGGCTTGTCGGCAGAGGCGCGCGCCCGGATGGCGGCGGCCGTGGCTAACGTGCCGGTCAACCGGTATCCCGATGGCGGCGGCGACGACGTGAAGGCGGCGCTGCGGCGGCACCTCCACCTCGACCCGGATGCCGAACTGGTGCTCGGCACCGGCGCCGATGAACTGCTGCAGCTCATTACGGCCGTGATCGCGCGGCCGGGCGCGGTCGTACTGGCCCCGGACCCGACGTTCGTCATGTATCGGCTCTATGCGGTCTTTGCCAACCTCCGCTACGTCGGCGTGCCGCTGCGCGCCGACTTCACGCTCGATGTCGAGGCCATGCTGGTGACCATCGCGAAGGAGCAGCCGGTGCTGGTCTGGCTGCCGTCCCCCAACAATCCGACCGGCAATGCGTTTGCCGCCGCCGATCTCGAACGCATCATCCGCGCGGCGCCGGGCCTCGTCGTGCTGGACGAGGCCTACCAGGCGTTTGCCGACGACACGTTCCTGCCGCGCGTGCTCGAGTTTCCCAACCTCGTGCTGGTGCGTACGCTGTCGAAGGTGGGCATGGCTGGCGTGCGCCTCGGCTATGCGGTGGGCCATCCCGCGTGGATCCGCGAGATCGACAAGGTGCGCTCGCCCTACAACGTGAATGCGCTGACGCAAGCCGTGGTGCCCGTGCTGCTCGACCATGCGGCGGAGCTCGACGACCAGGTGGCGTCGATCCGCCGTGAACGCGACCGGGTGCTGGCGGCGCTGCGCACAATGCGCCGCGTCACCGTGTTCCCCACGCAGGCCAATTTCTTCGTGATCCGCGTGCCGGATGCGCCGCACTGGTCCGCCACGTTGCGCGAAGCAGGCATACTGGTCAAGAATCTCCACGGCGCCCATCCGCTGCTCGACCATTGCCTGCGGATCACGGTGGGTGCCCCCGCCGAAAACGACGCCTTGCTGGCTGCCCTGGATCGATACGCATGAACGCACCCAACGAATTGCCGCCGCGCAGCGCCACGATTGAACGCAATACCGCGGAAACGCAGATCAGCGTCACGCTCGATCTTGACGGCACCGGCCGCGCCGAGCTCGCCACCGGCGTGCCCTTCCTCGACCACATGCTGGACCAGCTCGCGCGTCACGGCATGATCGATCTGACCGTCCGGGCCAACGGCGACCTGCACATCGACGGCCATCACACGGTGGAGGACATCGGCATCACACTGGGCCAGGCCTTCCGCGCCGCCATCGGCGACAAGAAGGGCATCGTCCGCTACGGCTACGCCTACGTGCCGCTCGACGAAGCGCTGTCGCGTGTCGTGATCGACCTTTCCGGCCGGCCCGGGCTCGAGTTTCACGTACCCTTCACGCGCGCGATGATCGGCACCTTCGACGTCGACCTGGCGCACGAATTCTTCCAGGGCTTCGTCAATCACGCGCAGGTGACACTGCACGTCGACAACCTGCGCGGCGACAATGCCCACCATCAGGCGGAAACCGTGTTCAAGGCCTTCGCCCGCGCGCTGCGCATGGCGGCCACGCGCGATCCGCGCGCCGCCGGCGTGCTGCCGTCGACCAAGGGTTCGCTGTAACGTCCTTCCAGGTGGTGTGATGATCGTCGTTGTCGACTACGG
>JBBQEY010000206.1:0-5976 GCA_038321425.1 Burkholderiales bacterium | reverse complement strand
CATGATGATGAGGCGCGCGATCGGATAGACGAAGCGCCGTGACGGCGTCATGTTGTACGACGCGAACCACGCGAGCGGAATCGAGATCAGGATGCCGAGCACGGTGGCGAGGTACGACATCTGCAGCGTCTCCACCACCGAATGCCAGTATTCGGCGTTCATGATGTGCTCGACGTTCGGCGGGAAGTAGCGCCGGCCAAGCATCTCGCCCATGCGACCCAGCATGCCGGGCAGCCGCTCGAGCGGGATGTTGAGGTAGTCGAGCGCGTAGGCGATGAATGCCAGCGCACCCAGCACTGCGCCGTACTTGTAGAGGCTCTGCGGGTAGCGGAAGCGGCTCCACGTCAGCGGCACGCGGCCCGGCGCCAGCGCGACGCCGGCGGAGCTCCCCATGCCGCGGTCAGATGACAGCTTTGCGGGCATAGTAGGACACCACTTCGCCAGCCACGATGAGAGCAAGGATCGCGAGGATCACGACCGCGATGCCGCCGTTGTTGGACATCGCCATCTGCCGGAAGAGCACTAGGCCGAGGCCGCCCGCGCCGACGAGGCCGAGGATGGTGGATCGGCGGATGTTGATGTCCCATTCGAAGATCATGTTGCCGACGAATACGGGAATGATCTGCGGCAGGATCGCGAACCACAGGATCTGGAACTTGGTACCGCCGGCGGCGCGGATGGCCTCGAGCGGCTTCGGGTCCACGTCCTCGATAGCCTCGGCGATGGTCTTGGAAATGAAGCCGACGGAGCGCACCGCCATCGCGAGGATGCCCGCCAGCGCACCGAGGCCTACGGCCGAGACGAAGATGAGGCCCCACACGATCTCGTGCACCGAGCGGGACATCGTCATCAGGAAGCGCCCGAACGCATACGACCACTTGCCGAAGGGCGTGATGTTGGACGCGCCAAGCCAGGCCACTGGAATCGACAGCACCAGGCCCGCCAGCGTCGCGAGCGTAGCCATGAAGATCGTTTCCACTGCCGGTTCCCACAGTTCGGGAACGAGGCTCCAGTCGAGCTCGAGGAAGCGGCCCAGCGTCGTGAGCAGCGATCCGGTGAGGATGCGGCTCCAGTCGGTGTCGCTGATGACGATGACTTCTACCGTCCACGCCACCAGCAGGAAGATCGCGAAGAACGTGATGAAGCGGCGGGCGCGGGTGCGACTGCGTCCCGCGGCGATGGCATCGGCACGCGCCGTGATCGACGCCATGCCGGCTTCGTGGGCCAGCGTGCTCACAGCACCTCCATCGCGTAGATCTCCTGCAGCGCCTGCTTGTCGAGCTTGGCCGGCGGTCCCTCGAATTTCTTGATGCCGTCCTGCAGCCCGATCACCTGCGTGCAAAAGTCGCAGGCGAGGTCCACGTCATGGATGTTGCACAGCACCGGGATGTGGAACTCGCGCGCCATCTCGCGGATCAGCCCCATCACCTCGCGCGAGATCTTGGGGTCGAGGCTGGACGTCGGCTCGTCCACCAGCAGCAACTTGGGGTTCTGGATCAGCGCGCGCGCGATGCCAACGCGCTGCCTTTGGCCGCCCGAAAGGCGATCGGCGCGTTTGTCGATATGATCGGCGAGGCCGACGCGATCGAGCAGCACCAGCGCCTGCTTGATCTCCTCTTTCGTGAACATTCGCAACACGCTGCGCAGCGTGCCGGTATAGCCCAGGCGCCCGGTGAGAACGTTATCCATGACGGACAACCGTTCGATCAGGTTGAACTCCTGGAAAATCATGCCGATGTTGCGACGCTCGTGGCGCAGCTGCGCCAGCGAGAGCTTGACGATGTCCTTGCCGTTGAAGATCACCTCGCCGCTTTTCGGCTCCACCAGCCGGTTAACGCAGCGGATCAGCGTGGACTTGCCCGCGCCGCTCGGCCCGATGATGGCGAAGAAATCGTCGGCGTTCAGCGTGAAGCTGATGCCTTTCAGGATCTCGCGATCGGCGTAACCGGCGCGAAGATTCTTTACCTCGAGTACGGTGTGCATGCTGGCCAATCCATTCGAAGCGGCGCGCGGAAAGGTCCGGGCGCGACGGCGCGCGCCCGGGGTTTCACGGTACGGCGAGTGTTACTTGCCGCCGCCCGCTTCGCGGATGACGTTGTAGTCCGAGTCCTTCATGACCACGAACTTCTCGCTGCCGACGTTCTCGAGATATTTCTTGCCGACGTCGGTGGTGTCGAGCGTGACGAAGGTCTTCTGGATTTTTTCCTTCAGCTCCGGGCACAGCGTCGCCCGGTAGACGAACGGGTCCTGCGGAATCAGCGGCGACGTCCACAGGACGTTGAAATCATCCACCTTCATCTTGCCCTTGCTGCCATCGACGGCATTCATGAAGCGGTGCGTGGCGACGAAGGCGGCATCGGCCTTGCCGTCGAACACGGCCAGCGTGGACAGGTCATGTCCGCCCGAGAACGCCTGCTTGCCGAAGTATTGCTTCAGCGGCATCTTCACGACCTTGCCGCCGAAGACCGATTCCGGGATCAGCGAGCCGGACGTGCTGGCGGGGTCCACCAGCAGCATTACCGAGCCCTTGACCGAATCCACCGACGTGAACTTCGAGCCCTTCTTGGTGATCAGAATCGACTTGAAGCCCGGGCCCGCTTCCTGCAAGCCTTGGCCCTTCTTGTAGTACGTGGCGAAGACATCGATGTTGGCGCCCTGCGTCTTGGCGATCAGGTAGGACTCCGGTCCCAGCACCGCGATGTCGACCCACTTGCCGAGCAGCGCTTCCACCACCGACGAGTACGACGTCGGCATGTAGAACTCGATCTTCTTGCCGGTGTTGGCCGACAGCAGGTCGAGCACCGGCTTGTACAGCGTCAATTCGCGCACCGATTCCTGCGTGGGGATGATGGAGAACCGCAGAACTTTCGGGTCCTCGCATTGCTGGGCCTGTACCTGCGCGGCGAAGCCCACGACGGCCACCAGCGCCGCCACCCGTATCAAGTTTCTTTTGATCATGTTCACGTGTTGCCTCCTAGGGGGTTGTTGATGCGCTGTGACCGACTACCACCGCATGTTGATATTCTTCAACTGTGTATAGCTGCGCATTTCCTCGAAGGTCTCTTCCACACCGAGACCGCTTGCCTTCCATCCACCGTAGGGCGCGCCGAGGTAGCGGCCCGTGGTGTTGATCCACACATAACCTGCATCGACACGCGCGGCGGTTTCCATGGCGCGATCGAGCTGATTGGTGACGATGGCCGCCGTCAGCCCGTACTGCAGGCTGTTCACCTGGTTCAGCATCTCCTCGTCGTCGGTCCACGGCAGGATCGACATCACGGGCCCGAAGATCTCTTCGCTGGCGATACGCATCGATTGCTTCACGTTGTCGAATACCGTCGGACAGATGAAGTGGCCGCGCGCCAACAGGGCGGCATCGGGGCGTCCGCCGCCGGTAAGGAGCGTTGCCCCTTCCTGCTTGCCGGACTCGATCAAACCCATGATTCGCGCGAACTGCGATGCCGAGACGATCGGCCCCAGTTCGTTGCCGGCAATCCACGGGAAGCCGACCGGGAGTGCCTCGGCCAGCCGCACGATTTCATCGGCCACTGCCCGATGCAGTGACGCATGCACGAACACGCGCGAGGTGGAGCTGCACGACTGCCCCTGGCGGTTCATGTTCATGCCCTTGATCGCGGCTGCGGCAGCCTGCTTCGGATCGGCATCGGGAAAGATGATGATTGGATTCTTGCCGCCCAGTTCGAGGCTGACGCGCTTCAAGCCTTCGGCGGCGCCCATCGCGACGCGGCGCCCGGTCTCGACGGAGCCGATGAAGCCGACGCGCGACACCAGCGGATGCGCGACCAGCGCAGCGCCGGTCTTGCCGTCCCCGGCCACCACATTGACGACACCGGGCGGAAAGAGTCCATCGGCCAGCTCCGCCAGACGGAAGCTCGAAATGGGTGCCTGTTCCGAACTCTTGATCACGACGCAGTTGCCTGCGGCCAGCGGCGCGGCAGCTTTCTCGGCGCAGAAGCGGAACGGATGATTGAACGCGTTGAGCTTGGCCACCACGCCGTACGGCTGGCGCGTGAGGAGGTTCAGGTGGCGCGGCCCCTGCGAGCTGGTTTCCCCCTTGACCTCGGTGATCATCCCCGCGAAATAATCGAGGCTGTCGGCAGTCCAGTGCATGTCGCCTTCCATGCCGACCAGCGCATTGCCGGAGTCGACACAGTCGATCAGCGCCAGCTCCTTCGCGTGCGCGCGGATGCGCGTGGCAAAGGCTTCCATGCATTTGGCGCGCTCCTTTGGCCCGACCTTGCGCCATTCGCCGAATCCTTTTGCGGCGGCCTTCACTGCGCGGTCGACGTCTTCCGCGCCGGCCAGCGGAACTTCAGCCAGCAACTTGCCGGTGGAGGGACTCGTCGAGACGAACGTGCTGGACGTGGTGGGGGCTTCCCACTTGCCGCCGTAGTAGAAGCCCTTCGCGCGATAACCGAGGTCGGGTTCGGCGGCGCCGGGAGCGGAGGCGGGGGCGTGGCTGTCGGGCATCACAGTGCATTCGTGGGCATGGCGGCGATCAACGCGACGCGGTGCCATTGATGGCGAGGTCGAACACCTGGTAGCTCTTCAGTGTCGAAACACCGGCCTTCAACTTGTACGCATCATTCAACGGATCGCTGAGGACGATCGGCACCTTGGCTTCAGACACGCCGCCGTGCGTGCGCAGCCGGTGGCCTTCGAGGCCGGTGAGATCGTGGTCCTTCTCCGAGCCGCCGATGCACACGCCGGCGGTGGAGATCACCGCCACGTCGCCTTCGCGGTCGGCGGGCAGGTCGAGCACGCGGCACGCGGTTTCCTTGTCGTAGGCCGATTCCACGCCCTCGATGCCGCGCACGAGATCGAGTACCTGCTGCGGCGTGGCCTTGCCGCGGCAGTAGACGCGCACGAAGCCGCCCAGCGCGCCGTGATGCGCGACGAAGGCGTCAGTGATCGGGCAGATGACCGTGGTGTCGCCCTTGCCGAACTTCGCGTCCAGCACGTCCTGCAGCCAGATGACATTGGGCTTGCCGTCAGCGGTGGATTTGTCGTTCATGCCGTGGTCGGCCGTCAGCGCCACCATGGCGCCCAGCGCCTCGAGCTTGCCGAAGCGCACGTCGAGGTCCTGGTAGAACTTGCGCGCTGCTGCTTCGCTGGGCGCGTACTTGTGCTGCACGTAGTCGGTGAGCGACAGGTACATGAGGTCGGGCCGGTCGCGTTCGAGGATCTTGATGCCGGCATCGAGCACGAACAGTGAGAGCGCTTCCGAATACATGTCGGGCAGCGGCTGGCCGACGAACTCGAGCACGTTCTCGATGCCGTTCTCGGCCATCGTGCATTGGTCGGCCTTCTCCGACGAGAAGCTGATGCTGCCGCCGGACAGATCGAGGTTCTTGCCCAACTGCCGGCGCAGCTTGTCCTTGGCCGTGATGGACACGACCCGGGCGCCGGCGCGCGCGAACTGGCACAGGATCGTGTCGCCGCGCAACAACTCCGGACCAGACATCACGACCGCCTGGCCGGTGGCCTGGTCGAGGTAGAAATTGCCGGAGATCCCGTGCTTCGATGCCGGCGTGCCGGTGATGATCGACATGTTGTTGGGGCAGGTGAAGCTCGGTACCGTGCCGTCGGCGACGGTGGAGAACCCGTTCTTGATGAAGCGGGCGATGTTGGGAATCGCGCCGTCGGCCAGGAACTGCTGGAAGTAGGCGGGGTCACCACCGTCGATGCAGACGACGACCACTGGCTTGTTCGGCCAGCGATAGGCGATGCCGTTGGCGGTGACTGGTTTTTTTTCTTGGGTGGAGGGCATGGCGAACTGCGTCCTTTCAGGCTATCTGTTCGTGATGACAACAGTGAGTCGCGGCGTTGTGGGCCACTTCGGGGCGGCGACGCTGCGCGCGGCGCTCAAGTAGTTACCTAGCGCGCCGCCTTGGCTGGCGGCACCTGCGGTGCGTGCAGCACCCGGTGCAGCCGTTCGCGGCCGTTGATGACGTG
>JBBQEY010000205.1:0-6001 GCA_038321425.1 Burkholderiales bacterium | reverse complement strand
TGGCGCGCGGCGGGCCTCGAGGCGATGTCGCAGGAGGAAGGCATCGCGTATTGCGAAGAGCTCTTCGCCCCGTGGCTCGACGGCCATCCGCTGATGTCCAACGCCCGGCACATGCGCGGCTCGGCGATCTGGATCCGCTTTCCGCGCGTGGTGTGCCGCCACTGGGTGCACTGGAACAGTATCGACGGCCGCGACGTGCCCGTCGTGCTGATGGGCGACGCGGCGCACACCGCGCATTTTTCCGTGGGCTCGGGCACCAAGCTGGCGCTCGAGGACGCGATTGCGTTGGCGCGCGCGGTGGACGCGGCGCCCGAACTGGCCAGCGCACTAATCACCTATGAGGCCGAGCGCGCGCTCGAAGTGCTGAAGATCCAGAACGCCGCGCGCAATTCCACCGAGTGGTTCGAAAACGTCGCGCGCTATACCGCGTTCGAGGCCGAGCAGTTTGCGTATAGCCTCCTGACGCGCAGTCAGCGCATCTCGCACGAGAACCTGCGCCTACGCGACGCGAAGTTCGTGGCCCGATTGGAAGGCTGGTTCGCCCGGCGCGTGCGACCAGCTGCGGTGCCGGTCCCACCGATGTTCGTGCCGTTCACGTTGCGCGGCGTCACGCTGAAGAACCGCGTGGTGGTGTCGCCGATGGCGCAATATTCGTGCCGCGATGGCACGCCGGACGATTTCTACCTGGTGCACCTCGGCAGCCGCGCACATGGCGGCGCGGGACTCGTATTCACCGAGATGGTGTGCGTGGCGCCCGACGCGCGCATTTCACCGGGATGTGCGGGCCTCTATACCGATGAACATACGGCAGCGTGGCGACGCATCGTCGATTACGTGCACACGCGGACCTCCGCCAAGATCGCGTTGCAGTTGGGCCATGCCGGACCGAAGGGTTCCACGCAGGTCGGCTGGGAGCTGGCGGATGCGCCACTTCCGGCTGGCAACTGGCCGCTGGTGGCGCCGTCTGCGCTCGCGTACGGCCCCGAAAACCAGGTGCCGCAGGCCATGACGCGCGCGGACATGACGCGCGTGCAGGACGAATTCGTGCAGGCCACACAACGCGGCGCGGTGGCGGGTTTCGACTGGCTGGAACTGCATTGCGCGCACGGCTACCTGTTGTCCGCATTCCTGTCGCCGCTCACCAACTTGCGCAATGACGACTACGGCGGCCCGCTGGAACAGCGCGCGCGCTATCCGCTTGAAGTGTTCCGCGCAATGCGCGCCGTGTGGCCGGCAGACCGGCCGATGTCGGTGCGCATTTCCGCGCACGACTGGGCACCGGGCGGCAATACGCCGGAGGACGCGATCGCGCTGGCACGGCTCTTCCACGCGGCGGGCGCGGACCTGATCGATGTCTCATCGGGGCAAACCACACGCGCGGCGAAGCCGGTGTACGGCCGTATGTACCAGACGCCCTTCGCCGATCGCGTGCGCAACGAGGCCGGCATCGCGACGATGGCGGTAGGCGCGATCTTCGAGCCCGATCATGTGAACAGCATCCTGATGGCGGGGCGCGCGGACCTGTGCGCCATCGCTCGACCGCACCTCGCCGATCCGTACTGGACGCTGCACGCGGCGGCAGCACTTGGCGTGCGCGATGTCGAATGGCCGGTGCAGTACCTCTCCGGCCGCGACCAGCTCGAGCGCAATTTGGCGCGCGCGGCGCAGATGTCCAACGAACGGCCCGAGGCCAACGGCTGAACGATGATGCTCAATGTGCGCAAGATCGCAACACAGAGCGTGGCGCCGCGACCGGCCGATGCCGAGACCCGCGGCACCGATGATCACCACGCGTCGCTTAGGCTTTGGCTGCGGCTCCTCACCTGCACGCAGATGGTGGAACGCGAAATCCGTGCCCGGATGCGGGAGCGCTTTGCGATCACGCTGGCGCGTTTTGACCTGATGGCGCAGCTCGAGCGGCATCCGCAGGGCCTGCGGATGGGGGAGTTGTCGCGGCGGATGATGGTGACCGGCGGCAACGTCACCGGATTGACCAGCGAACTGGTGGCCGAGGGGCTCGTCGCGCGCACACCGATGCCGGAGGACCGGCGGTCCTACGTCGTGTGCCTGACGGAGAAAGGCAAGGCTGCTTTCGACGCCATGGCGACGGAGCACGAACGCTGGATCATCGCGATGTTGTCGGAAGTGACGCCGCCTGATCGTGCGGACCTGTACCAGTTGCTGGGCATGCTGAAGCACAGCGTCGCTCGCGTACCCGAGGGCAGTTGACCATGAGCAATGATCCAATGCGCGGCCAGTTGCAATCCCTGCGCGACTATGCGGCGCGCCATTTTCTGTGGTCCACCGATGCGGACGGCAAGGTGGCCACGCTGACGTTGAACCGGCCGGACAAGAAGAACCCGCTGACCTTCGACTCGTATGCCGAGATGCGCGATCTGTTTCGGGCGCTGGTGTACGCCCGCGATGTGAAATGCGTCGTCGTCACCGGTGCGGGTAGTAACTTCAGCTCCGGCGGCGACGTGCACGAGATCATCGGGCCGCTGACGACAATGTCGGCGCCGCAACTGCTCGACTTCACGCGGATGACGGGCGACCTGGTGCTGGCCATGCGGCGGTGTCCGCAGCCGATCGTGGCGGCGGTGGACGGCATCTGCGCGGGCGCGGGGGCGATGGTGGCTTTGGCCTCTGACATCCGGTTCGGCACGCCTGCGGCGCGCACCGCGTTCCTGTTCACGCGCGTCGGACTCGCCGGCGCGGACATGGGCGCATGCACGTTGCTGCCGCGCACGATCGGCCAGGGACGTGCGGCGGAGTTGCTGTACACGGGCCGCGCGATGAGCGCGGACGAAGGCGCGGCGTGGGGGTTCTTCAATCGACTGGTGGCGCCGGCATCGCTGCTGGCCGACGCGCAGCAGTTCGCGCGGATGCTGGCTGACGGCCCGACCTTTGCCCACGCGATGACGAAGAAGCTGCTGCATCAGGAGTGGGCGATGGATGTGGACGCCGCGATCGAGGCGGAAGCCCAGGCGCAGGCGCTCTGCATGCAGACGCAGGATTTCCGCCGGGCTTACGAAGCATTCGCGGCGAAGAAGTCGCCGAAGTTCGAAGGCAACTGACATGGACCGCGCACATTTCAACTGGCCCTTCTTCGACGAGGCCCATCGTGCGATGGCGGCCGGACTCGAAGCGTGGAGCGGGGCGCTTGCAGTGGCCGGGAAGGCTGCGCGCCATGATGCCGACGTCGATGCAATCTGCCGCGCGCACGTCAAGGCGCTGGGCGCAGCGGGCTGGTTGCGCTACTGCGTGCCCGCTGCCGATGGTGGCGCGTTGCCGGCGCTCGATTCGCGTGCGCTGTGCATCGCGCGTGAAACACTCGCGTATGCAGATGGGCTGGCCGACTTCGCGTTTGCGATGCAGGGCCTTGGCAGCGGCGCGATCTCACTAGCGGGTTCGCCGGAACAGCGCGCGCACTGGCTGCCGCGCGTCGCCCGCGGCGAGGCCATCGCGGCCTTCGCGCTGTCCGAACCCGATGCCGGCTCCGACGTCGGCGCCATGGCGATGCGCGCGGTACGCGAAGGTGAACACTACGTGCTCGACGGCACCAAGACCTGGATTTCCAACGGCGGGATCGCGGACTTCTACTGCGTCTTTGCGCGCACGGGGCCGACGGGCGGCGGCGCCAAGGGCATCAGTGCGTTCCTGGTGCCGGCCGATACCAGCGGACTTGCGGTGGCGGAGCGTATCGACGTCATCGCCCCGCATCCGCTCGCGCGACTGGAGTTCAGGCACTGCCGGGTTCCGGCCGCCGCCCTGCTGGGCGGAGAAGGGGACGGGTTCAAGCTGGCGATGCGCACGCTCGATATCTTCCGCGCTTCCGTGGCGGCGGCCGCGGTCGGGTTCGCGCGGCGCGCGCTGGACGAGGCGGTCGCGCATGCCCGCGGGCGACCGATGTTCGGCGGAACGCTGGCCGACCTGCAACTCACCCAGGCGGCGCTGGGCGAGATGGCCACCGAACTCGATGCGGCAGCATTGCTGACGTATCGCGCCGCATGGCAGCGGGATGTGGCCGGAACGCGCACGACGCGCGAGGCCGCGATGGCGAAATTGACGGCTACGGAATCCGCGCAACGCATCATCGATCGCGCGGTCCAGATGTTCGGTGGCATGGGCGTGACGCGCGGCCAGATCGTGGAGCGGCTGTATCGCGAGATCCGGGCGTTGCGCATCTACGAAGGCGCGACGGAAGTGCAGAAGCTGATCGTGGGCCGTGACGTTCTTCGCGCGGCTGGGGATCACGGAGCCGCCGGGCCGCCCCAAGGCGACAGCCCCCCGGGGGGAGCGGCGCGCAGCGCCGTTCGGGGGGATCATGGAGCCGCCGGGCCGCCCCAAGGCGACAGCCCCCCGGGGGGAGCGGCGCGCAGCGCCGTTCGGGGGGATCATCAATGATCATGACGGCGACGGCGCACGTCGACACCTTTGCGCGCGACCACCTGCCGCCGCGCGAGCATTGGCCGGAATTCATCTACGACCTGCCCGAGCTGCAGTATCCGGACCGGATCAATGCAGCCACCGCATTGCTGGACGGTGCCATCGCCAACGGATGGGGCCAACGGGTGGCCATCCGCGCACCCGATGGCTTCCGCTGGACCTATGCCGACCTGCTGGCGCAGGCCAACCGGATTGCGCGGGTGCTGGTGGAGGATCTGCGCGTCGTTCCCGGCAATCGGGTGCTGCTGCGCGGACCGAACAACCCGCAGATGGCCGCCTGCTGGTTCGCGGTGCTGAAGGCCGGCGGCATCGCCGTGGCCACGATGCCGTTGCTGCGCGCGCGCGAGCTGACCGATATCGTGACCAAGGCGCAGGTGTCGCATGCGCTGTGCGACGCGCGGCTGGTCGACGAACTGGCGGCCGCCCGGCCGGCGTGCCCAACCCTGCGTACCGTTGCGCTGTTCGGGACGCTGACCTCGGGCAGCGTCGATGCGCTGGCGGCAGGCAAGCCGGCGACGTTTGACGACGTGGCTACCTCCGCCGATGACACGGCGCTGATTGCCTTCACCTCCGGCACCACGGGCACGCCGAAAGGCACGATGCATTTCCACCGCGACGTGCTGGCGAGCTGCGATTGCTGGCCGCGCTCAACGTTGAAGGGCGGCATGGACGATGTCTTCACCGGCAGCCCGCCGCTGGCCTTCACGTTCGGGCTGGGCGGGTTGCTGCTGTTTCCGCTGCGGGCTGGCGCGTCGGCGCTGCTGCTCGAGCGCGCATCGCCCGAGGTATTGCTGCCCGCCATTGCCGAACATCAGGTGACGATCCTGGTAACGGCACCCACGTCCTACCGCGCGATGGCAGCGCAGGCGCACAACCATGATCTGACATCGCTGCGCAAATGCGTGTCGGCGGGGGAGGCACTGCCAGCGGCCACACGGGCCTTGTGGAAGGAGGCCACCGGCATCGAGATCATCGACGGCCTCGGCGCGACCGAGATGCTGCACATCTTCATTTCGCACGACGAAGCTTCCGCGCGGCCCGGTGCCACCGGCAAACCGGTCCCGGGTTACCGCGCGTGCGTGATGGACGAGGTCGGTCACGCTTTGCCGCCGGGCCAGGTGGGCCGGCTGGCGGTCAAGGGGCCGACGGGGTGTCGCTACCTCGCGGACGACCGGCAGTTGCAATACGTGAGGGACGGCTGGAATTACACGGGTGACGCGTATCTCGTCGATGCGGATGGGTACTTCGTGTACCAGGCGCGCACCGACGACATGATCGTCAGCGCCGGTTACAACATCGGTGGGCCCGAGGTCGAAGGCGCGCTGCTGCTGCATCCGGCGGTGGCCGAATGCGGCGTCGTGGGTGTGCCCGACGACGAGCGCGGCCAGATCGTGAAGGCGTTCGTGACCTTGAAGTCTGGCCACACCGGCGACGCTGTCATGGTGAAGGCGCTGCAGGATTTCGTGAAGGCCACGATCGCACCGTACAAGTATCCGCGTTCCATCGAATTCATGGCGTCGCTGCCGCGCACCGAAACGGGCAAGCTGCAGCG
>JBBQEY010000204.1:0-6013 GCA_038321425.1 Burkholderiales bacterium | reverse complement strand
CTTGTCGCGAGCCTCAAGGAAGAGAGTGCCAAACGTATCGTCGCGGCGCGCACGGTGCGCGCCTTCGCCGACGTGGCCGATCTCGCGCATCGCGCGCGGCTCGACCGCCGCGATCTCACCGCGCTGGCCGCCGCGGGTGCGCTGGCCACGCTGGCGGGCCACCGGCATGCCGCGGTGTGGGACGTGGCCGGGGTTGAAAAACTGCCACCACTGCTGGCCAGCGCCACCTTCACCGAGACCGCGCCCACGCTCGATGCCCCCACCGAAGGCCAGGACATCATGGCCGACTATCGCACGCTGGGCCTCACCCTCGGGCGCCATCCGGTGGCGCTGTTGCGCGCGCTACTCGAAGCACGACGCATGCTGACCGCCGCCGACATCCTGCGTACGCCGCACGGCCGCCTCGCGCGCGCGGCCGGCATCGTCGTGGGCCGCCAGCGACCCGATACGGCCAGCGGCGTCGTGTTCGTCACGCTCGAGGACGAAACGGGCTCCACCAACGTGATCGTATGGCGCGACCTGTCCGACCGCCAGCGCCGCGAGCTGCTGGGCTCGCGGCTGATGGGGGTCTATGGCCGCGTTGAACGCGAAGGGGATGTCGTGCATCTGATCGCCGG
Source organism: Burkholderiales bacterium (assembly GCA_038321425.1). Classification (GTDB taxonomy): domain Bacteria; phylum Pseudomonadota; class Gammaproteobacteria; order Burkholderiales; family Casimicrobiaceae; genus VBCG01. The sequence continues at coordinate 5,396 of JBBQEY010000204.1, read as the reverse complement.
GCGGCTCGTCGATCTGTCGCCGCTGCTGGGCGCGCTGCCCACGCACTCGCGGGATTTTCACTAGCGCAGAGTAATGAGCCGTGACCATGCGCGGTCGTGCTAAGCTCTTCGACCCATGTGCCCGCGAGGGCACCACCCTTTGCGGAGCACACCATGCCAGGACTCCTGCCGGACGTCGATCCCGAAGGCCTGCTCGAGTACTCGGTGGTCTTCACCGACCGCGCAGTCAACCACATGTCGCAGAATTTCCAGGGCGTGATGCGCGACATTGCCGGCACGCTAAAGCACGTCTACAACGCCAAGGCCGCCATCGTCGTACCGGGCAGCGGCACCTTCGGCATGGAAGCCGTGGCGCGGCAATTCGCCACCGGCAAACCATGCCTCGTGATCCGCAATGGCTGGTTCAGCTACCGCTGGACGCAGATCTTCGAAATGGGCGGCATTCCGTCTTCGGTTACAGTTTTGAAAGCACGCCGTATCGGCACGGAGAAGCAGTCACCGTTTGCGCCTGCCCCCATCGCCGACGTCGTCGCCGCAATCCGTGAGCACCAACCTGCCGTGGTCTTCGCGCCGCACGTCGAAACCGCATCCGGCATCCTCCTGCCTGATGACTACCTGCGCGCGGTGGCCGACGCCGTGCATGCGGTTGGTGGCCTGTTCGTGCTCGACTGTATCGCCTCTGGCGCCATGTGGGTCGACATGGCGGCCACTGGTGTCGATATCCTGATAAGTGCGCCGCAAAAGGGATGGAGCGGTTCACCGTGCTGCGCGCTGGTGATGCTGTCCGAGCGCGCACGCACCGCCATCGACATCACCACCAGTACCAGCTTTGCCTGCGACCTCAAAAAATGGTTGCAGATCATGGAAGCGTACGAAAAGGGTGGCCACGCCTACCATGCGACACTGCCAACGGATGCCTTGACGCGCACGCGCGACGTGATGAAGGAAACCGAACGCTTCGGGTTCGACCGCGCGCGTGCGGCCCAGCAGGAGCTGGGCACCAAAGTCCGTGCGCTGCTGACTCGCCATGGCATCGCCAGTGTCGCCGCGCCAGGCTTCGAGGCGCCCGGCGTGGTCGTGAGTTATACCGACGACAAGGAAATCCAATCCGGGCACAAGTTCATCGCGCAAGGGCTGCAAACCGCCGCGGGCGTGCCGCTGCAATGTGACGAGCCGGCGGATTTCCAGAGTTTCCGGATCGGGCTCTTCGGCCTCGACAAGTTGGGCAACGTCGACCGCACCGTACAGAAACTCGAACAAGCGTTGACGCAGGTGCTTGTTCCGGCGTTGGAAGCACGGTAGCGTCAACCAGTTTGCAGGGTCTGCGCGTCCTGCGTGAATTCCGAAACGACCGGACCAGAACGCGTAGCACGATCGCCGCGACGACGCCCGCTACGTCGGAATGGGCAATGCAATCCCGATCGCCCGCTGACCATCCGGGACAACCCGCGCTAAGCCTCGACTGATGGCTGCGAACTCTGACCGACCCACAGCGCTCGAGGCCCGCCTTGCCCGTCTGTTGCCGTGGACGGCCACCGCCAACCGCGCCACCGCACGTGCCGACCTCATCAGCGGCACGACGCTGGCCGCCTTCGCGGTGCCCAGTTCGATCGCCTACGCGCAACTGGCCGGGATGCCCGTGCAGACAGGCCTCTACTGCTACCTGCTGGCCGGGATCGCTTACGCGCTCTTCGGCACATCGCGGCAACTGGCAGTGGGACCGACATCATCGGTCGCGCTCACCATCGCCACCAGCCTCGGTGTGCTGGCCGTGGCCGACGTGTCACGCTACATGGCACTCGCGGGCGCTGCAGCGCTGCTGACCGGCTGCATTGCGCTGGGCGCATGGGCGATGCGCTGGGGCGGCGTCGTGCACTTTGTCTCGGAAACGGTGTTGACGGGCTTCAAGATCGGCGCCGGCGTCGTGATCGGCGTCAGCCAATTGCCGTTGCTCTTCGGCATCCCGGCAGCGGGCCGCGGCCTCGAAGGCACGCTCTTCAACGTCGTGCGCAATGTCGAGAACGCGCACGCGCCATCGCTGATCCTGGGGCTGATCGCATACCTGCTGCTGCTGGTGGGGCAATGGCGCCGGACCGTGTGGCCGGTGTCACTGATGGTGGTGATCCTCGCCATCGGCGTGGCGTCGATTCCCGGTTATGAAAACCTGCGCATCGCCAGCGTGGGCGCCATTCCTGCCGGTCTCCCATCGCTGCACCTGCCCGCGATCTCGTGGGAGGACCTGAACACGCTGCTGCCGCTTGCGTTTGCCTGTTTCCTGCTGGCCTTCAACGAAGGCATCGCCGCGGCGCGCCTGCTGGCCACGCGGCACGGCTACGCCGTCGATCCGAACCGCGAGCTGCTGGGTCTGGGTGCCGCCAACGTGGCCGTCGCGTTCGGCCAGGGCTTTCCGTCCGGCGGCGGGCTATCGCAGTCGCTCGTCAACGACCAGGCGGGCGCCCGCACGCCGTTGTCCGGTGTCGTGTGTTCGCTGTGGATGATCGTCGTGCTGATCTGGCTCACCGGCTTCTTCGTGCGCCTGCCGCAGCCGTTGCTGGCCGCACTGGTGCTGGCCTCGGTGATCGGCATGTTCCGCTTCGATGAGCTGCGCCAGTTGTGGCGCATCGGCACCTCGGAGTTCGTGATCGCCGTGCTGACGATCACGGCGGTGCTCGTGCTGGGCATCCTCGCCGGGGTGCTGGTGGCGGCCGTGTTCTCGCTGGCCATGCTGATCCGCCGCCTCGCCTCGCCGGAATGCGTCGTGCTGGGCCGCTTCCCCGGCACGAATGCGTATGCGGCCTTCATGCGGCACCCAGAAGTGCAGGACGTCCCGGGCATCCTGATCTTCCGCGCCAACGCCGCGCTGCTGTATTTCAATGCCGATGCGGTGCAGGAACGCATCCGCACCTTCACCATCGGACATCCATCGCAACTGCGCGCGGTCATCGTCGATCTCTCGTTTACCACGGACATCGACCTCTCCACGGCGCGCATGCTGGCGGACGTCGCGCGCGAGGCCCAGGCCCGGGGCGCAGTGCTGCGCCTGGCTGAAGCACACTATCACGTGCGGGCGCAGCTTTCGCACGACCGCAATGCCGCGCTGTTCGGCGACTTGTCGCGTTCGTATTCCATCGCCGAGTGGGTGGCCCTCCTGGTAATCGACGTCCCTACCGCTTCTGTGGTGGCCGCGCCACGACCATAAATCACCCGCCGCTGGCTCAGGCGGTAATATCGGGTGATCCTGCACGACCAAAGATCCATCGCACCGGACTCCGGTCGTCGTCCCTCGCACGCAACTTCGCGGAGATCATTGTTGGCCAAGCCGGAATTCGATATCGTCGTGATCGGTGGTGGAGCCGGCGGCCTGGTGGTGGCCGCGGGTGGCAGTGCGCTGGGCGCCAAGGTGGCGGTGGTCGAGAAGCATCGGCTGGGCGGCGATTGCCTGTGGTACGGCTGCGTGCCATCAAAATCACTGCTCAAGTCGGCGCGCATCGCCTGGCAGATGCAGCATGCCGACCGCTGGGCCGTCCCCCCTGCTTCGCCACAAGTGGACCTGGCCCGCGTGATGGAACGCGTGCGCGGCGTCATTGCCGGTATCGAGCCCAACGATAGTCCGGAGCGCTTCCGCAGCCTTGGCGTGGACGTGATCTTCGGCGACGGCACCTTCGTCAGCCCCGAGGCCTTCGTCGTGAATGGCCGGACGCTGACCGCGCGGACGTTCGTGATCGCCACAGGCTCGCGTCCCGGCGTGCCGCCGATCCCCGGTATCGAGGGCACACCGTACCTCACCAACGAAACGCTGTTCGACATACGCGAACCGATGCCGTCGCTGCTGGTCGTGGGCGGCGGCCCCATCGGGTGCGAACTGGCCCAGGCACTGGCGCGGCTTGGGACCAAGGTCACGATGGTCGACCTCGCGGCGCGCATCCTGCCGCGCGAGGACGCCGATCTGGCGGCCGTCGTCGACCACCAGTTGCAGGCCGATGGCATCGCGCGCCACTTCGAAACGACGATTACCGGGATCAGCGGAACCAAGGGTGCGATCACCACGCGCCTCACCGCGAAGGATGGCACCGGGCACACGGTGGCTACCACTCACCTGCTGCTGGCCGCGGGGCGCCGCGCGAATTCCGAGGGCCTGGGACTGAATGCCGCCGGCGTACGCATGGATGGCGCGCGCATCATTGTCGACGAGCATCTGCGCACGACCAACCCGCACATCTACGTGCTGGGCGATGTCGCGGGCGGCTTCCAGTTCACGCACGTCGCGGAACACCACGCCGGCATCGTGCTGCGCCATGCGCTCTTCAAGCTCTGGTGGGCGAAGCCATCGTCGCTGGTGCCGTGGTGCACCTTCACCGACCCGGAGCTGGCGCGCGCCGGGCTCTCCGAAACCGAGGCGCAGCAGCGCAACATCCCGCATCGCGTGTACCGGTTTCCGTTCGACGACATCGATCGTGCCCGCGCTGAAAGCGAAACGGAGGGTTTCGCCAAGATCGTCACCGATCCGAAGGGCAAGCTCCTCGGCGCCGCCATCGTGGGTTCGCATGCGGGCGAACTCATCGCCGAATACGGGCTGGCCTTGAGCCGTGGCCTGCGCGCCAAGGACATTTCCGCGGTGATCCATACCTACCCAACGTGGGCGATGATCAATCGTCGCGTGGCGGACCAGCGGATGAAGGAAGGCCTCACGCCCACGTCGAAGTGGTGGATCAAGCGCATCTTCGGCTTGCAGGGCGCCTGAGATGGTATCCCCGCCTTCCCCGCCGGCCACTGCTGCCAAAGGTAACCGGGCGCTGCGGATCGTGTTGCTGATCGTGTTCGTCGGTGGCATCGCGGCCTTCTTCGCACTGGGCGGCCAACATTACCTGACGCTGGAGGCGATCAAGGCCAACCGCGATGCGCTGCTGCAGTTCACTCGCGCCCACTTCGTCACCGCATTGGCGATCGGCTTCCTGATCTACGCGGGGGCGGTGGCCTTCAGCCTCCCCGGGGGCCTCATCCTGTCGCTTACCACGGGCTTCGTGTTCGGTCGCTGGGTGGGCACCGCGCTGGTCGTGGTCGCCGCCACGGTGGGCGCCACCATCGTGTTCCTGGCTGCGCGTTATATCTTTGCCGACAGTGCGCGCAAGCGGCTCGGCACTTGGGGCGAGAAGATCAACGCCGGATTCACCGATGGCGCGTTCAACTACATGCTGTTTCTGCGCCTCGTCCCGGTTTTTCCGTTTTTCCTCGTGAACCTGGCGCCGGCATTCACCTCCATTCCGTTGCGCACCTACGTGCTGGCCACGTTCATCGGCATCATTCCCGGCACTTTCGTGTTCGTCAATCTCGGCGAGACGCTCGGCCGCATCGATTCGCTCAAAGGTCTCGTGTCGATTGAAACTTTGGGGGCGTTT
>JBBQEY010000203.1:0-6015 GCA_038321425.1 Burkholderiales bacterium | reverse complement strand
GCGCGTCGGCGCGCGCCAAGCGCTGGTAGGTCTCCACCGAGATCACCACGAATTTGGGCTCGTTGCGCAGGGTGATGGCGACACCGCCTTCCTCCGTCACGCGTTCCAGTATCTTGCCGAAACGGTTCTTGGCATCGCTCGCGGAAATCTTCGCGGGCTCGACCAGCTCCCCGAGGCGGTTACGGATTCTGATGACGGACGAAGGCATGGCCACTCCTTGGCGTGGAGGTCCATTCTACGCCAGTTAGCCAAGATGGACAATTTAGCCAAGTAGACAACGACGACGCACCCAGGGTCGTTTGCTACGACTGACATTCAGCAGGAGTAAGTACAACAGACGCTAGGCCGGGCTGCACATCCCCACGCCAATGCCCGAACCTTCGGGGACATACCCCTGGGCAATCATCGCGTCGCGGTAGAAGAGACTTGTCGTGAAGCGATGGTTGGGGGCACCTCCCTGTCCGTTGTTGTAGAGCCTGTAGATCGGCACCGTCCCCGCCGGACACTCGCCATTCACGGAGGGGAGCGGCGTGTAGAAGACGTCCCCCTCGTATACCCAGTCCGGATTGTTCCGGGTTCCCTCGCAGCCGAGCCCCATGGGGGCATAGAAGTGCGAACTCTTCGGCGGGAAAGCCACGGTGAAGAAGCGGCAAACGGCTACGCGTCCCTGCCCGGGTTCTGCAAAGACATCGAACGTCAGGCCGGTTCGAACCCAACCAGTGAACGTGCCGTCGTCGAGCTTGATCATTTCCTCGAAATCTTTGGTGACGAAATAGTGGCCGAAGCTGGCGTTGTAGTACTCGAAGGCCGATGCCTTTCGCGGCGCACCGGCAACGACCTCGACGGCGCCGACGTCGCAGGCAAGCCCTGCCGGACGGGGCGAGCCTCGCTGGTCGAACTCCGGACACGCAGCGCCGCTTCCGCCGTCGATCATCGGATTGCCCGGAGCCGGCGTCAGCGTCAGCGTGAAGCCGCCGTTGAAAAAACCGAGGTCGTCGAAGTCCAGCCTGACGTTGTCCCGTCCGCCGCCCAGTCCGCAGGAACCGTCGCTCGACAGGCTGAACGTAGCTGCGACCAGCGGCTGCGCGCAGTTGGCGTCGCTGCTGTCGTTGACTATTGCCGTGTTCCGGAACGTCAGCGTGCCGGCGGTCCGGTCGATGGCCACGCCATTGTTGAACACGATCGTACCGTTGGTGACGGTGAGCGTTCCCGCGCGAAAGTCGATGGCGCTACCCTTGGTTGCGCTGTTGTTCATCAAGGTGACGTTGGTCCAGCTGCCGGTACCGCCGCCATGGGAAACGCCCCCCCCGTTCGTCGCCCCATTCGCGAACAGCGAGACATCGAGAAGTTTCAACGTACCGCTTACCTGCCGGATGCCACCGCCCATGATAGTGTCCGGAGCGCCGTCGCGGCGGCCATTCCCCAGCAGGTTCACATCCTCGATGTCGACATTGCCAGATTGCTGGTGCAGCGCGCCCCCCGATGTGGCGGCGAAGTTTTGCATGAATACGCTTTTGACGATCACGACATCCTTGGTCGAGTACACGGCGCCACCGGCGCTGGTCGCCGAGTTCTTGACAAAGGTGCCGTTCCGCATCACCAGGACGATTGCGGTGCGAATGCCTCCCCCTTCCGCTGCTTGGTTGCCCGCGATTCGCACGTTATTGAGCTGCAGGTACTCGCCGGCGTCCGCTGCCACCGCGCCGCCACGCTTTCCGGCAACGTTGTTGGTGAGCTCCACGTTGTACAGCTCCACTTTGCCGCCGTCGCTGTAGATGGCCCCGCCGTGATCGGTGGCGGCATTCCTGTCCAGCACCGAATTCTCGATCGTCAGATTGCCATGATTGGCAATCGCGCCGCCGTTGATCACAGACGTGTTGTTCTCCAGGCGAACGTCGGACACGGTGAGCGCGCCGAAATTCTCCACCGCCCCGCCCGGTCCATATCCACGGGCAATCGTCAGTCCGCGCAGCGTCAGGTTGCCCGAGTTGAGCACCTGGAACACGCCGACGGAATTGCCCCCGCTGAGGGTCACCCGTCCGCCACCACGAACTTCGATCGTCGCCGCGATGGTCTTGAAGTTGGTGAACACGATCGCTGCCGGGGCGGTGCCGCAATTGAAGGTGATGACGCCGCCTCCGGTCGCTTGCGCGTTGCCCAGCACGAAATCGAAGGCGCTTTCGGTGCAGCTCGCTGGCGTTCCCGCACCCACGGTGCCTCCGACCGCCCACGCCGGAGCCCCGTACAGCGCGACCAGCGCCAGGGTGGTGGTACCGATTGCAGTCATCCATGGCTTCATCGTGCCTCCTCGGGTCGAATTCAATGCTACGCCACCCCGGACCGTCATGTCATTGACGCTGATGTCGTCTTCGCTCAGGTTGTCTTGCAATGGCCTGCCTCCCTTGGGATGCAAGTATTCCTGATTCAGCAAGATTTGGGGCCGAAGAAATGCACGAAATCATCGACCAGTAACACTTCCAGGATCTTCTCGCCCGGGATGTCGTGGCCGCCCCACGCGACGCGCTGGCGCACGCGCATTGACGTCGTACTGGGCGATTGCGTGCGAAGTCATCGAACCGGGCAACGATCACGTCGGTTGAAGTGCAAGCACCGTGACATCGCGTCGCGCGAGTAGGCGCTTGAAGTCGGCGTCGAGTGTTACGAGGTGTTCACCCAGTTGAATCACGGCGGCGGCGAGCCAGGCGTCAGGCAGATCGTTTCCGCGCAGCTTCTTCTCGAGGCACATTTTGCGCAGCAACGGCCACTCGCCGCCGAGTGCAGCGGCCTCGACGCCTGGCGCGGCGAGCAGCGCGTCGATGAAGGCGATGGCGTTGTCGACCGGTGTTGCCACCTTAAAGATCTTCGGACTCGTGACCAGCCGCAGAAAGCTGATCATGACGAGAGGAATCATCCGGAACGTGGCGCCACGCTCGCACGCGGCGAGCGATGACACGAGCCAGGGGCGGGCCACCGCATGGTGCGAATGGTCGGTGCGGAATGCAGCAAGCAGAACGTTGACATCAGGCGTCATCGCCGAGCGCGGCGAGCAAGGCCTTGTTGCTGGTTGGGTTCACGCCAGCCACCAGACCGCCGCGCCCCTTGAACACCGGAATTTGCACCTTGGCTGTTCGCGCGGAACGGCCGGGGGCGCGCAGCCGGAGCTGCAGGCCTTCCTCGATCAATCGAGTCAGCGAAGTGCGTTGCCGGGCGGCTTCCGCCTTGGCTTTTGCCAACAATTCATCGTTGAGGTCAAGCGTGGTTTTCATGCGATCATGTTACAGATTTCTGTATAACTGGGCAACAACGACAAATCGCCATCGACGGGTCATCACCCATTGCCTAAGTCACCGATGGATTACTGACTCAACCTTCGATAACGCGCGCCATCGTCGCGATTTCCGCGCGACCGAGACCGTTTGCGGCCGCCTCCACCCGCCAGTCCTTGATGGCCACGTCGACCTCGGTGAGTATTGCAGTCGCCCGCGCGTCTGCAAGTCGGTATAGCTCGGCGCTGGCCAGCACTGCGTGGATGTCGGGCTCGAGCGTTTCGCTGTCGACTCGTATTGAGTGCGCGTCCTTGTGCGGGTTCGGATTGATGTCGTATGCAGGCGCCAAGCGCCATCCCGTGAGGGCTCGGATGAAACCATGGTTGCGCAAGTGGTCGTCCCGATTGCCGATGCGGACGTTGAACAACACGCGGCGGAAAAGTTGCTCAAGGTCGGCCTCGATGTGACCTTGCGCCCCTTGGTCGCTAAGGAACTGAGCGAGGTCCAGATAGCTCGCGCCGTCCGCGCCATCGCTAAACTCCAGAAGTGTCATCGCAGAAGAGAACACGCGCCGACTGCCTCCGTCTCGGTCGAAGCGCTTGGCGCAATAGGTCAGGTGACGCTCGGTCAGCTTGAGGCCCCGCGCCTCGGGCATCCAGATTCCGGCTCGGTGCGCCAAGTTCCGTGCGACCAGTTCCCATGCGCCGACGTCGTAGCGGTCTTCCTTGGCCGGGAATTTCGCAAGCCAAAGCGTTCCATCGGATTCGGTGAAGCTTGCCTTGGGCCGCGCCCCGCCTAACGAAGTGCCCGGCGCAATCAGCATGGCCAGCCATCGCGTGTACTCGGGCAAACTCTCGGCATCCACATTCTCGATGGCGCGGCTCGCGCGCGCCAGTTCGCCCAAATCAGTAACGGGTGGGGCGCTAAGGGGGCTATTGTCGAGGAAGGCGGTGTCGTCTTCCGCGCGCAAGCGCAATGCGCCCATGCGGGTGAGGTCATGGACTCCCAGGAGAAAGTCGATTTCCTGCAGGCGTCGTGGCTTTCGGTCCTCCCTTTGAGCCGCCATGACCTCTCGCCGCTCCATCAGGAAGCGGCCCCAACGGTCTGGTGCCGAGTCCATGAATATGCCAAACGCCGGTGCCGTGTGCGCTGGGTGCTGCGGACCATCGTACAACTCGAGGCGGGGGTCGAGCATGAAGGCCTTGCCGCTCTTCAGCCAAGCAGGTTCATATTCGAACGCAGTCGGCACGTCGGCTTTCGAGTCGTGCCGCCACAGCGTTCCCACCCTTGTTTGGACGCCCAGCTCTCGTGCATCCAGATGCACTTGGAAGGATTCGCGAGCGGCTTGTCTATTCTTTGCCATGACCAACTGACTTGGCATTCCGGCGCGGGGTGCGATGTGAATTGGCCGGACTCATCTCCAAGTCCTGCAGCTTGCGACCGAGTTCGTCGTCTTTGGCAACCAAGTCCAGGTCGTGGTCGAGGCCCAGAATTCGTAACGCACGTAGGTAGGTGCCTAGTGCGATGGCGGCGTCTCCCTTCTCAAGGCGGTTGAGAGTGTCGCGGGAAATTGCCATGCGCTCGGCCATCTGGACCGTGGTAATCCGACGGCGCTGCCGTGCCAATCGAAGGCGGTCACCGAATGCCGCCATCTGCCGCTGGACGGATGGGAAGGAACGTTGAAATGTTCTACTCATGATGTCCGATACTATAGGCAAATGCGTTGTATTTGTCAATAGTATCGGACATCGCCGAAATGGTTTCCGATATTTCAGTCAAAGTCGGCAGATATGCCTACATTATCGGACTCGTTACTTGGCACACAGCCGCCTCAGATGATCTGAAACGCGGTGTAGGTCTTGCCGGTGCCGGTGGCCATGACCAGCAATACGCGGTCCGGGCCTTTGGAAATGGCCGGGGAAATGAACGAAATCAGCGACCCAAAACAGTTTGACACCCTGCTTCAGAGTTCCGATCCGGGCAGGTAGCGGCTTCGCAGCAGATACGTGCCGGTCATGACGATGACCGCGATACCGAACCATGCCAGCGCGTTGGGCAGGTCGCCCCAGATGACCCACCCGAGAATGGCGGCAAAGATCAGCGCCGTGTAGCGGAAGGGCACGATGACCGCGACCGTCCCTTCACGAATGGCGTAGGTGATCAGAAGATAGCCCGCCGAGACGAACACGGCGGCCAAGGTCAGGACAAGAACCTCGACCGCCGACAACACCTGCCAGACGTCGGCAATTCCCCAGATCGCGGAGATCGGGATCAGGCAGACGATGCTTGCGAGCACGATCTGGAGGGCGCTGATCTGCCTGTCGACCGTGCGGGTCACCACGTCCCTGATGGCAGACAGGAACGCCGAGAAGAGAACCACCAGCGACCACACGGTGAAGTCGCTGCTCGCCGGCTGCACTACCAGCAGCACGCCCACGAATCCCGCGACAATGGTGAGCCACTTGCGAGTGTTGACGCTCTCCTTCAGCACCAGCATGGCAATGGCCGTGATGATGATCGGCGTGGCCTGGTTGATGGCCGTTGCGCCGGCAAGGGGCATGTGGACCAAGGCCGTCAGGAAGCTGATGGAGGCGCCGGCGTCCAGCGCGATGCGCGCAAGAACCCTGCGGTCGGAAAGGGTGCGGCCGAAGTGAGGTGTGCGGAGAACGACACCAAGAGCCAGCAGCAGCAGGGCGCCGCAGATGCTGCGCACGAAAATGACCTGGGACATCGGGATGGACTGTCCGGC
>JBBQEY010000202.1:0-6028 GCA_038321425.1 Burkholderiales bacterium | reverse complement strand
CGGCAGTCTTTTGTCCGCGTAAACTGCGCCCCCGAACGACGCTGCGCGTCGCTCCCCCAGGGGGCAATCGCCTTGGGGCGGCCCGGCGGCGATTCGTCAATGCGGTTGCGCCGCATGCCGGGCCAGCAGCGCCGTGGCGTGGGCGTGCAGAAGGTCGGGCACCACGGGCTTTTGCAGCAGCGTCAATCCCGCCGCGCGCGCCAGCGCGTCGGCCTCGGCGGTGGTATCGCCCGAGATCATCAGCCCGGGGATCCACGCTTCCAGCGCGTCGCGCAGCCGGAGGACGGCCTCGACGCCGCTGCGGCCGTCGGCCAGTCGCAGGTCCGCGACGACCAGGTCCGGATAGCGGTCGCGCGCGCCGACGCGTACCAGCAAGGTCGGCAGGTCGCTGGCGCCGACGACTTTCGCACCCCACGTCTCGAACAAGACGCGCATCGCGTCCAGCGCCGCCGCATCGTCATCGATCACGGCCACCACGCTGTCCGCAAGGGCGAAGGCGCGAGGCGGGCGCGATGCGCGCAGACAACCGTCACCGATCGCCGCGCGGCGCGATACGGGCGCCGCCGGTGCGATGACTCGAAAGCGCGACCCGCGCCCGACCCGTGAGATGACATTCACCTCGTGCTGCAGCAGCACCGCAAGCCGCCGCACGATCGCAAGACCGAGGCCCATGCCGCCGTGCGCCGACCGGCCCGCGGCGCGCACCTGGTAGAACTCGTCGAAGATCTTCGCGCAATCGTCCGGCGCGATGCCAATGCCGGTATCGACGATGTCGATCGCGACCGCATCGCCGCGGCGGCGCGCAGTCAGCAGAACGCCACCGCGCTCGGTGTAGCGGATCGCGTTGCAGCACAGGTTGCGCACAATGCGCTCGAGCAGCGCGGGATCGCTGACCACCGCCAGCGGCGTGGGTACGGCGCGCAGCACCAGGGCGCGCAGCGCGGCCTGCGGCTGCAGCTCACTCGCGACCCGCGCGAAGAGCGGCGCCAGCGGCACGCGCGTCCAGGCCGGCGCGAATCCGCCCACCTCAAGCCGCGACAGGTCCAGAAGCTGCTCGAACTGACCCTCCAGCGCGTTGACCGCACCTTGCACGCTGCGCACCAGCGGCTGCAGCTCGGTGGCACTCGCGCGCGCCGCCAATGCGGCGGTGTAGAGGCCCAGCGCATGCAGCGGCTGCCGCAGGTCGTGACTCGCCGCGGCCAGCAACTGGCTCTTGCCGCGATTGGCGGTTTCCGCGGCGGCCCGCGCCTCGTCCGCGGCGCGTGACTTGGCCTTCAACTCGACGATCAGGTCGATATTCTCATAGCGCGTCGCGAGCGAACGCGTCAGCACGTCGTTCAGCTGATGGCCGAACAGCAGGATGAATGCGCCGACCACGCTCATCACCAACGCGGTGTAGAGATGCACCTGATCGGGCTCGAGCGCGACGCGAATGATGAGCGGCACCAGCGCCGGCAGCACGAACCCGTAGAACGAAGGACGGTACACGGCGGTGAGATTAAGGCCGCCCAGCACGACACCGAAGATGCAGACGATCAGCAGGGCCTGGTGCGGCGGTGACGAAGGATACATGGCGATGCCGGCCACGCCCCATAGTGCGCCTGCCAGTGTTGATCCGGCCGCCCAGTAGCGGCCCCAGCGCCGGGCGGCATCCACACCCGGCTGGGCGCGCCGCCACGCGCAGGCCAGCACGCCTCGCCACGCCTGGTTCAGCACGATCAGCACCATCCACATCGCCATCCACCACGGTGAAATCTGGCCCCACATCACGATGCACAGCAAGGTGGCGCCCAGCAGCATCGACGACGACGTGCGGTGCCAGCCGGCATAGAGCTGGGCCACCTGGTCCGCATGCGCGCGCGCCAGGATGGGCGCTGGCAGGGCGCGCGCGGTCACGATTCAAGCCCGGAGCAGGCCGATGCGGTCAGCGTAGCGGACAGGTGGACTGAACATCGATGCCGCGTCGCGCGAGCTCGACGATGGCCTGCGAGCGCGAATGGACGTTCAAGGCCTTGAGGATTGCGGATACGTGGACCTTGACGGTGCCCTCGGACAACCGCAGGTCGCGGCAGATCATCTTGTTGGGCTTGCCCTGCACGAGCAGCAGCATCACGTCGCCCTGGCGCTGCGTGAGGCCGAGGAGGTCGATGTCGATGCCGTCGGCGCGGATCTGCGGTGCCCGAGCGATGTCGCGCGTCACATGCTCGCCGCCTGCCAGCACGGTGCGCACGGCATCGAGCAACACGCGCGGATGCGCAGTCTTGGCGATGAAGCCGCGGGCACCTGCAGCCAGTGCCGCGCCGACCGTCGCGCGGTCGTGCGTTGCCGACAGCACGACCACCGGCAGGCGTGGATGATCGCGCCGCAATTCGCCCAGCAGGTCGAGTCCGTGCGCACCCGGCAGCGCAAGGTCGAGCAACACCAGCGCACAGTCCGGATGGCGTGCCAGTGCGATCAGCGTCTGCTGGCGATCGGCGGCACCCAGGATCTCGAGCGCCGGCTCGAGGCTTGGTAACACTTCCGCCAGCGCGTGCAGGATCAGCGGGTGATCATCGACGACGAGAATCTTCATGGGGCCTCCGCGGGGATCGGCGCCAGCGCGCGATGGCTGGCGACTCGACTATGCGGCGAAGCCTGACGCGAAACTACTGTCGGAAACGACAGGTAGGAACGACTGCCGGATAAGGGCTGTGTAGGCGAGGCTTCAGCCTCGCGGGTTTGTCGCCGCATTGATCCTGCGGTGTAGGCGAGGCTTCAGCCTCGCGGGTTTGTCGCCGCATTGATCCTGCGAGGCTGAAGCCACGCCTACAGGAACAGGAAAGGCAGACGCGATCGTGCTACTCGTGCCGCAACGCGTCGATCGGCGCCAGCCGCGATGCGGTGCGCGCGGGGTAGAACCCGAAGAACACGCCAATGGCGCCGGAGAACCCGACCGCCAGCACCACGGACGCGATACTGACTTCGGTGCGCCATCCGGCAAATTGGCCGACCGCCATCGACGCAATGGCACCGATGACGATGCCGATCAGGCCGCCGATCAACGCCAGCGTGACGGCCTCGACGAGGAACTGCGTCAGGATGTCGCGGCCGCGCGCGCCCACGGCCATCCGCAAGCCAATTTCCCGCGTGCGCTCGGTGACCGACACGAGCATGATGTTCATGATGCCGATGCCGCCGACCACCAGCGACACCGACGCGATGGCGGCCAGCAGGTAGGCGAGCACCTTCGACGATGCTTCCTGCGCCGCCAGCACTTCGGACAGGTTGCGCAGGAAGAAGTCATCCTCCTGGTTGGCGGCCAGCTTGTGCCGCTGCCGCATCAGGTCGCGCATTTCCTGTTCGGTGGTGGCCATGTCGGCGCCATCACGCACGCGCACGGTAATGGAGCCCACGTTGCGGCTCTTGACCTGTTGTCCGCCCAGCACGCGCTTGCGCGCCGTGGTGATCGGGATCAGCACCGTGTCGTCCTGGTCCTGGCCGACCATACTCTGGCCTTTCCTTTCGAGCACGCCGATCACCGTGTGCGGAACGCGGCGGATGCGCACGGTCTCGCCCACCGGATCGGCCTCGCCAAAGAGCGAGCGCGCCACCGTCTGCCCCAGCAGCACGACCTTGGCGGAGGCGTCGACCTGCGATTGATCGAAGGCCTTGCCGCTCCCCACTTCCCACTGCCGCGTCTCGAGATATTCCGGCGACGTGCCCTGGATCTGTGTCGCCCAGTTGCTGTTGCCGAACACGACCTGGCTGCTGCCGCGCAGAATGGGCGCCGCCACTTGTACGCCCTGAACCTCGCGCATCATTGCGTACGCATCGTCTTCGGTGATCGTGAGCTGCGTGCCGGAACCCTGGCGTGCGCCGCCTGCCGTGAAGTTGCCCGACAGCACGATGATGAGGTTGGAACCGAGGCTCTTGATCTGGTCCTCGACGCGTGCCTGCGCGCCGGCACCGACGGCGACCATCGTGATGACCGCACCCACGCCGATGATGATTCCGAGCATGGTCAACGCCGAGCGCAGCTTGTTCACACGTAGTGCCGCCAGGGCGACACGCAGGGTGGCGAAGAAACTCATGCGGATACCGTCGAATCTTCAGCACGTCGCGCGGCGAGTGCGGCGGCAGCATCCGCAGGCGGATTGCGCGTGTCCGACACCAGCTTGCCGTCGCGGAAAGTGAGGAGGCGCGATGTGAACTTGGCGACGTCATGTTCGTGCGTCACCAGCACGATCGTAATGCCGTCGTCGCGGTTCAGTTGCTGCAGCAGGGCCATCACTTCGAGGCTGGTCATCGAATCGAGGGCGCCGGTCGGCTCGTCGGCCAGGATCAGCTTGGGATCGTTGACCAGTGCACGCGCGATGGCCACGCGTTGCTGCTGGCCGCCAGACAACTGCGCCGGGTGATGATCGGCGCGCGTGGCGAGGCCCACCTGTTCCAGTGTGCGTTGCGCCCGTTCGCGGCGCTCCGCCGGCGGTACGCCGCCATACAGCAATGGCAATTCCACGTTGGCCAGCGCGCTGGTGCGCGGCAACAGGTTGAACTGCTGGAACACGAAGCCGATCGACCGGTTGCGGATTCCGGCCAGCGCATCGGTGGACAGGCCTGCGACATCCTCGCCGTTGAAGCGGTATTCACCCGATGTCGGCACATCGAGGCAGCCGATTAAATTCATGAACGTGGACTTGCCTGAACCGGAGGGCCCCATCACGGCGACGAACTCGCCCTCGGTGACGTCGACCGATACGCCGGCCAGCGCGCGGACCTCCGTCTCGCCCAAGTGATAGACCTTGGTGAGTTGTCGCGTCTCGATCAGTGCCATTGCACGTGCCGGTCAGAAGGGCAGGCGTGGCGCGCCGCCGGCCGGACCGGACCTGGCCCCGCCGCCGGTAGCGACCGTGCCGACGATGACTTCGGTGCCTTCGTTGACGTCGCCGCTGACGATTTCGGTGGCGTTGCCGTCGGTGAGGCCGAGGCGCAGCCGTACTTCCATCGGCTTCGCCTCCGCAGTGACGAATACGCGACCACTTCCCGTGGCCGCGCGGCCCGTTTCCGAGGCGACGATCTCGGCGTACTGCTTCTTCTGCTCGTCGTTGAGCATCGAGTTGATCTTCTGGCGCACATCGGCGCGGATGCGCTCGCCGCGCACGCGCCGGTCGGCCTCCGGCACCTCGCGCAGTTCCATCATCCGGCCCCGCAGTTCACTGAAGATTTCGTCGAGGCGCGCCTGCTGGCTGGCGTCGAGCTTCAAATCCGTGACGAGCTTCTGCCGGCGCGCCTGCGCATCGCCGCCGCCCGCCGGACCGCCGCCACCACCGGCGGGAGTGGCGTCGTCCTTGGCGGCTGCCGCACCCGCAGGCCGCCAGCGCAACGCGGCATTGGGCACCTTCAGCACGTTGTCGCGGCTGTCGGCGATGATCCGCACGTTGGCGGTCATGCCCGGGACCAGCAGCAGGTTGGCGTTGGGCGTGTCCACGACCACCGTATAGGTGACGACGTTCTGCACCGTCTGCGCCGCCTTGCGGATCTGGCGCACGCGGCCTTCGAACGTGCGGCCGGCAAACGCATCGACGGTGAACGTGACGCGCTGCTCAGCCTTCAGCTTGCCGATGTCCGACTCGTCGATCGCCACTTCCACCTGCATTTCGCGCAGGTCGCGGGCGATCGTGAAGAGTGTGGGCGTGTTGAGGCTCGCGGCCACGGTCTGGCCCGCGTCGATCTGCCGCGAGATGACGATGCCATCCACCGGCGCCGTGATGGCGGTCTTGGCGAGATCGTTGCGCGCGGCGGCCAGCGCGGCCTCGCGCTGCTTCACCACGGCCGCGGCATTGGCGATCTGGGCTTCGGCCGACTTGGTTTGCGCATCCGCGGTGCGGATGGCCTCGCTCGTGCCGAGCTCGGTGTAGCGGGCCTTGTCGACTTCCGCGCCGGAGATGAAGCCCTTTTCAACCAGCGACTGCTTGCGGTCGAGGTCGCGCTTGGCGTCGTCGTAGGTGATGCGCGCACGCAAGGCCTGCGACCGCTGCGCAGCGGCATC
>JBBQEY010000201.1:0-6037 GCA_038321425.1 Burkholderiales bacterium | reverse complement strand
CGTGCGGATGGTCCATCCAGACCTTGGCAATCACCGCAGTCTGGCCATAGTCGCGGCGTTCGCGGGTGACGCCCGCCACGGCCGTGCCCGCGCCATCGGCCACCACCGCGAGGCGCGACAGCACCGGTTCGGCCGCGGCATTCCGCAGGCCGACCATCGCATATTCGCCGGTGCCACCGACCTGTGCGACGGTGGCGCCGAAGTGCACGACGGTGCGGGTGGCCGCAAGGGCGGCGTCGATGGCGCTTTGCAGCGCGACGTAGGACACGACGTAACCCAATGCGGGCAGTGCCTGTTCGCTCGCGTCAAGGCGCGTGACACCAAAGCCACCCGCCTGCGAAATGTCGATGGTGGTGATCGGCGTGACGGCGCCGACGATCGCGCCGAGCCGCGGCCACACACCCAGCCGTTCGAAGATGAGCCGCGCGCCGTGCGACAGCGCCAGCGAGCGATCGCCGCGTAACGCCGTGCCCGCAGCGCGCGCATCGAAGGCGATAACATCGAGGTCCGCGTCGGCCAGCGCCAACGCCAGCGTGCCGCCGACAGGACCGGCGCCGATGATCGCGACGTCGTGTTGCATGGCGTGCGGGCGCGTCAGCGCTTGCAGGCCGCTTCGACGTCCGCGACCGTCTTGGGCGCGGCCAGCGTGAGATTCTCGTGGCCCGTGGCAGTGACCAGCACATCGTCCTCGATGCGCACGCCGATGTTCCAGAAATGTTCCGGGACGTTGGCGGCGGAACGGATGTAGGTGCCTGGCTCGACCGTCAGCACCATGCCGGGAACGAGCGTCTGCGACGCGCCCTTCACCCGGTAGAGTCCCGCATCGTGCACGTCCATACCAAGCCAGTGGCCGGCGCGGTGCATGTAGTACTGCTTGTAGCTTCCGTTTTCCAGCACTTCATCGAGCGTGCCGGTGCACAGCCCGAGATCGATGTAACCCTGCGCGAGCACGCGCTCGGCGGCGTCGTGGTAATCGTGGAAAGGGACCCCCGGCTTGACCGCGTCGAGGCAGGCCATCTGCGCGGCCAGCACCAGTTCGTAGATGTCGCGCTGCGGACCGGTGAACGTGCCATCGACCGGATAGGTGCGCGTGATGTCGGACGCGTAGCCGCGGTATTCGCAACCAGCGTCGATCAGCAAGAGTTCGCCGGCGACGAGTTCGCGATCGTTGTCCCGGTAGTGCAGCACGCAGGCGTTGGGCCCGGAAGCCACGATGGACGGATAGGCCACGGCCTGCGCGCCTTCGCGGAGGAACTCGTGCAACAGTTCGGCCTCGACCTGGTACTCGATCATGCCGGGACGCGTGAACTCCATTGCGCGGCGATGCGCGGCGCACGAGATCGCGGCGGCGCGCCGCATCAGCGCTACCTCGTGGTCGTCTTTCAGGAGCCGCATCGCGTCGAGCGTGCCCCGCACATCCACCACTTCGTCGGGCGCGGCCACGCCGGTGCGCGCGCGGTTGCGCACCTCGTTCAGCAGCTGCGTGACCTGCTTGTCCCACGTTTCGAACAAACCAAGGGGCGTGAACAACGCAGGCCGGTCAGAGGCAAAGTCGGGCAGCATCGTGGACAGCGCCGAGATGGGATGGGCTTCGTCGAAGCCGAAGATCTCGCGCGCAGCGTCGGGGCCGTAGCGGAAGCCGTCCCAGATCTCGCGTTCCTCATTCTTTTCGCGGCAGAAGAGGACGTGCTTGTCGCCGTCGGGGCCCGCCACCAGCGCCACCACGGCCTCAGGTTCAGGGAAGCCCGACAGGTAGTAGAAATAACTGTCGTGCCGGTAGGGGTACGTCGAGTCGCGGTTGCGCGCGACTTCCGGCGCCGTGGGCACGACGGCCAGGCCGCCGCCACGCTTATCGCGCATGGAGGCAAGCAGCGCGCTGCGGCGCGCGCGATAGAACTGGTGCGTGTTCTTCATGGAGGAAATGCCTTCGGTCGAGGCGATCATTATAGCGGCGGCATCAGCGCGCGCGGGTGCGCTACCATCGCGGCATGGGCGACGCTTCGACGCAGGCAGCAGGCACCCTTACCGGGCATCCGCTGCATGGCGCCAAGCGGGCGCTGCGCGTCGCGATGATCGCCGCGCGCGACGCCATCGACGCTGGCCAGCATCGCGCCTCGTCGCAGCGCATTGCCGACACGATCATCACGTCACCCGCGTTCGCCGCCGCCGGTTGCGTGATGCTGACGCTGCCCCACAAGAGCGAATGGGACATGCGGCCGGTGTTCGACGCGGCACTGGGCATGGGCAAGACCGTCGTGCTGCCGCGGGTCAACATCGGGACGCGCATGCTCGAGCTCCATCGCGTCACGGATCTTGCGCGTGACGTGGGTCCCGGCTATCGCGGCATCCCCGAGCCGCTTGACCACACACCGCGAATTAACGCCGCAGCAATCGACTGGATCCTGGTGCCGGGCGTTGCCTTCGACTTGACCGGCCGGCGCTTGGGCTACGGCGGCGGCTTCTACGATCGCCTGCTGTCGCACGTGCCGGCGCAGGTGCCGCGGATTGCCGGCGCATTCGACCTGCAGGTGGTGCGGGAGGTCCCTGCCGCGCCGCACGACCTTACGGTGGATCGGATCGTCACCGAGCGGCGCGACCTCGCGCTGTCCGGCCGCGGATGAGCGGCAACGCGAAGCGCGCGGCGCGGGTTTCGCTGGCGGCGACGCTGGCCATCCAGATCTACACGGCCATGGCGGCCTCGGCGCCCGCGGTTCTGGCGCCGGTCCTGGCGGCGGACCTAGGCATTACGCCCACCTGGATCGGCGTGTTCATCGGCCTCGTCTATACCGGCGCGATGATCAGCAGCCTTGCGTGCGGCGGCTTCATCGCCCGCTACGGCGCAATCCGCGTGTCCCAGGCCTGCGTGCTGCTGTGCGCGGCGGGGACGGCCACGGTGGCGTTGCTGCCGGCGGCGGCCGTGCTGTTGCTGGTCCTGGCGGCCTTCGCCACCGGCGTCGGCTACGGGCCGATCACGCCCGCGTCGTCCACGGTACTGGTCCGTACGACGCCGGCGGCGCAGATGGCGTTGACCTTTTCGATCAAGCAGACGGGGGTGCCGGTCGGCATAGCGCTGGGCGGCGCGTTGCTGCCGGCGTTGGCACAGGCTCTCGGCTGGCGTGGCGCCCTGCTGGTCGTCGCAGCAGCAGGCGTGCTCGTGGCGCTCGCCGCGCAGCCCATTCGCGCCGCGCTTGATGCTCAGCGCGAGCGTGCGCAGCCGGTGTCCCTGCGCAGCATCGTCGAGCCATTGCGGATGGTGCTGCAGACCAAGGTACTGCGCGATCTGTCGCTGGTGGGACTGGGGTTTGCGGCGGTCCAGGTGAGTCTCACGACCTATCTGGTGGTCTTCCTGCATGAGGCGCTGGGGTGGACGCTTGTTGCGGCTGGGTTAGCGCTTACTTGCGCCACGCTTGGTGCCGTTGTTGGACGGATCGCGTGGGGCATCGTGGCCGACCGGCTGTTGCCGCCCGTGCGGACACTGGCGCTGATCGGGTCGCTGGCGTCCGGATGCGGCCTGGTGCTGGCCGCGGCCACAAGCGCGTGGCCGGCTTGGCTGCTGCTCCCGCTGGCGACCCTCTATGGCGGTATGGCGATCGGGTGGAACGGCGTGCAGCTGGCCGAACTGGCGCGGCGCGCGCCGCCGGGCATGGCCGGCGCGGTGACGGGGGCTTCGGGTTTTGTCACCTTTGGCGGCGTGGTCGCCGGGCCCACGCTGTTTGCGGCGCTGGCCGGAGCCTTTGCAAGCTACCGGGTAGGTTTCGTGATGGCGGCCGCCATCAGCGGAGTGGTGGCGGCGGTCCTGCTGGTCGACAGCAGGGGAGGAAACACGAAAGAAAAATAATGGAAATGATTTCCGTCTGGTGGTACCTTGGTCTTTTGGCGGACAGGAACGTGACGCACCGCAGCAATACAGGATCGGCCGCGCAACCTAGAATCAACCTCAGCGACCCCGCGATCCCGGCGCCCGCAATCCGCCTGGAATGGCACCAAACACCCGTTTTCGAAATTTCAACAGGATTTCCCCTCGCCACGCCGGACCGGGTCGAACCCCGGAGATCGCGGCACGACGGGGGCACGGAGAATCATCATGGATGCAATGAAGCAGGATGCCGACCCCCAGGAAACCCGTGAATGGCTCGACGCGCTGTCGGGCGTACTGGCCGTCGAAGGTCCTGACCGCGCGCACTTCCTGATCGAGCAGCTGATCGAGGCGGCGCGGCAATCCGGCGCCTACCTGCCGTTCTCCGCGAATACGGCGTACATCAACACGATTCCGACCGAACTTCAGGTGCGCATCCCCGGCGACCAGGAGATCGAGCATCGGATCCGGTCGTACGTGCGGTGGAACGCGATGGCGATGGTGCTGCGCGCGAACAAGACCACCAATGTCGGCGGCCACATCGCGAGCTTCGCATCCGCCGCCACGCTCTATGACGTTGGCTTCAATCACTTCTGGCACGCGCCTTCGGAGTCGCATGGCGGCGACCTCGTGTTCGTGCAGGGCCACTCTTCCACGGGCGTGTACTCGCGCGCGTACATGCTTGGCCGGTTGACCGATACGCAACTCGACAACTACCGGCAGGAGGTGGACGGCACCGGGATCTCGTCATATCCGCATCCGTGGCTGATGCCGGACTTCTGGCAATTCCCCACCGTGTCGATGGGCTTGGGGCCGCTGATGGCGATCTACCAGGCGCGCTTCATGAAGTACCTGCAGGACCGCGACATCGTGCACACGGAAGGTCGCAAGGTGTGGGCGTTCATGGGTGACGGCGAGATGGACGAGCCGGAGTCGATGGGCGCGATCGGCATGGCGTCGCGTGAGAACCTCGACAACCTGATCTTCGTCGTCAACTGCAACCTGCAGCGGCTGGATGGCCCCGTGCGCGGCAACGGCAAGATCATCCAGGAACTGGAAAGCGACTTCCGTGGCGCCGGCTGGAATGTCATCAAGGTGATCTGGGGTACGCACTGGGAGGCGCTCTTTGCGCGCGACAAGAAGGGCCTGCTGCGCAAACGCATGATGGAAGCGCTCGACGGTGAGTACCAGACGTTCAAGAGCAAGGACGGCGCCTACGTCCGCGAGCATTTCTTCAACACGCCGGAACTGAAGGAAATGGTGGCCGACTGGGGCGACGAGCAGATCTGGCACCTCAATCGCGGCGGCCACGACCCGCACAAGATCTACGCTGCGTTTCACGCGGCCGCGAATCACAAGGGCCAGCCGACGGTGATCCTCGCCAAGACGATCAAGGGCTACGGGATGGGCTCCTCCGGCGAGGCACAGAACATCACGCACCAGCAGAAGAAGATGTCCAACGAGTCACTGCGGATCTTCCGCGACCGCTACCAGATCCCGGTGACGAACGAACAGATGGAGGAGATTCCCTACGTCAACTTCGCGAAGGGTTCGCCGGAGCTCGAGTACATGCATGCGCGGAGGGCAGAACTGGGCGGGTACCTGCCGCAGCGTCGCCAGAAGGCGGCGCCGATGACCGTGCCTGCGCTTGCGACCTTCGACCGCTTTCTCAAGAGCAGCAACGACCGCGAGATCTCGACGACGATGGCATTCGTGCAGATCCTGCAACTGCTGCTCCGCGACAAGAACATCGCCAAGCGCATCGTGCCGATCGTGCCGGACGAATCGCGCACCTTCGGCATGGAAGGCATGTTCCGGCAGCTCGGCATATGGAACCAGCAGGGACAGCTCTACACGCCGCAGGATCACGACCAGTTGATGTTCTACAAGGAAGACAAGCACGGCCAGATCCTGCAGGAAGGCATCAACGAAGCGGGCGGCATGTGCGACTGGATCGCGGCGGCCACGTCGTATTCGACGCACGGCGTGCAGATGATCCCGTTCTACATCTTCTATTCGATGTTCGGCTTCCAGCGCGTCGGCGACCTGTGCTGGGCCGCGGGTGACATGCGTTCGCGCGGTTTCCTGCTGGGCGGCACCGCGGGCCGCACCACGCTGAACGGGGAGGGTCTGCAGCATGAAGACGGCCACTCGCATCTGATCTCTGCAACCGTGCCCAAC
>JBBQEY010000200.1:0-6045 GCA_038321425.1 Burkholderiales bacterium | reverse complement strand
CACACGGATTGAACGCTCGAAGGTCCGCGTGCGTCGGCTCGGCTACTTCGAGGAAGGCAGCGTCAACATCGAGACCCCGCCGGTACCGGGCACGACGGACCAGGTCGATATCGAATTGACGGTCGCCGAGAAGAACACCGGTAACCTGCTGGCCGGTGTCGGCTACTCCAGCAACGAAGGCGTCGTGTTCAACGCGTCGGTTTCGCAGCTGAACATCTTCGGCTCCGGCAACGCGTTGGCGCTGGCCGTCAACACCAGCTCGATCAACCGCACGATCTCGCTGACCTATACCGAGCCCTACTGGACGGTGGATGGCGTGTCGCGCACGCTCGAGTTGTACAACAAGAATATCGACCCCACCGGGCTCTCGGTAGCGCAGTACTCGTCGTCCACGCTGGGCGCCGCGGTGGGATTCGGCGTACCGGTGTCCGAAATCGACACGATCAATTACGGATTCCGCGTCGAACACACGTCGCTGTCGCTGTTCGACAACAGTCCGCCGGTGTACTTCCAATTCGTGCAGGACTTCGGCTACGTCACCAACAGCTACATCGTGTCGGCCGGCTGGTCGCGTGACACTCGTAACGACATCCTCTATCCTACGTTCGGCCGTTTGCAGTCGGCGCTGGTCGAAGTCGGCCTGCCCTTCGGCGATCTTGCTTACTACAAGCTGCAGTACATCAACCAGTCGTTCTGGCCGGTGTACGATGATTTCGTACTGATGCTGCGGGCCGACGTCGGGTACGGCGACGGCTTGTCGAACAAGCCGTTTCCGTTCTTCAAGGCCTTCTACGCAGGCGGCGTCGGTTCGGTGCGCGGCTACGAAACCGGTTCGCTCGGTCCGCGCGACATCTATGGCAACACGCTCGGCGGCAAGCGCAAGATCGTCGGCAACGCGGAGCTGTTCTATCCCATCCTGAAGGGCGAGCGTTCGGTGCGTATCAGCGGTTTCTTCGACGCAGGCCAGGTATACGTGAACGGATTCCAGCCGCAGTTCGAGAATTTCCGGTACTCGGCCGGCGTGGGCCTTGCCTGGAATTCTCCGATCGGGCCGTTGAAGTTCAGCTACGCGACGCCGATCAGTTCGATTCCCGAAGACAGGATCCAGAAATTCCAGTTTCAGGTCGGCTCGGTGTTCTGACCCGTGGACCCGAGACCCTGGTGCAGGAGACCACATTGAAACGCATCGTTACCCTGATTGCCGCCACCTTGCTTGCCGTCGCCGCGGGTGCTGCCCACGCCGTCGAGTTCAAGATCGGCTTCGTCAACACCGAGCGCCTGTTCCGCGAGGCCGCGCCCGCCAAGCGCGCCCAGCAGAAGCTCGAGAAGGAGTTCGCTCCGCGCGATGCCGATATCCAGCGACTGTCAAAACAGGTCCGCGACCTGCAGGCATTGCTCGACAAGGACGGTGCCACGATGGCCGAGTCCGATCGCCGCAACAAGGAGCGCGACCTGGTCAACCAATCCCGCGACCTGCAGCGGATGCAGCGGGAAGTCCGCGAGGACCAGAACTTGCGACGTAACGAGGAACTGGGCAGCCTGCAGGAGCGTGCCAACAAGGTGATCCGCGAGATCGCCGAAGCCGAGAAATTTGACCTCATCCTGCAGGATCCGGTGGTCTTTGCGAGCCCTCGCATCGATATCACCGAAAAGGTCATCAAGGCGCTCGCCGACAAGTAGGCCTGCGCGGCGCCGGTTCGTCCGGCGCGTACGTCCGCGCCGGCGGCGGGTGCACAATGCCAGCCATGCCGATCCCCGAATTCACGTTGCACGAACTGGCGGCTGCCGTCGAGGCCACGGTGGACGGCGACGCCACGGTCACCGTGCGGCGCGTGGGTACCCTCGACAATGCCGGCCCGGACGCCATCACGTTTCTCACCGATGCGCGCCATCGCGCGAAGCTCGCGACCACGCGTGCGGCGGCGGTCATCGTGGCGCCCGACTTCGTGGCGGCCACCGCGCTGCCGAAGCTCGTGCACCCCAATCCCTACCTGACTTACGCGCGGGTCGTCACGTTGCTGAACCCGCCGCCGGTGACCGCACCGGGGGTCGATCCATCGGCCAGCATCGATCCGTCCGCGCGCGTCGATGCCTCGGCGTCCATCGGCCCCTATGTTGTCATCGGCGCTCGCGCCGTCGTGGGCGCGCGCGCGGTCATCGGGGCGGGTGCCAACATCGGCGCTGATGTGGAACTTGGCGCCGATGTCCATCTGCATCCGCATGTGGTGATCTATCAGCGGTGCATCGTCGGCGATCGCACGGTGCTGTTTGCCGGCGCCGTGATCGGTGCCGACGGCTTCGGCATGGCCGACAACGGCGGCCGGTGGGTCAAGATCCCGCAAGTCGGACGCGTCGTCATCGGTGTCGATTGCGAGATCGGCGCCAATACGACAATCGATCGCGGCGCGCTCGACGACACGGTGATCGAGGAAGGCGTGAAGATCGACAACCAGGTCCAGGTGGGGCACAACTGTCGAATCGGTGCGCATTCGGCGATTGCCGGATGCGTGGGCATCGCCGGCAGTGCGATGATCGGCAAACATTGCCGGGTGGGCGGGGCCGCGATGATCGCCGGCCACCTGTCCATTGTCGACGGCACCACCATTTCCGCCGGCACGCTGGTGGCCAGTGACATCGACGTCCCGGGTGCCTACACGGGAACCTATCCCACGCTGCCGCACCGCGAGTGGCGCCATGTGGCCATCGAAGTGCGGCGTCTGCGGCAGTTGGTCGCCCGCGTGAGTGCGCTGGAAAAGCAGTCGGGCGCGCGGGCCGATGAACCGGGAGACGCATCATGACGCCGTCGTTGTCCGTGCTTGAAGCGCTGATCCGCTCGTTACCGCATCGCTATCCGTCGCTGCTGATCGATCGCGTCGATGCCGTAGTTCCAGGCACCGAGGCGCGTGGCTTGAAATGCGTGACGATCAACGAGCCGTGTTTCGAAGGCCATTTCCCCGGCTATCCGGTGCTGCCGGGCGTGCTGGTGCTGGAGGCGCTGGTGCAGTTGTCGATCCTGCTCGCACAGACCACCGATCCTGACCTGCCCACCGATGTCTCGGGCATCGATGCAGCGCGTTTCAAGCGGCAGGTGGTTCCCGGCGACCGGCTGCGGCTCGAGACCCGCGTGGCTGGACCATCGGTCTACCAGGTAACGGCGTGGGTGGGGGACGACCTTGCGGCCGAGGCGACGATCACGCTGGGAACGCCCGGCGCCGCGGCCCCTGCCGGTTGAGGCACGCGATGTCCGCCATTCACTCCACCGCGATCATCGACCCGTCGGCCCAACTGGCTGCCAACGTCGCGATCGGTCCCTATTCCATTGTCGGGTCCGACGTCACGATCGGCGCGGGAACGGTGCTGGGTCCTCATGTGGTCATCGCCGCGCGCACGCATCTGGGTGAACGCAATCGCGTGTTCCAGTTTGCGTCGCTGGGCGAAATTGCGCAGGACCGCAAGTATGGCGGCGAACCCACGACCACGACGATCGGCAACGACAACACGTTTCGCGAATATGCCACCGTGCATGCGGGCACCGTGCAGGATCGTGGCGACACGGCCATCGGCAATCACAACCTGTTCCTCGCGTATACGCACGTGGCGCACGATTGCGTGGTGGGCAACTACGTCACGTTTTCCAACAATGCACAGATTGCCGGTCACGTGGTGATTGGCGATTGGGCGGTGCTGGGTGCCTTTGCCGGCGTGCATCAGTTCTGCCGCGTCGGCATGCACGCGATGGTGGCGGCCTTCGCCGTCGTGCTGCAGGACGTGCCGCCGTTCGTCACCGTGCAGGGGTACCCGGCCAAGCCGCACGGCACCAACAACGAGGGCCTGCGCCGCCGCGGGTTTTCGCCCGAGGACATCCTGGCAGTGCGCCGCGCGTACAAGGTGCTCTACCGCGAGGGCCTGACACTCGAGGCGGCACGCGACCGATTGCAGGGTGCGGCCGCGGAAGCGCGGGTTCTGGAGCCACTGGCGTCATTCCTTGCCGCCGGCGGACGCGGGATCGTGCGCTGATGCGCGACACCGTGGCGGCATCCGCGGCCGGAACCATCACCATCGGCATCGTCGCGGGCGAGGCGTCCGGCGATGCACTGGCCGCCAGCCTGATCCGCGCCGTGCGCGCGCGGTATCCGCAGGTACGCTTCGTCGGCATTGCCGGGCCGCAGATGGAAGCTGCCGGCTGCGATGCGTGGTTTCCGCTCGAACGTCTTTCCGTGCGGGGTTTCGTCGAGGTGTTGGGCCATCTTCCCGGCCTGCTGCGGATCCGGCGGGAACTGCGGTCGCGGCTGGTGGCCGCACGCGTGCCGTTGTTCATCGGCGTGGACGCGCCCGACTTCAATCTCGGTCTTGAGGCCAAGCTGAAGCGCGCCGGCGTGCGGACGATCCATTTCGTCAGCCCGTCGGTATGGGCGTGGCGGCGCGAGCGTCTCGCCACCATTGGCCGCAGCGTGGATCGCATGCTTGCGTTGTTTCCGTTCGAGCCGCCGCTCTATCAGAAGGCCGGCATCCCCGTCACCTTTGTCGGGCACCCGATGGCCGCCTCCGCGGCCTCCCACGGCACCCGGCGCGAGACGCGCGAGCTGCTGCAGTTGAAGACCGCCACGCCGGTATTTGCGTTGCTGCCCGGCAGTCGACTGTCCGAACTCGACATGCATGCGGAACTGGTGCTTGGTGCCGCGGCGCGCATCCTCGAGGCACGCGACGATGCCCGGTTCCTCGTGCCGTTCGCCACGCGCGCCACGCGCGACGCCTTCGAGACGATCATGCATACGTCAGGGCACGAGAAGTTGCCGATTACGCTGCTGTACGGGCACGCGGAGGACGCGCTGCGCGCGGCCGATGTGGCGATCGTCGCGTCGGGCACGGCCACGCTGGAGGCCGCGCTTGCGCGGTGCCCACACATCATTTTCTACCGGGTCTCGGCGCTGACTTACAAGATCGTGCGCAGGCGCCTGCTGCTGCCCTACGTGGGACTGCCCAACGTACTGGCGGGGCGCTTCGTCGTGCCTGAATTCCTGCAGGAAAACGCAACGGCGCGCAACCTGGCGCAGGCAGCGCTCAATCTCTTCGACGACTCCGTCACGCGGCGCCGCCTGGAGGCGCTCTTTGCCGGGTTCGCCAACACGTTGCATGCCGACACAGGCGCGCTGGCGGCCGAGGCGGTGGCGATGGAACTGCGGGAAGCCGGCGTCGCATGTTGATCGCGGGCGTCGACGAGGCAGGGCGCGGACCGCTGGCGGGACCCGTGTTTGCGGCGGCGGTGATCCTCGACCCGCAGCGTGACATTGCCGGGCTGCGCGACTCAAAAGTGTTGTCGGCGCCGCGCCGGGAAGCATTGGCGTTGATCATCCGTCGCGACGCGCTCGCGTGGGCCGTGGCCAGCGCGGATGTCGCGGAGATCGACTCGCTCAATATCCTGCAGGCAACACTGCTGGCCATGCGGCGCGCCGTGGAGGCGCTGAACGTGTTGCCGGCGGAAGTGCTGGTGGATGGCACGCAGTGCCCGCGACTCCCTTGTCCGACGCGCGGGATCGTGAAGGGCGACCGCGACGTGCTGGCCATCTCGGCGGCGTCGATCCTCGCCAAGACGGCGCGCGACGCGCTGCTGTGCGAACTCGACCGGCAGTATCCACTGTACGGATTCGCGCGGCACAAGGGCTATGGCACCGCGCTGCATCTCGCGGTGCTGGCCGAACATGGACCGTGTCCGCTGCATCGGCGCAGCTTTGCGCCGGTGGCGCAGGCGGAGCTGCGCTTCGATCGGCAGTTGTAGGCTGACGGTAGGTGGACGGTAGGCGGACTGCAGGTGGATTGTTGGCGGACTGTACGCGGACTGTTGGCGAATTGTTGACGGACTGTTGACGGACTGTTGACGGACTGTTGACGGACTGTTGACGGACTGTAGGCGAGGCTTCAGCCTCGCGGGTTTGATGCCGCGTGACGTTGGATATTCAGCGTCGCCGCGGCGAGCGGCGGGCCGTGCGGGGCGGGCTTAGGTCGCCGCAAGCTTCGGGTTCGGGCGCGTGCGGCTCCAATGCGCCC
>JBBQEY010000199.1:0-6060 GCA_038321425.1 Burkholderiales bacterium | reverse complement strand
TCGCCACGGATGAAGCTCGTTTAGGCTGCGGTCGATCCTCATCAGGTCGCCGCCGAACCGAAGGATCGCGTCAGTGGGTGTCCAAGAGCCTTGCCGGGGGGGCCTTTGGGAGCAAAAAAATGCGTTTGAATTTCCTATCCTCAGAGCTCGGCGGGAGGTGTTCCGGGGGGTGTTCTGGGAGAAAAATGGGCGTTTGAAAAGCCTATCCCCCCGACCATCGTTGTCCACGTGGCGCGTCCGGTCATCAAGTTAGGGATGTGCCCCATGGCGCGACTGGACATACTGCCCGTGTGGCACTTGCAACCGCGTCCGAGGAGGTCTTCAGATGGCGTGGAAGGACATAGCGGGACGCGGGTACCGTGGTTGACAGCCGTGTTCTCGCGTGGTGCGCGGCCGCTCTGGCGGTATCCTTGCAAGGTTGCGCAACGCTTTATCGCCATGACGTTGCAGGCAACACGACCTGCGTCAGCTATGGCATTCCCCAACCGTCGATGTTCACGGTGGCGCCTCCGGTCATTACAAACAGCGGCGAGGAATTAGGGTGCCCACGCCGCGTGCTCGTAGGCATCGAAGCCGCGAACAGAGACGACGCGATCCACTACACGATCGCCGAATCGCCGCCGCGCGCAGATTTGCCGCCGACGCTCGCTTCACCACTCTACGAGCGGCCTATTTCCGTCGTACTGAACCGGCGAGGCTCGGTCTTGTACGTTCAGGCCGTCGCGGTCGATGCCTGCGGAGCGGTCAGCAATGTCGCGAACGGGAAATACGGCTGCACCGGGACTTATCTTGCGGCCCCGTCAGTCTCGCATTGGTTCGACTTCCCGTTTCCCTGGCCCGGCAAACGCCCGTACGACGATGTGGTCTACGAAGGGGCGCAACTGCCCGCGGGATGCGTGGTCACTGGGATCAAGGTGGATCTACTCGACCGCAACGACACCGTCGTGGGCGTGACCGACCCGGGGTCCCTCGAGGCGACCGATGGCAATACGGGCGTAAACATCAAGGCGTACAAGCCTAATAGCCAGCAGCTTGAACTCAAGATCAATTCATGGCACCTGTTCGGGTTCAGGGTCAGGTACAGCGTGTCTTACTCGGTGCGTGGAACGAACTGCGTCTTGCCACCCTTTGTTTACCGGACCGAGTGAACACCATGGCTCGATACTCTCTTGCACCCATCTTTGGGGCGCTCATCCGCGCAGGCCGGATGATCTCGTTCGCGGTCAGCATTAGTTGCGCATTGGTGCCAGTGCCGGCATCAGCTGCCAGCGAACCAGTGCCCCCGGTGCGTGTGGTCCCCGGTCTCACCGAGCCGCTGTATCCAATCGGCGACCCCGCACCTGCGGACACCTGGGCGTTGGACCAGGCGCTCGCCGAATTCGGAAGTGTTGCAAGTTCTGGAAACGACCGCCTGGCTGCCGCCGCGCCGCTCGAGGCTTTTGTGCGCGACCATCCCGATAGCGTGTGGCGAAGCGCGATCCAGACCAATCTCGGCTTGGCCTACTACCGCGCCGGCTACTTCACACGCGCCATCCATGCCTTCGAGGATGCGTGGACGCGGGGGCGCCACTCCGACCAGCCGGGCACCACTGAATTGGTCGACAGGGCTGTCGGCGAACTGGCTGCGATGCTGTCCAGATTGGGACGCGTCGACGAGCTGTCGGCCTTGCTCGCCTCGATCGGAACGCGCCCCATGTCGGGGCCTGCGACCGAGCTTGTGGCTGCGGCGCGCGAAGCGATATGGATGTTCGTGCATGAGCCAGGCCTGTCATTCCTTTGTGGCCCGATGGCGCTCAAGAATTTGCTGGTCCAGTTGCATGCGGACGATGCAGTCGTCGGAAGACTGGATGCCGTCCGGTCGGGTCCGGATGGGTTCACGTTCGCGGAGGTCTCGCACCTGGCGCAGACATTGGGCTTGCAGCATAAGGTGATTCAGCGCCGCGCCGGCGAGACCATCCCGGTGCCGTCTGTCGTGCACTGGAAACTCGATCACTTCGCGGCGATCGTAGAGCATGCGGACGGGCTGTATCGCCTGAAGGACCCGACCTTCGCGACGGGCGATGCCTGGGTCAGCGCGGCCGCCATCGAAGACGAGGCGAGCCCGTTTTTTCTGGTGCCCGAGTCCGCCTCACCGGCAGCGTGGCTGCAAGCGAGCGCCGAGCAGATGGCCTCTGTTCACGGCAAGGGATTCACGCAGGAGAACGATGCCAGCGCGACCAAGGAACAGGACGAAACCATTCGGCCGGAGTGCCAAGTGCACGGGATGTGTGTCGCCAACGCCAAGGAAATGCTTGTGAGCCTGCACCTGACCGATGTGCCGATCGGCTATCGCCCCGCGATCGGCCCGGCCGTGATGGTGAAGCTGGTCTACAACCAGCGCGAGGCAACCCGCAGCGCAAACGCCGCGTTTTTCTCGGTTGGAGCGAAGTGGACAATGAATTTTCAGTCTTGGATCGAGGACGACCCGACTTTGGGCTCTAGTAGGTTGGTGCGTTATCCGCCCAGTGGTGGCTATCTGGACTACAGCCAGGGTTACGCCTACACCCCGGACCCGAGCGGCGAGTTCGGCGACTACAGCCCCGACCCCTGGGGCGGGAAATTTCGGCGCCGCCCGGCGCGGGGGCCGGCCACCTCGTACGAGTATTTATCGCCCGGAGGCAACCACTTCGTTTACGAACAGTCTGACGGCGCCACGAGCATGACCAGGCGCATGTTCCTGACGAAGATCATCGATCCGCAGGGGCAATTGCTGCGACTTGAATATGCGGTCGAACGCGACAACGCAAATTCGTGGCTACGCCTGAAGGCCATAGTCGATGCTTTGGGCCAGCGAACACTGTTCGCCTACGTGTGGGACAGCCCGTTGATCGACCACATCACCGATCCATTCGGTCGGTTGGCAACGCTGGACTACTACGAGCGCGGGTACCTGAAGGCAATAACCGACGTGATTGGGATGACCTCGTCGTTCGAGTACAGACTGCGCAGTCCGCAACCGGTGGCGGACGTAATGGGCGATGTAGTCTTCGGGGGCAATTATGGTACTTCCACAAGTGGAGGGGATGGCAGTTCTGGAGGGGCGTCCCAAGAAGTTCCCTCCGGGCCAGTTGCGTTGTCGTGCGTCGATCAGCCGATCGACAAGCCGCCTTTGTACTGCGACTACGGGCTGATCTACTCGATGAACACTCCGTATGGCAAGACGCGTTTCTCATATGGGCAGAACCACATCGACAACTACCGCTATCTGAAGATCACCGATCCCGAAGATCATGTTGAGTACCTCGAGTTCAGGCACAAGGCAGACAAGATTGCGCCCAGCGAGGCCACGGTTCCGCAGGGCATCGGCTCGCTTGACGAAGCCAATAAATGGCTGCACTTCCGTAATTCGTTCTACTGGGACAAGCACGCAACCGTAACCGCCCGCAACGGAAATGCCTACGACTTCAATAATGCGCGGATCACGCACTGGCTGCATGCCGACATCAACAAGACGGCCGCGGTGGTCGAGAGCCGAAAACGGCCGGGTGAGTCTCGCATTTGGTATGTCTATCCGGGACAACAGCGTGGATCCAATTTCGTGGGCACATCGGCTTTGCCATCAGCCATTGCGCGCGTCTCGAGCGACGGCAGAACCCAGCAGACCGAATTCGCTTACAACGCCTTGGGTCAGCTGGTCTCGGTCACCGACGCGCTTGGCCGTGTCACTGAGTACTCGCGCGACGGGAATGGGATCGACTTGGTGTCGATCGGCCGGCGGCCGTCGCCCCGCGATGCACTCGTGGAACTGCGAGGGTACGCATATGACGCCGAGCGCCGCTTAAAGCAGGTGCGCATCGCGGGGGGCAATCGCTACGACTACTTTTACGACGGCCTGGGACGCCTCGTGACGCGAACCGACAAGGCGGGGCGCGTTGACGTGTACAGCTACAAACCGGCGGAGCCGTACCGGCTGGATCGGATCAGCATCATGGACACGGATCTCTGGATTCAGTTCGACTATGACACTATCGGTCGGGTTTCCAAGCGCACTTGGTCCAACGGCTACACGCTAGGTTACCACTACGATATGCTCGATCGGCTCAGGCGCATCACGTATCCCGACGGGTCGATCAAGCAACTCGAATACAAGCGCCTCGATCTCTGGCGGGTCGTGGCGCGCAGCGGTGCGACCCGCACCTTCAGCCATGACGGCAACCGACGCTTGGTCGGCCTTTCGGATGACAAGAACGCCACGATTCTTGGGTACCACGACAACGGCGTACCAAAGAGCTTGACCGTCGACGGCTTCAGGACCACCCGGTGGGACATTGACCTGCAGGGCCGCCCGACCAGGAAGACGCACGCCGATGGCAGCCAAGAAACGTACGCCTACGACAGCCATATCCCTCTGCTCACCCTGAAGACCAATGCCGCGGGCGACCGCAGCGAATACGGCTACGAGATTGACAACAGCTTGCGCAGCGTTCGACAGACAAATCGAAACGCGCCTGCCGACGTGACCGTTTTAGCGTACGAGGATCCCTACTTCCTTCGTGTCACCTCGGTAAAAAGGGAGCCCGAGGGCGGAGGCGCAGACCGGCAACTTATCCGCTTCGATTACTACCCGCCCGGGGTTCATGGCGCACATCGTCTGCGCCAGGAGTGGATCAACGACCAGCCGCACGGCCCTGCCTACGAATATGACGCCGTCGGCCGCCCGGTCAAAGCTACGCTCGGCCGGTCCCTCGGTTACGACTACGACGTGCTCGGCCGCGTCAAGGCCTATCGCGGGTTGCGGGACTTCGAGGTGCTCTACGAGCCGGGCTCGGGCCGCCTGAAGAGCATCAGTTCTGATTTGCTGGGCACGACGTTCGACTACAAGGACGTTCTGAATGACGGCCGACTCGATGTGATGCACAACCGCCTCGGGCTCGACTACGGCTATACCTACGACGCTTCCGGCAACATCACACACATCCGCGAGGCGCGTGGCGGCGAGACCGTCACCGCGCAATGGCACTACGGCTACGACGAGACGGGCAAACTCAACCTAGGCGGAAAACTGCCGGACCTCCAAGCCTTCGATCACGACGGTGCGGGCAACCTCACAGTGATCCGTGGCGTGTCCGCCGCTTACAACGCGGTCAACCAGATCACCAAGTTGTCCGGCCCGCCGCTGGCGCCCAGCAAGCAGCGTCGTTACGTCTACGACACGAGGAATCGCCTCGTCGAGATCGTCTACCCAAGTGATGGATACAAACACACCCGCATTGCGTACGACGCGCTGGGCCGCATCTCGACCATTTCCGACGATGCGCTTGGACCACCGACGCGTTTGCCCAGCGGTGGGTGGGGGCAGGCGCTGGGGTCCTCGCGCGAACTGACCTGGTGCGGCGTATCGGTCTGCCAGGAAAAGTTCTCGCTCGGAGGCAGCCTCCTTGGCGGGCCGCGCACGCAAAGCACACGGCTCTACTTTCCCGAGGGCCATCAAGACTCAACAGGCGGCATTACCTATTACCTCCGTGACCATCTCGGTTCGGTGCGCCAAACCGTTTCCGAGATGGGAATTACTCTTACGTCGTACGACTACGACCCGTATGGCCGGACGCTGTCGGGCACCGCGCCGACTCAGGGATTCGCCGGCATGTACTTTCATGAGCCGAGCGGGCTGTACTTCACACTCAATCGCGCTTATGACCCTGACAGCGGGCGCTGGCTGACGCGGGACCCAATCGCGGAACTGGGTGGCCTGAACCTCTATGCATATGCAGGCGGAAACCCAGTCAATCGCGCTGACCTTTCCGGGCTCGCCCCTAGCGATCCCTCATCACTGGCACAAGCGAAGTGCGTACAGGACCCGTACTGCTTAAAAGAGTTGGAGGACTATGGAGGAGATGCCTTTAACAAATGCGTAGCGGAATGCATTGCAGAGGAACTAGCCGCAAAGGGGGTAGGCATCGTTGCGAAGGATGGGACCGCGATTACTGGTCTCACGAGGCACGGTGTCGATCGGGTCATCGGTGATGGCGCGAAGCGTGCAGGCACCAGGCCCGACGCGATTCTCGATGCGGTAAAGAACCC
>JBBQEY010000198.1:0-6078 GCA_038321425.1 Burkholderiales bacterium | reverse complement strand
CACGGTCAATCGTTTCTCCGGCGGTTGGCGGATGCGGTTGAATCTCGCGCAGGCGCTGATGTGTCGCTCCGACCTCCTGCTGCTCGATGAGCCCACCAATCACCTCGACCTCGACGCCGTGCTGTGGCTGGAGGACTGGCTGGGGCGCTATCCGGGCACGCTGCTGCTGATCACGCATGACCGCGACTTCTTGGACGGCGTGGTCGACGGCATCGTGCATGTGAACCAGCGGAAGCTCGACAGCTACACCGGCAATTACGCCCAGTTCGAACTGGAACGGGCGCAGCAGCTTGGCCTGCAGCAGGCGACCTATGCGAAGCAGCAGCGGCAGGTGGCGCACCTGCAATCGTTCATCGACCGCTTCCGCGCGAAGGCCACGAAGGCCAAGCAGGCCCAGAGCCGCATCAAGGCGCTGGAGCGGATGGAGCTGATCGCGGCGGCGCACGTCGACAGCCCCTTCGAGTTCAGCTTTCCGCCGGTGGCGGCGACCGCGCGGCAACTGGTGCTGCTAGAACGTGTGGCGCTCGGCTATGAGGGACGTCCGCCGATCCTGCCGCATCTGACGTTCGGGTTGAGTGCCGGCGATCGCATCGGTCTCCTTGGTCCCAACGGCGCGGGCAAGTCCACGCTGATGAAGGCCATCGGCGGCACGCTGTTGCCGCTGACCGGTACGCGGCACGTTGCGCACGGCCTGCGGCTTGGCTATTTCGCGCAGCACCAGGTGGAACAGTTGCGCGAGGAGTATTCGCCGCTGTGGCACCTGCGCCAGATTGAACCGGATGCGCGCGAGCAGGATTTCCGCACGTTTCTGGGGGGATTCGATTTCCTGGGGGACATGGCGACATCGGAGGTCGGCCGCTTTTCCGGCGGCGAGAAGGCGCGGCTGACGCTGGCGCTGATCGTGCGGCAGAAGCCCAACCTGCTGTTGCTCGATGAACCCACCAATCACCTCGATATCGAGATGCGCGAGGCGCTGACCGAGTCACTGCAGGATTACGGCGGCGCGCTGGTCGTGGTGGCGCATGACCGGCACCTGCTGCGGGCGACCACCGATGCACTGTGGCTCGTCGCCGACGGGCAGGTGAAGCCCTTCGACGGCGATCTCGATGATTATCGCGACTGGGTCCTGGCCGGTCGCCGCCGCGAACGCGAGTCGGCGCGCACAGTGGAGGCGGCGCCGGTGGCGGCGGCGACCGCCGTCGTCGACAGCGGCGACCGCAAGGCGCAGCGGCGCGCCGAGGCGCAGTCCCGGCAACGGCTGGCCGACGCGCGCAAGCCCTTCCTGGTGCGGCAGGCCGCGGTCGAGAAGGAGATGCGCGCGTACACGATCGAGAAGGAGGAGATCGATGCGTGGCTGGGCGGTGCGCAAGCGTATGCGGATGAGAACCGCGAAGCGCTGAAGGCCCACGTGGCGCGCCAGGGCGAAATTACGTGGCAGTTGGCGCGGCTGGAAACGGAGTGGCTGGAACTGGCTGAGGCGATGGAAGCGAATCCTTGAACGATCCGCAATTCCGTGAACGCTGATTCGTGTGGATGCTGATTCGTGTGGATGCTGATTCATGTAAACGATGCTTCGTGTGAACGATGCGTCGTGTGGATGCTGCTTCGTGTGGATGCTGATTGGTGTGAACGCTGATTGGTGTGAACGATGATTGGTGTGAACGATGATTGGTGTGAACGATGATCGGTGTGAACGATGATTGGTGTGAACGATGATTGGTGTGAACGCTGATTGGTGTGAACGATGTAGGCGAGGCTTCAGCCTCGCGGGTTCACCGCCGGCATACCTGCGAGGCTGAAGCCTCGCCTACACCTCGCCTACAGCGTTCGCCCGTGCCGGTGGACGAATTTCAGCGCCGACCACGACTCGTTGATCGCGCACACCTTGATGTCGACCAGGCCCGCGGCGAGGCCCATGCGGCGGATAGCCTCGTCGGACAGGTCGGTGGCCACACCCGACGTTTTTTTCGGCCACGCAAGCCATAGCATGCCGCCGGACGCGAACTTCGGCAAGACGCGCGCCAGTTGCGTTTCCTGCGCGCGCACGGTGGTGGCAAACAGCACTGCGGCGTCGAAGGCGGCCACGCGCGACATGCGCACGATGCCGGCCGGGGTGCCTGCCAGCAACTGATCGAAATCCTTCGGTGGGTCGAGCAACAGCAACCGCTGGCCGGGCTTCAGGCCGAGCTTCTGCCAGAGTGGGGTGCCGGCAGGGCCGGCGAGGGGGTTCACCAACTGATCCGGGGACCTGGACGGTAAAAGAGGTAGACGGCAAAGCCCTGCGTGTCGCGGCCCCAGCGCAGATAGGCATCGCGCCACTTGCGGATGCGTTCGAGCATCGCCGGCACGTCCGGGTCTTCTGGCTGCTCCCGCGCGTATCGCTCGATGCCGCGGCAATACTTCCATTCGTATTCGTCCCACTCGTCGATCGAAGCAGTCGTGGCGTGCATGGGGATCAACCCGGCATCGATGCCGGCCTGCACGTTGCCGCGATGGTCGAGATGCTCGCCGTGTTCGGCGCCCAGTGTGGCCAGGTAATCCGGGTGCCCCCGGGTGCGCCAGAAGCCCTCGCCAATCAGGATGTAGCCGCCCGCGCGCGTCCAGGTCTTCAGCTGATTGCAGATCCCCGCCATGCCGCCCGCGATGCCGCCGGCGTCCAGCATTACGCTCAGGTGAAAGGTCTCAGGGTCGGCGCGAAAGTCGCGGATGTCGACATCGTCCAAGTGCAGCTTGCCCAGCGCGCCGGTCCATTCGGCGCGTTCGCGCGCCTGGTCGAGCATGAGTGAGGAACGGTCCACCGCCACCACGGTCGAGCCGAAGCGTTCGATGATCCGCAGCGCCAGTTCGGCGCGCCCGCAGCCGAGGTCGAGCACGCGCGACTTGTCGTCGAGCGGCAGCAGGTCCAGCAGGCGCTCCATCTTGGCCGCCGCGATCGGGTTACAGTAATCGTGGTCGCGATGCGCAATGGCGCTGAACTTGTACGGATTCATGGGCGTGGTTCCTTCCCGGCGCGATCATGCCAGGGAGCTACACGCAAGAGTAATGCCATCCCCGGAACCGCCAGCAGCGTGCAGAGCAGGTAGAAATCGAACCAGCCCAGTTGCGCCACGATCCAGCCGGTGGTGGCGTTGACCACGGTCCGCGGCACGGCGGCCAGGCTCGTGAAGAGCGCAAACTGCGTGGCGGTGTAGCGCGGGTCGGTGGCGCGCGCGATGTAGGCCACGAAGGCGACGGTCCCGAGGCCCACGCCCAGGGCTTCGAAGGCGATCACCACGCCCAGCGCCGTGACGCTAGGGGACGTCAACTGCGCCAGCCACGCGAAGCCCAGGATCGGCACCATCTGCGCGACCCCGAAGATCCACAGGCCGCGGTTGATGCCGATTTTCACCATCCACAGGCCGCCCAACATGCCGCCGATCACGCTGGCCCATAGCCCCGCGTTCTTGGCCACGACGCCGATTTGCGTGCGGGTGAATCCCATGTCGAGATAGAAGGGCGTGGCCAATGCCGTGGCCATGCTGTCGCCCAGCTTGTAGAGGAAGATGAACGCGAGTACCAGCGTCGCCTGCTTCCAGCCGGAGCGCTCTATGAATTCACGAAACGGCTCCACCACGGCGTCGCGCAGCGTACGTGGCGGCGGCACGTTGGCGTCCGGCTCGCGCACCAGCAGCGTCATCACGAGGCCGGGCAGCATGAAGAGCGCCGTGATCGTGAAGACGGCCGACCACGCGAGGTGATCGGACAGGATCAGCGCCAGCGAGCCGGGTACGAGGCTCGCGATCCGGTACGCGTTCACGTGGATCGAATTCCCGAGCCCCAACTCGATGTCGGGCAGCAGTTCGCGCCGGAACGCGTCGAGCGCGATGTCGAGGCTGGCGGAGAAGAATGCCACCGCCGCGGCCAGGTACGCGATGGCCCAGATGTCGGCCTTGGGGCTCAGGAACCCTAGCGCGGGGATCGACACCAGCAACGCGACATGAAACGCCACCATCCACCCGCGCCGCCTGCCTAGCGGCAACGCGTAGCGGTCGAGCAGCGGCGACCACAGGAATTTCCACGTGTACGGCAGGCCGATCAGCGCGAAGAGCCCGATAGCCTTCAGGTCCACGCCTTCAGAGCGCAACCAGGCGGGCAACAGGTTTATCAGCAGGTAGAGCGGCAGGCCGGAAGAAAAGCCGGTGAACACGCAGATCAGCATCCGCCGGTTGAACAGTGCCTCGCGCCAGGTTGCCTTCGGGGGTGCAGCGATGGCGTCATCGGTCATGGGGCGATTGTACGGTGCGACAAGTGGCCTGTAGGCGAGGCTTCAGCCTCGCGGGAGCGGCGTTTTGCGTGTAGGCGAGGCTTCAGCCTCGCAGGTTTAGCGCGGCGTTTTGCCTGTAGGCGAGGCTTCAGCCTCGCGGGCATGTTGCCGCATTGAACCCGCGAGGCTGAAGCCTCGCCTACAAAGGCGGCGCCTGCAGTGGATGCTTGAATTCGCGCGCCAGCAGCCCATAAAACGCCGTGTCGCACACTTTGCCACCGACGATCCAGCGCTCGCGCAGCAGCCCTTCGTGCTGGAAGCCTTGCCGCTCCAGCGTGCGCGCGGAGGCGGCGTTGCGCGGATCGATGTCGGCCTCGACCCGATGGAGGTCGAATGTCACCAGAGCGTAGGCGAGGAACGCTTGCAGCGCCTCGCGCATGTAGCCGTGGCCCCAACGCGCGCGGGCCAGCGCGTAGCCGATCTCGGCGCGCCGGTTGCCGCGATCGAGCCGGAAGAGCGTGCAGGTGCCGATCAAAGTGGCGTGCGCGGCTAGCGTTATACCAAGACGCAGTGCGGTGCCACTTTGATAGTCGCGCAGCGAGCTCGCGACATTGTCCTGCGCCTCCTCAAGTGTCGTCCACGGAGGTGTTGCCCAGTAGCGCATCACCACCGGGTCGGAAAAAATCGCGAACACCGCCGGTACATCGTCGGAGTCGATGAAGCGCAGTCGGAGCCGCGGCGTGCGCAGTTCGATGGGCGTGAACTGCGACGCGGCGGCGTCAGTCATGCGCCCAGTTCACCCAGTTCGAGCGAACACCATTGCTGCTCGTCGGCCGGAACCAGCGCATAGCTTGCGAGCGCCCGCGCCCGCGCGCCGGCAAAGCCGGCGTCATCGCCGGATGCGCGCAGCGCAAGTGCCAGGACGGCATGCCCGAAGAAGCGCTCGAACTCCGGGGCATCGTTGCGTGCGCAGACATCGAGGCACTGCTGCGCTGCGGCGGCTGCGTCGTCGAAGCGCCCGGCCTGCAGCAGGCTGCGGGTCAGCCGGTAGAGCGCCCGCTCTTCTTCAAGCCAGGTGCCCGCTTGCTTCCAGTACTGCAGTCCGGCTTCGGCCGCGCAAATCATCGCCGCCGTTTCCGCCGAGGTGCGATCCGCCTTCTCTTCGAGCGCTGCCGCGAGGTTGTTGCCGCCGATGGCGAGCGCGCGCACGGCCTGCGAATCCGTTGCCAGGCCGCGGCGTGCCTGTTCGAGCGCCGCGCCGAATGTCGAAACCGCCGCCACGAAGTTTTTCTGTCCCAGCAGCGCAGAAGACACCGTGGCCAGCACTGACGTGCGATCGTCAACGCCGAGCGGCTCCAGCGCCGAGGCATCGCCGCCGCCATAGCGCAGCGCCGCAACACCGCGGGTGATCGCGCCACGGACGTCCGCGTTGTTGTCCGCATCGTGTATGCCGCGCAGCGATTGCAGCACCTCCACCCCGCGCGGCCATTGGCCAAGATGCTCTCCGAAGACGTGCGTCACCAGTCCCGCATAGCGCGGGATTTGGCTGGCGTTCTCGATGACGTACCGCGACTCAGCCAGGCGTGCCGCCACCTGGTCGGCATGATCGGCGTGGTCGTTCCACGAGGTCTTCATGAAATCGTCGAAAGTCATAGGCCCCCCAGATCGGCGGTCATTGCTGTTCTCCCGTCGTCATGGAAGCCTTGCGTGCCGTCACCTCGATCTCGATCCGCATCCGCGGATCGGCCAGCCCCACGCTGATCATCGTGGCAGCCGGGCGGATGTCGCCGAACGCGCTGCGCAACGCTGGCCAGCAGGCCGGAAATTCTGCCGCG
>JBBQEY010000197.1:0-6127 GCA_038321425.1 Burkholderiales bacterium | reverse complement strand
CCTTCCTTCAGGTGCGTACGCATGTCCTCGACGCGGTCACGCGACAGCTCGGACGCACGCAGGTAGCCTTCGATGTCGCCACCGAGGCCGATCACGGCACCCTTGCCATCCAGCGACTTGACCGTGCCGTCGACGATGCTGCCCTTGTCGTGCATGGCCACGAAGTTGGTGAACGGATCGCCTTCGAGCTGCTTGATGCCGAGCGAAATGCGCTCGCGCTCGACGTCGATGGCCAGCACCACGGCTTCGACTTCCTGGCCCTTCTTGTAGTCGCGCACGGCGGTTTCGCCGGTGGCGTTCCACGAAAGGTCGGACAGATGCACGAGACCATCGATGCCGCCCGGCAGACCGACGAACACGCCGAAGTCGGTGATCGACTTGATGCTGCCGGTGACCTTGTCACCCTTCTTGTGGTTCATCGAGAAGTCATCCCACGGGTTCGGCATGCACTGCTTCATGCCGAGCGAGATGCGGCGACGGTCCTCGTCGATCTCGAGGATCATCACTTCGACTTCGTCGCCCAGTTGCACGACCTTGGTCGGATGGATGTTCTTGTTGGTCCAGTCCATTTCGGAGACGTGCACCAGGCCTTCGATGCCCGACTCGATCTCGACGAACGCGCCGTAATCGGTGATGTTGGTGACCTTGCCGAAGAGACGCGTGCTCTGCGGGTAGCGGCGCGACAGGCCCACCCACGGATCTTCGCCCAACTGCTTCATGCCGAGCGAGACGCGGTTCTTTTCCTGGTCGAACTTCAAGATCTTGGCCGTGACTTCATCGCCCACAGCCAGCACTTCCGACGGATGCTTGACGCGGCGCCACGCGAGGTCGGGGATGTGCAGCAGGCCGTCGATGCCACCCAGGTCGACGAACGCACCGTAATCCGTGATGTTCTTGACGATGCCCTTGACGATCGCGCCTTCGGCGAGCGTCGACAAAAGCTTCTCGCGCACTTCGCCCTGGCTTTCTTCGAGCACGGCGCGACGCGAGACCACGACATTGTTGCGCTTGCGGTCGAGCTTGATGACCTTGAACTCGAGCGCCTTGTTCTCGAACGGGGACGTGTCCTTGACCGGGCGGATGTCGACGAGCGAACCCGGCAGGAAGGCGCGGATGCCGTTGATCATGACGGTCAAGCCGCCCTTGACCTTGCTGGTGACGAGACCCGACACGATGAGGCCCTGCTCCATCGCGGCTTCGAGGTCGTGCCACGCCTTCAAGCGCTTGGCCTTGTCACGCGACAGCTTCGTTTCGCCATAGCCGTCTTCGAGCGACTCGATGGCAACCGTGACGAAGTCTCCGGCCTTGACTTCGATTTCGCCCTTGTCGTCCTTGAATTCCTCGATCGCGATGAACGATTCGGACTTGAGCCCGGCATTGACGACAACGACATTGAATTCGACGCGTACGACTTCGGCGGTGATCAGTTCGCCCTGGCGCATTTCCTGGCGCGAGAGCGACTCTTCGAACATCGAAGCAAAATCTTCCATCGGCGGGTTGACGGGAGTGGACATGGAGGTAACGGGAGCGGCAGTAGCCATGGGGTTGGTTCCTTCGTTGATCGATAAGTCGCCAGACGCGAGAACCCTTTTTCTCGCCCTGGCGGGCAGGTTGAAAAATCCGCGCGCGACGCACCGGCTAAAGTGCGCCGCTTCGC
The DNA here is from genome assembly GCA_038321425.1 of Burkholderiales bacterium. Taxonomy (GTDB): domain Bacteria; phylum Pseudomonadota; class Gammaproteobacteria; order Burkholderiales; family Casimicrobiaceae; genus VBCG01. Next base: position 4,470 of record JBBQEY010000197.1, on the reverse strand, counting down.
AGCCCTTCTGCGGGGTAGTTCCTTCGACGACGTCAGCGCGGACGCGAAGCGCCGTACAGCGCAAGCACGCGTTCGATCGCGGCGCCGATCGAGAGGTCGGTCGTATCGAGAAGCGCGGCGTCGGCGGCTGGGGCAAGCGGTGCGGCAGCCCGGCCCTGGTCGCGCGCGTCGCGCTCTCGAATATCACGCAAAAGACCGTCCATTGTACTGGAGATTCCTTTTGCGATCAACTGCTTATAGCGCCGCCGCGCCCGCTCCTCGACGCTGGCGGTCAGGAATACCTTGAGGGTGGCTTCGGGGAAAACGACGGTTCCCATGTCCCGCCCGTCCGCCACCAGTCCCGGGGGCATGGCGAAGGCCCGCTGCCGGGCATGGAGCGCCTGGCGGACCGCCGGGTGCACGGCCACCTGCGAGGCGCCGGCCGACATCGTTTCGGCCCGGATGGCCGCGGTCACATCGGCCCCGCCCAGCAGCAACCTGCCCTCGACGAACTTGACGTCAAGGCCGGCGGCCAGCCGGGCCAGCGCCGGCGCATCGGCCCGGTCGGTGCCGGACTGCTCGGCGCGCAACGCCACCAGCCGATACAGCGAACCGCTGTCGAGGTAGTGGAAGCCGAGTGCCCGCGCCACGGCAGCGGCGATCGTGCCCTTGCCGGACGCGGCGGGCCCGTCGATGGCGATGACCGGGGCCGCCAGCGTACTCATCGAACGATCTGGCCCAACGCGCCGAAGTACTCAGGGAACGTCTTGCGCACACACCCCGGGTCATCGATCGTCACCGAAGTGCCGGCCAGCGTGACCAATGCAAAGCACATGGCCATCCGGTGGTCGTCGTAAGTCAGGACGGTGGCGGTCTGGAGGTTCGCTGCCGGGAACACGCGCATCCAATCCGGCCCTTCCTCCACGCTGACGCCGAGTTTGCTCAATTCCTTCGCCATCGCGGCAATGCGGTCGGTTTCCTTGACCCGCCAGCTGCCGATGTTGATCAGCGTGGTGGGCGCAGTCGCCTTCAGCGCCGTGATGGCCAGCGTCATGGCCGCATCGGGAATGGCGACGCAATCGATTTCGCCTCCGTCGAGCGGCCGGCCCGCGCGCGCCTCGATCCAATCCGGGCCGAAGCGGACATCCGCACCAAGCCGCGCCAGCACGTCGGCAAAGGCCACGTCACCCTGGATCGAGTCTCGACCCACACCTTGCACGCGAACGGGACCACCGCCCAGGACGCCAGCCGCCAGGAAATAGGACGCGCCCGACGCGTCGCCTTCGACGGTGACCGTACCGGGCGACACGTAGCGCGCACCCGCGGGAATGACGAACGTGGCGGCGTCGGGCGTTGCCGCCGACACGCCGAAGCTTTGCATCAGGTTGGTGGTGATTTCGACATACGGGCGCGAGATCAACGGACCGGCCACGTCGACCGTCGTGGGCGCTGCGCTGCTGCCGCGGGCCAACGGCAACGCCATCAGCAGCGCGGACAGGAACTGGCTCGAGACATCGCCGCGGATGGGCACCCGCCCGCCCGCCTGCGCGCCCGTGATTCCGATCGCCAGCGGCGGAAAGCCGTCTTCCGCGAGATAACGCACCGTGCACCCGAGCGGCCGCAACGCATTCACCAGGTCGCCGATCGGACGCTCATGCATCCGCGGGACGCCGCGGATCGTGTATTCACCGCCCAGCGTCGCCAGCGCCGCCGTCAGCGGACGCACCGCCGTGCCCGCATTGCCGAGGAAGAGGTCGGCCTGGCCAACGGGCAACCGCCCGCCGGTGCCGTGTACGCGCAGCACGCCCGGGCCCGCGGTCGCACTTCCGTCGTCGACGCGCACGCCCAGCAGCGCCAGCGCCTCGAGCATCCGGTCCGTGTCGTCGGCGCGCAGCAGGTTATGCAGCGTCGTGGTGCCGTCCGCCAGCGCGGACAAGAGCAGCGTGCGATTGGAGATGCTCTTCGAGCCCGGCAGCGTGACGACACCGGCCGCGTGCTGCGCCGGCGGCAGCGGCAACTGCGCCGGAAATACAGGCGACGACGCCACTGTCAGTCGCCGTCCCGCGCGACCGGTTGCTGGCGCTGCAGCTCCCAGTCGCGCCGTGCGGTGCTCGCCTGCGCAAACAACGCAGTCAGCGCCGTGCCGTCACCGGCCGCGAGTAATGCGCGCGCACGAGCCAGTGCGACGCCATATCGATCCAACTCCTCCAGCAGCGCACCGCGGTTTGCCAACGCAATGTCACGCCACATCTCGGGTGAGCCGCCCGCGATCCGCGTGAAGTCACGAAAGCCGCTGGCTGCATGTTCAAAGTAGGTCGCGGCGTCCGGCCGTGCCGCCAGGTCAGCCACCAGCGTGAACGCGAGCACGTGCGGCAGGTGCGACACCGCCGCGAAGATGGCGTCATGCCGCGCCGGCGCCAGCACGCCGACGCGCGCGCCGCACGCGGTCCACAGCGCGGTGACTTTAGCCGCAGCTGCAGGTGCCGTGTCCGGCGTCGGCGCGAGGATCACGCTGCGCCCCGCGAAGAGTTCGGGAAACGCAGCGGCCGCGCCAGTATGTTCGGTGCCGGCGATCGGATGACCGGCAACAAACCGCGCTGCGGCCGGTCCCAGGTTCGCGCGCGCGGCCTCGATGACATCCTGCTTGGTGCTCCCCGCATCGGTGATCACGGTGGCCGGGCCGACCGCGCCTGCCAACGCGCGAAACAGCGCCGGAAACTGGGCCACGGGGGCCGCGAGCAGCACGACGTCCGCATCAGCCGCCTCTTGCGTCCACGCACTTGCGAGCGTGCAGCCACGATCGATGATGCCGCGCGCAAGCGCCACGTCCAAGTTGTCCTGCGTGCGGCCGACGCCGACGATCTCGCCCACCGCACCGGCGCGGCGCAATGCCATGGCGCACGAGCCACCGATCAGCCCGACGCCGACGACGACGAGCTTGCCGATCACCGCGCTCGTGCCGGCCATCGGCTCAACACCGCTCCGCGCGATGCTTCACGGCCGCAACGCGATCGTAAGCGCGGCCACGAACCGCGCATTTTCCTCCGGCAAGCCCACGGTGATCCGCAACCATTCGGGCAAGCCGTAGTTGCCCACCGGACGGACGATGACGCCCTCCGCCAGCAGTGCGCGGTTGATGCGCGCCGCATCGCCGACCCGCGCCAGCACGAAGTTGCCGTGCGATGGCAGGTAGGGAATCTTGAGCGCATCCAGTCCCGCAGCGAGTTGTGCGCGCCCCGCGCGGTTGAGCGCGCAGCTTGCCTCGACATAGGCCGTGTCGGTCAGCGCGGCAATGGCTGCCGCCTGCGCCAGCGCATTGACGTTGAAGGGCTGCCGCACCCGATTCAGCATGTCCGCCACGGCGGGCGCGGCTATGCCATAGCCCACGCGCAGCGCGGCCAATCCGTACGCCTTGGAGAAGGATCGCGACACCAGCAGGTGCGGGTACTTCGTGGTCCACGCGGCGCTGTCCGCGCGCTCGTCGGGCAGCAGATACTCGTTGTACGCCTCGTCGAGCACCACCAGCACGTCGCGCGGCACCGCTGCGATGAAGGCCTCGACGTCCGCCGGCGGCAACCACGTGCCCGTCGGGTTGTTCGGATTGGCGATGAACACGATGCGCGTGCGCGGCGTGATCGCCGCGAGCATCGCCGGAAGGTCATGGCCGTAGTTGCGCGCCGGCACCACGATGCCGTTGGCGCCGCGTGCCTGTGTGGACAGCGGGTACACGGCGAATGCATGCGCGGCGAACACCGCGTCGTCGCCCGGCCGCAAGTAGGCCTGGGTCGCGAGCTCGAGGATGTCGTTCGAGCCATTGCCCAGGACCAGCTGCGAAGGGTCGACTGCGAGGTGCTGCGCCAGTGCCGCCTTCAACGCAAAGCCATTGCCGTCCGGATAGCGCGTGAGGTCCTGCGCAGCCGCTGTGATGGCTTCGAGCACGCGGCGGCCGGGACCCCGCGGGTTTTCGTTGGACGCCAGCTTGACGATCGTGGCGGGATCGAGGTTCATCTCGCGCGCGAGATCGTCGACCGGCTTGCCCGGGACATAGGGCGCGATCTCGCGGATGTGGTCGGGCGCGACGGGAGATGTTGCAGGCATCGGTGGTGCAGGCATTCAGTCGAGCGCGGCGGGATAGGAACCCAGCAGCTTGAGGAATGGTGCTTTGGTGGCAAGCGCCGCGAGCGCGGCCGCTACCGGCGGATCATCACGGTGCCCCACGAGGTCGACGAAGAACAGGTACTCCCACAGCCCGGTGCGTGCGGGCCGCGATTCGAAGCGCGACATCGACACGCCATGCCGGGCGAGCGGTTCGAGCAATTCGACGACAGCGCCGGGACGATTGGGACACGACATCACCAGCGATGTCGCATCCCGGCCCGAACGGCCGATCTTCTGCCGGCCCAGCACCCAGAAGCGCGTGGTGTTGTTCGGTTCGTCCTCGATGTGCGGCGCCAGCGTGGCCAGCCCGTAGATCGCACCGGCATTTTCACC
>JBBQEY010000196.1:0-6160 GCA_038321425.1 Burkholderiales bacterium | reverse complement strand
ATCTGCTTCCACACTGCCGCGACGATCACCATGATCAGCGCGTCCGTGCCGTCGAGCAGCGGATTCCAGTCGATGCCGAGGCGCTGCAGCCAGTGCGCGACGATCCCCAGCGTGGGACTGAAGAGGAACAACCACAGCACGGCCGCCACCGCCGCGGCCACCGCATAGGGCAGGATCAGCAGCGTCTTGTAGCCATTCGCGCCCTTGATCACGCGATCCGCGAACACGGCGAGAAAGAGCGAGATGGCGAGCCCGGCGAACGCCACGGCCACCGAAAACACGGCCGTCACCCGGAACGACTCCAGGTAGCTCTCGTCCGCGAACAACGTCTTGAAATTGTCGAACCAGACGAACTGCGAACTGGTGCCGAACGCATCCTCGATCAGCAGCGACTGGTACACCGCCTGCGTGGCCGGCCAGAAGAAAAAGATGATCGTGATCGCGATCTGCGGCGCGACCAGCGCGTAGGGCAACCAGCGGGACTTGAAGAGGACACGCTTTTCCATGGATCCGTGACGGCCTGTCCGCTTGTGAATAAATTCGACCACCGCATGGTGGCAGGATCGAAAAAGGCGTCCAGCCTTGCGGACCGGACGCCCTTTCGAGTACGGCGACGCTGGTCAGCTCGCCTTTTGTGCCTTCGCGAAGCGCTCGATCAGCTCGTTACCGCGCTTGGTGGCCGTGTCGACGGCCTCCTGGGCGGTCTTCTTGCCGGCCAGCGCAGCCTCGAATTCTTCCTGGATGACGTCGCGTACCTGCACGAAGCTGCCGATGCGCAGTCCCTTGGAATTCTTGGTGGTCTTGACGATCATCTGTTCGACGGACACGTTGGTGCCTGGGTTCTTCTCGTAGAAGCCGGATTTCTTGGTGATTTCGTAGGCTGCCATCGTGATCGGCAGATACCCCGTTTCCTGATGCCACTGCGCCTGGAACTCCGGCGAGGACAGATAGGTGAAGAAGCGGCCGATGCCCTTGTACTCGATGGGCTTCTTGCCATTCATCACCCACAGCGATGCACCACCGATGATGGTGTTCTGCGGCGCGCCCGGTGCATCGGGATAGTACGGAATCGTGGAAATGCCGAACGCGAACTTGGCATTGCGCTTGATGTTGGCATAGGCGGCGGAGCTGGAAGTCAACATGGCGCATTCGCCGCTGAAGAACTTGGACTCGGCCTCGTTGGTGCGGCCGCCATAGGTGAAGTAGCCCTTCTTCGACCAGTCCATCAGATTCTGGACGTGCTTCACCTGCAGTGGGTTGCTGATCAAGAGCTTGGGGTCCTTCCCGGCGAAGCCGTTCTGCTGGCTGGCGAAGGGCAGGTCGTGCCACGCACTGAAGGTCTCGAACTGCACCCACGAAGGCCAGCCGGTGGTGTAGCTGCACTTCTCGCCGGAGACCTTCAACTTCGCGGCCGCGGCCATCACCGCCGGCCAGGTCTTGGGCGGCTGGTTGGGGTCGATGCCCGCCCTGATGAAGGCGTCCTTGTTGAAATAAAACACCGGCGTCGAACTGTTGAAGGGAAAGGACAGCATGCGGCCATCGGGCAGCGAGTAATAGCCGGCCACTGCGGGAATATAGGATTTGGGATCGAACTTCTCACCCGCCTCGGCCATCACCTCGTAGACGGGCTTGATCGCCTTGCCCGATGCCATCATCGTGGCGGTGCCTACCTCGAAGACCTGCACGAGATGCGGTGGATTGCCCGCACGCGTCGCAGCCACGGTCGCCGCCATGGACTCGGGATAGGTGCCTTTGAACACCGGCACGACCTTGTAATCCTTCTGGCTGTCGTTAAAGCCTTTGGCCACCGCATTGACGCGATCGCCAAGGGCGCCGGTCATCGAATGCCAGAACTGGATTTCGGTCTGGGCAAAGGCGGTGGATGCCGCGCCGAACAACGCGACGGCAACCGACAGGCGGGCAAAACGGGGCATGGCATGCGACATGAATTCTCCTCGATGGATGCGGCAAATCGAACAGTGTGCCTTGGGCGGATGACGATTCTATGTCAATTGTGACAGCGGTGGGCGTGGCCGGTGGCGCTGGCGGACCTGCACGCCTGAAAGTCATGGAGGCGAGGCTTGAGCCTCGCAGGTTCATTGCAGCATCGTCCCCGCGAGGCGGAAGCCTCGCCTAGAAATGTCGCCTGACAACACGACGCTGGACCGGGCGACCGCAAGGATCAGTCGGCGCGCCCGGGTGCCGGCACCGTGCCGCCTGTGGCGGGCGCTGGCGCGACATCGATGCCGTGGGCTTCGATGTGCGCCCGGCCGGCCAGCAGCGTGTAGGCCACCGGTACCACGAACAACGTAAGCAGCGTGCCAAAGGACATCCCGCCGACGATGACCCAGCCGATTTGCGTACGCGACTCGGCACCCGCACCGGTGGCCAACGCCAGCGGCACCGAACCCAGCACCATGGCGCCGGTGGTCATCAAAATGGGCCGCAGCCGCAGCGTGGCCGAATCGATCACCGCGGACATCATGTCCTCGCCCTTGGCTCGCAACTGGTTCGAGAATTCCACGATCAGGATGCCGTGCTTGGTGATGAGGCCGACCAGCGTGATCAAACCCACCTGACTGTAGATGTTGAGCGTGCCGCCGGTGAGCCACAGCGCGAACAGTGCGCCCGTCATCGACAACGGCACCGACAACATGATCACAAATGGCGAAACGAAGCTCTCGAACTGCGCCGACAATACGAGATAGATGAATATCAGCGCCAGCACGAACACAAAGTAGATTTCGCTGCCGGACGCGCGGAACTCGCGCGACTGGCCGTCAAGACTGGTTTGTGCCGTGCCGGCCAGCGTGTTCTTGGCCACCGCATCGAGTGCCGTCAGCGCCTGGTCGATCGTGAAACCCGGCGCCAGGGTGCCGGTGACCTTGACCGCGCGCAGGCGCTGGAAGTGATTGAGCGACTGCGGCGCGACGCCTTCCTTGACGGTGACGAGATTGGCCAGCTGCACCATGCTGCCGTCACGCGCGCGGACATAGATGTCGCTGATGTCGGCGGGCGACGTCCGGTCGAGCGGCGCCACCTGGACGATCACGTCGTATTGCTCGCCGTCGCGCTTGAAGCGCGTGACCTGACGACCGCCCAGCATGGTTTCCAGTGTGCGCCCGACCGTGTCGACATTGACCCCGATATCGCCCAGCTTGTCGCGATTGATGTTGACGCGTACCTCCGGCGTGTTGAGGCGAAGGTCGATCTGCAGGTTTTGCACACCGTTGATCTTGCGCGCCTCGTCGAGGAAACGATCGACGAGCCGCTGCAGCTCGGCGTAGGGAACCTGCGCCATGATCACGTATTCGATCGGCGTGGAGCGGAAACCTTGTCCGAGCGACGGCGGGTTCAACGGAAAGGCCAGCGCCCCGGGAATCGACGCGAACTTCGGTCGCAGCTCATCAGTAATCTGCTGCTGCCTCTTCGTGCGCTCTTCCCATGGCTTGAGCCGCAAAATGGCGATGCCGTCGACGACGGTCGGGAACCCCGAAATGGCGGTGTACGCAAAGGCTTCCGGTATCTGCGCGTAGAACTCTTCGATCGGCTTGAGCTGATCGGACGTGAACTGCGGCGTAGAGCCCTGCGGCGCCGTGATCAGCCCGAAAATCACGCCGCGATCTTCGGTGGGCGCCAACTCGGACTTCAACGAAAGGAACAGCGTGGCACCGACCCCCAGTGTGACCACCCACAAAATCACGACCACCCAACGCGCGTGCAAGGCCTTGGACAGCAGCCAGCGATAGCCGCTGGTGAACGATACAAAGCCCTGTTCGATCTTGTTGTACAGCCACGAATGCTTGGGCTGGTGCCGCAGCAGCAACGAGCACATCATCGGCGTCAACGTCAGTGCGACGAAGCCCGACACCATCACCGCACCCGCCAGCGTCAGCGCAAACTCGATGAAGAGGCGACCGGTGCGGCCGGTGGCAAACGCCAACGGTGCGAATACCGACGCCAGCGTGAGCGTCATTGCCACCACCGCGAACGCGATTTCCTTGGAACCCTGCATCGCCGCTTCGAGGCGCGGCATGCCATCCTCGATATGGCGGTAGATGTTTTCGAGCACCACGATCGCATCGTCCACCACCAGGCCGATGGCCAACACCATGGCCAGCAGCGTGAGCGTGTTGATCGTGAAGCCGAATGCGTACATGAGCCCGAACGCGCCGATCAGCGAGACCGGAATCGTGACGATCGGGATGATCGTGGCACGCAGGCTGCGCAGAAAGAAAAAGATCACCAGCACCACGAGAATGATGGCCTCGGCGATGGTCTCGAAAACCGACGCGATCGACCGGTCGATGAACACCGACGTGTCGTAGGCCACCACGAACCTCATGCCCGAGGGCAGGTTCTCGTTGATCGTGTCGACCTCGGCGCGAACGTTCTGCGAAAGCTCGAGCGGGTTGGCCACCGCCTGCTTGATCACGCCGATATTGAGCGATGGCTTGCCGTTGTAGCGCGAGATGGTGCGGTCACTGAGCGCGCCCACCACGACGTTGCCGAGGTCGCTGATGCGCACCGGATAACCGCCGGCATTGGACACGATGATCTGGCCGAACTGTTCGGGCGTTTGGACGTCGGTTTCCGCGACGACGGTGAACTCGCGCGACGTGGACTCGATGCGGCCGGCGGGAATTTCGGCGTTTTGGCGGCGAATGGCGTCTTCGACATCCTGCACAGTGAGTTTGTACGCGGCAAGGCGCGTGCGGTCGATGTTGATGCGCATCGACACCTGCCGCTCGCCGAAGATCCGCACATCGGCGGCGCCCGGCAGTACGGACAGTCGCGGCTTGATGTAGCGCGCGACATAGTCGGACGCTTCGAGCGGTGTGAGCGACCCCGCCTCCACCGCGATGTAGATGATCGGCTGCGAATCGGCCTCGACCTTGGCGATGACCGGCTCGTCCGCGGCGTCGGGCAGCCTGGCCCGCACGCGCGACACCTTGTCGCGGACATCGGCCGCCGCCGAGTCGGGGTTCCGCGACAGGCGAAAACGCACGTTGATCTGGCTGCGCTCGGATCGACTCTGCGACGTCATGATCTCGACGCCTTCGATGCCGGATAGCGAATCCTCGAGCACCTTGGTGACCTGCGACTCGACCACTTCGGCCGACGCGCCGCGATAGGTGGTGCTGACGCTGACCACCGGCTCGTCGATCCGCGGGTACTCGCGAACGGACAACCGCTGATACGAGATGAGGCCGATCAGCACAATGACCAGCGACAGCACCGTCGCAAACACCGGCCGCTTGATGCAGAATTCGGGCAGCGTCATGCAGCAGTCTCCAGTGACAAGCGCGTCAGGACTTGGGTGGCGCGGCCGGTTGCGGTGCTTGCGCCGCGGCCGGAGGATCTTTGGCACCCTCGGCGCCGACCACACGAACGGCAGAACCATCGCGAATTTTGAGCTGTCCCGCCGTCACCACCAGGTCGCCTGCGGCAAGGCCCGACAGCACTTCGACCTTGCTGTCGCGACGCTGCCCGGTTTCGACCCTGACCCGTGCCACCTTGCCGTCCTGGACCTTGAACACGTATTGCTCGCTGCCCTGCGGCACCAATGCCTGTTCAGGCAACACCATCGCATCGGCAGATTCTTTCGTGATGAGGCGCACCCGCGCAAACATGCCGGGCCGCAACGTCGTGTCCTGGTTGCCCACCTGCGCGCGAATGACCACCGAGCGCCCGGCGGTATCGATCAGCGGATTGACCGCAATCACCTTGCCGTTGTAGATCTTGCCGGGAAGCGCATCGAGCGTGAGCTGCAGTGCCTGGCCGACCCGGATCTGGCGCAGGTACGTTTCGGGCACGCGAAAATCCACCTTGAGCGGATCGATCGCTTCGAGGTTGACGAGATCGGCGCCTTCCTTAACGTAGTCGCCCACCGAGACCGAGCGCAAGCCGATGATGCCGGAGAACGGCGCCTTGATATCGGTTTTGGCGAGCTTGGCCTGGGTGAGTTGCAGCGACGCCTCGGCGACCTTGAAATTGTTCTCGGCCTCGTCCTTGGCCTGCCCGGAAATGAAGCTGCGCTGCGCCAGGTCGACCGCCCGATCGAACTTCGACTTGGCGAGCGTCAAATTGGCCTTGGCCTGCGACACTTCGGCCTGCTGAATGGCCGAGTCGAGCTTGACCAAAGGCGCGCCTTTGGCAA
>JBBQEY010000195.1:0-6167 GCA_038321425.1 Burkholderiales bacterium | reverse complement strand
GGCCCCGCCAGCACGCGCGAGAGGTCGAGGACGGTCAGGTGGGCAAGGGGGCCGGGCATGGGGGTCGTTAAAAAAGGCGCGCCCGCGGGCACGCCTTTCCCATTCTACGCACCGACAGCTGTCGGGTTCAGGATTTCAGCGCGCCCAGCACTTCGTCCAGCATCTTCTTGGCGTCGCCGAAGAGCATCCGGTTGTTGTCCTTGTAGAAGAGCGGGTTGTCCACGCCGGCGTACCCGGACGCCATGCTGCGCTTCATCACGATCGAGTTCCTGGCCTTCCATACTTCGAGCACCGGCATGCCGGCGATGGGACTCGTCGGGTCGTCCTGCGCAGCCGGGTTCACGATGTCGTTGGCGCCGATCACCATCACGACGTCGGTGTCCGGAAAATCGTCGTTCAGCTCGTCCATCTCGAACACGATGTCGTAGGGCACCTTGGCCTCGGCCAGCAGCACGTTCATGTGGCCGGGCATGCGACCGGCCACCGGGTGGATGCCGAAGCGCACGTTGATGCCCTTGGCCCGCAGCACCTGCGTGATCTCGTTGACCGTGTGCTGCGCCTGCGCGACGGCCATGCCGTAGCCGGGAACGATGATGACGCTCTTCGCATCCTTCAGCATCTCCGCCGCTTCCGCGGCCAGGATCGGGTTGACCTCGCCTGCAGGCTGCGCGGCGCCGCCTGCAGCGGCGGGCGATGCACCGCCGTCCGTGCCGAAGCCACCGGCGATCACCGACAGGAAATTCCGGTTCATCGCCGAACACATGATGTACGACAGGATCGCGCCACTCGAACCGACCAACGCGCCCACGACGATCAGCAGGTCGTTGTTGAGCATGAAGCCGGTGGCCGCCGCCGCCCACCCGGAGTAGCTGTTCAACATCGACACCACGACCGGCATGTCCGCGCCGCCGATGGCCATCACCATGTGCACGCCGAAGAGCAACGCGATCACCGTCATCACGATCATCGGTACCATCGCGTCCTGGACATTGTGCGCGTTGACGAACCGGTAGCCGAAATACAGCACGACGATGAGCCCCGCGAGATTGAGCAGGTGCCGGCCCGGCAGCAATACCGGCTTGCCGGAAAGCTTGCCGGAAAGCTTGCCGAATGCGATCACCGACCCGGCAAAAGTGACGGCGCCGATCAGCACGCCCAGGTACATCTCGATCTCGTGGATCGCCTTCTCGGCTGGCGTCAGGCCCACGGACACCGCGGGATCGATGAAGTTGGCGTAGCCGACCAGCACGGCGGCCATGCCGACCAGGCTGTGCATCAGCGCGACGAGCTCGGGCATTTGCGTCATCTGCACCGTGCGCGCCGCATAGAGGCCGATGGCCGCACCGACGACCATGGCGCCGATGATGTACGGCAGGCCGGCAGGCATGACCTGCACGCCGAAGATCGTGGCGACCACGGCGATCGTCATGCCGATGATGCCGTACAGGTTGCCGCGCCGCGATGTTTCCTGGTTGGAGAGGCCGCCGAGGCACAGGATGAAGAGAATCGTGGCGCCGATGTAGGAGACGGTCGAGAGACTGGAGGTCATCATTGAATCCCTTGCTTGCGGAACCTCATTTGCGGAACGTCACTTGCGAAACCTCATTAGCGGACTTCACTTGCGAAACATCTGCAGCATGCGGTGGGTGACAGCGAAGCCGCCGAACATGTTGATCGTGGCCAGCGCGATGGCACCCACCGACAGCCAGCGGATCCACTCGCCGGGCCGCGACAGGTCCGCGGAAATTTTCGACAGGTCGGGCGCGATCTGTACCAGCGCGCCGATGGCGATGATGCTGCTGACGGCATTGGTCACGCTCATCAACGGCGTGTGCAACGCGGGCTTCACGTTCCACACCACCATGTAGCCGACGAAGCACGCCAGGATGAACACGGTGAAGTGCCCGAGAAACGATGCCGGCGCATAACGTCCGACAAAGAGGAACAACAGCGCGCCGACGCCGAAGATCACGGCTGTCTTCGTGCCGGACATGGGGCCGCTCGCGGCGCCGTGGCCATGCCCCTTCGCCTTGGGCACGACCGCGGCCGGCTTGGCCGCCGCAGGGGGTGCCGCCGACAGCTTTGGTGGTGGCGGCGGCCACGTGACCTCGCCCTGGTTGATCACGGTGGTGCCACGCAGCACTTCGTCCGCCATGTCGATCGTGACCGCATCGCCTTCGATGCTCTTGGTCTTGATCATGTCTTCCATCAGACGGAAGAGATTCGTCGCGTACAGCGTGGACGCCTGCTTCGCGAGGCGACTGGGCAGGTCCTTGTAGCCGACGATGGTGACGCCATGGCGCACGACCACTTCGCCCGGCACCGTCAGCTCGCAGTTGCCGCCCTGCTCCGCCGCCATGTCGACGATGACACTGCCCTGCTGCATCGACTTGACCATGTCTTCGTTGATGAGCTTCGGCGCCGGCTTGCCGGGAATGAGCGCTGTCGTGATGATGATGTCGACGTCCTTCGCCTGCTTGGCGAACACTTCGCGCTGGGCTTTCTGGAAGCCCTCGCTCATCACCTTGGCGTAGCCGCCGATGCCGCTGCCTTCCTCGACGTAATCGACGCCGATGTATTCGCCGCCCAGCGACTTGATCTGGTCAGCCACGTCCGGCCGCGTGTCGTTGGCGCGCACGATGGCGCCCAGGCTCGACGCAGTGCCGATCGCAGCGAGACCGGCAACACCCGCGCCGATCACGAAGACCTTAGCCGGCGGCACCTTGCCTGCGGCGGTGATCGAGCCGGTGAAGAACCGGCCGAATTCGTGTGCCGCCTCGATGACCGCGCGATAGCCGCCGATATTGGCCATCGACGACAGCGCATCGAGCTTCTGCGCGCGCGAGATGCGCGGCACGCTGTCCATGGCCAGCACGGTCACCTTCCGCGCGGCGAGGCTCTGCATCAGCGCCGGGTTCTGCGCCGGCCAGATGAAGCTCACCAGCATCTGGCCCTCATGCAGCAGCCCGACTTCCTCATCGTTGGGCGCGCGCACCTTGAAGATGATGTTCGCGGTTGACCAGAGCGTGTGCCGGTCGGGGACGAGTTCAGCGCCGGCGGCGCGATAGGCCTCGTCGCTGATCTGGGCCGCATCGCCAGCGCCGGTCTCGACCGCGACCCGAAAGCCCTGCTTGATCAGCTTCTCGACGACTTCGGGCACAGTGGCCACCCGCTTCTCGCCCGGGAAGACTTCCCTGGGCACTCCGATCAGCAACGACATCTGGCTTCTCCCTCAGTGCGACGGCGGGCGGTGCCACTTTGCGGGCGGCGCTTCGCCATTTTTCGGTGTGGATTCGATGCGTCAAAGTAGGGCCGCGATCGCGCGGCCCAGGTCGCCGGTGGTCGCGCGGCCACCAAGGTCGGGCGTCTTCGGCGCGTCCTTGTCGGCAAGCACGTGCTCGATCGCCGCGACAATCGCATCCGCAGCCGGCTTGTAGCCCAGGAAGTCTAGCATCAGCGCACCCGACCAGATCTGGCCGATGGGATTGGCGATGCCTTGGCCGGCGATGTCCGGCGCCGAACCGTGCACCGGCTCGAACAGCGAAGGATAATCGCGCTCCGGATTCAGGTTGGCCGACGGCGCGATGCCGATCGTCCCGCAGACGGCGGGCCCGAGATCCGACAGGATGTCGCCGAAGAGGTTGGACGCCACGACGACGTCGAAGACCTGCGGCCGCGCCACGAAATGCGCGCTGAGAATGTCGATGTGATACTGGTCGGTGCGGATGTCGGGATACTCGGCCGCAATCACCTTGAAGCGTTCATCCCAGTACGGCATCGTGATGGAAATGCCGTTGGACTTGGTCGCCGACGTGACGTGCTTCTCGGGCCGCGTGCGCGCGAGTTCGAACGCAAAGCGCAGGATGCGATCCACGCCCTTGCGCGAAAATACGGACTGCTGAAACACGATCTCGCGGTCGGTGCCGGGATACATCCGTCCGCCTACCGACGAGTACTCGCCTTCGGTGTTTTCGCGAACCACGACGAAGTCGATGTCGCCCGGCTTGCGATTGGCGAGCGGCGACGGAATGCCCGGCATCAGCTTGCACGGGCGCATGTTCACGTACTGGTCGAATTGCCGCCGGAACAGGATGAGCGAGCCCCACAACGATACGTGGTCCGGCACCGTGGCCGGCCAGCCGACAGCACCGTAGTAGATGGCCTCGAAGGGCTGCAGGATGTCGAACCAGTTTTCCGGCATCATCCGGCCGTGCTTCGCGTAGTAGTCGCAGCTCCAGTCGAAGATCTCATAGTCGAGCGCAATGCCGAATTTCGCCGCCGCCGCATCGAGCACGCGCACGCCTTCGGGCATCACCTCCCTGCCGATGCCATCCCCCGCCATCACCGCAATCCTGTGCGCTGCCATGATCCGACCTCCATTTGCACGAGACCCGCAGTGTACGTAAAACTTAAGCCAAACGTCGTATCCCGGTACGCGGTCGAACACGATAGGGTGCCCGCATGGGGTGGCGCAATCGCGTCCTCCATCAGCAAACGGAGGCTCCCATGCCCGCACGCAATTTTTGGGTTGGCGTCGTGTCGCACGATCATGTGGCCGTCGGGGTCGCCGGCGGCTTTGTCCAGTTGAACCACGGCAAGGCCGGCCCGCTCGAGCGCATGCAGCCCGGCGATGGCTTCGTCTACTACTCGCCCAAGTCCGCCTATCCCGACGGCGACACCCTGCAGGCGTTCACCGCGATCGGCCGGGTGGCAGCCTCGGGCATCACCCCCGTGCCCACGCCCGACGGCAGCTTCTATTTCCGGCGACAGGTCGAGTTCCTGCCGTCGCAGCTGGCGCCGGTCAAGCCGCTCATCGATAGCCTCGACTTCATCCGCAACAAGAAATATTGGGGCGCGGCCTTCCGCTTCGGATTCGTCCGCATCGAAGCCGAAGATTTCGCGCGTATCGCCACCGCCATGGCGTGCGCTGTCGAGCGCGAGTTTCCGGAGGTCATTGCAGTCTAGTTTCACCACTCGGCCCGCGTGATCGCATTGTGGGAACGCTGCGCCGCGTGCTGCGACTACTTCACGCTGAGCGATCTTGCCGCGGCCCGCACGATTTTCCCCTCGTTCACTTTGGTCAGCGCATAGCCGGGTCTATCGGTATCGATCGTCGTCGTGGCGCGGTGCGGGGTGCGTGGCAACGGCACGGAGGATGTCGTTTCGTTGGGGTTGTAGGCGAGGCTTCAGCCTCGCGAACCGCTGCGGCGGGCCGTGCGGAAAGCGCCCATTGGAGCCGCATGTTCCCGGCGCGTGCGGAGGTCGTGGGTTGACCTCGCCGGTTTTTTGCCCTCACGCGCCCGAACCCGACGTTTGCGGCGACCTAAGCCCGTCCCGCACGGCCCGCCGCTCGCCGCGGCGAAGCTGAATACTCAACGTCACGCGGCGCTTAACCCGCGAGGCTGAAGCCTCGCCTACAGGGTTCACCGCCGATATACCCACGAGGCTTAAGCCTCGCCTACAGGGTTCACCGCCGATATACCCGCGAGGCTGAAGGCTCGCCTACAGGAAACGACGACGCGCAGTCATCGCACGTCAACGCTCAGAGCAAGCGTTCATTCTTTACAGGCGCCACGCCGACTGGTAACCTTGCGGCGAATCAAGGCAATGCCAATGCCGGTGCTCGCGGATCCGCGATCCCGGCGTTTTCTTTTGCGCGGCCATTCGCCATCGCCTGCGAAAACCTCACGCAAAGACTTCCGCTCAATGTCCGCCACCGCCCCGCACCCCACGCCGCAAGCGCACCAGCGCGCGATCATGTTCATGATCGTCGCCGCCATCTGCTGGTCGAGCGGCGGCTACCTCGTGCGCCAGCTGTCGATCACGAATGCGTGGGAGATCGTGTTCTGGCGTTCGCTCTTCATGTCGCTGTTCGTCGCCGGCGTGCTGCTCGTCATGCATGGCAGGAAGATGCCGGCCGCCGTGCGCGCCGTCGGCCTGCCCGGCCTGTTGGCTGGCCTGCTGCTGGCCGGGACGTTCTTCTTCTTCATCGGGTCCATCACCCGCACCACGGTCGCCAACACGTTCGTGCTGATGAGTGTCACGCCATTCCTCGCCGCGCTGGCCGGCTGGTTCGTGCTGCGCGAACGCGTGCCGCTGCGCACCTGGATCGCGATGGCCGTCGCGTTCGTCGGCATCATCGTGATGTTCGGCGGCGCCGTCGATGC
>JBBQEY010000194.1:0-6385 GCA_038321425.1 Burkholderiales bacterium | reverse complement strand
GAAATCGTCACGCTGATCACCGCACTTGGCGCGGGCTTTGGCCGGCCGTCCGAAGACAAGGAAGACAAGGACGCCTTCAACGCCGACAAGCTTCGCTATCACCGCATCATCATCATGACCGACGCCGACGTCGACGGCTCGCACATCCGCACACTGCTGCTCACGTTCTTCTATCGGCAGATGCCAGTGCTGATGGAAAAAGGCTACATCTACATCGCGCAGCCGCCGCTGTACAAGGCCAAGCAGGGCAAGGAAGAGGTGTATCTCAAGGACGATCACGAACTGAAGCAGCATCTGCTCAAGTTCGCGTTGAAGGGTGCGGAATTGATTCCCGGCACCGGTCGTCCGGCGTTGGCCGCCCAGACGTTTGCCAACATCGCGCGCGAGTTCCTGTTGGCCGAAGCCGTCATCGATCGCCTGTCACGCGCGATCGACCCGGCCGCGCTGCACGCGATGCTGAACGGCGCGCGCGTGGACCTGACCGACGAAGCCACGGCGCTCGTCAGCGCCAGCGCGCTTCAGGCCGCCATCGGCAACCCGGAAGTGACCGTCGAGGCCCGCTACGACGCCGCGACGGAAAGCCGCCGCCTGGTGGTCAAGCGCGTGCATCACGGCACGCCGCACGTCACCGGCATCGACGGCGATTTCCTCGCCACCGGCGATGCCGCGCAGATCCGCGCCGCCGCCGATGTGCTGCAAGGCATCGTGCACGCCGGCGCCGTGATCAAGCGCGGCGACAAGCAGCAGGCCATCAAGACGTTCAAGGACGGTCTCGACTGGCTGCTGAACGAAGCGCGCAACAGCACGACGATTCAGCGCTACAAGGGTCTGGGCGAAATGAATCCGAGCCAGCTGTGGGAAACCACGATGGACCCGAAGGTGCGTCGTCTGCTGCGCGTGCAGATCGAAGACGCCATTGCGGCGGAAGACATCTTCTCGAAGCTGATGGGCGAGGATGTGGAACCGCGCCGGCATTTCATTGAGAGCAATGCGTTGGGCGTGCGCAACCTCGACGTCTGACATTCTCGCCAGGGCGGGCGGCGCAAGGTTGGCTAGGTAAGGACCTGCAGCCTTACAGCTCCACTCCCAGCTCCTTGCCCAGCCGTTGGAGTTCTGCGACGGTGTTCTTGGGCAGGTCGAGCCCGGCCTTCCTCAGGGTCGCATCGCTGCGCGCTTCCATCTCCCCAGGGTAGAAGATTTCCTCGGCTCCTTTGGCAAGCGGCACGGCCTTGAGCTCCGTGATGAATCTCTGCATGCGCGAATAAAATCGGCCAGCGGCTGGAACGCGTCGATGTGGAACGCGGTGAAAAAGTGCCCGGCGCCGCTCTTCAGGCCAGCCTTGTAGGGGCCGTTCACCGCGGACAGAAATTCGCTACCCGACAGCACGCCAGAGAGCATGTCGACCACCACCGCAATCGCATAGCCCTTGTGCCCGGCCATCGGCAGGATGATGCCGTCGATCGCGGCCTGGGCGCCGATGGTGGGCTCGCCGTCCTCGTTCAGCGCCCATCCTTCTGGGATGGCTTCACGGCGCTGGCGCGCAAGATAGATCTTCCCACGCGCCACGCCGGTGTTCGCGATGTCCATCATGAGCGGGGCCGCGCGCCTGCCGGTGCGGAAACCGACCAGGGATTCGTGCCGATGCGCTTGCGGCGCCCGCCCCACGGCGCAATGGCCGGGCCGCCGTTGGTCATCAGCATCATGATGCAACCCTCTTCGGCCGCCATGCGCGTGTAATACATGCAAGTCCCAAAATGGTTCGAATTCCGCACGGACACGGAGGCGACTCCATGCACCTTCGCGCGGCGAATAGCGTCCTGCGCCGCTCGCTTCGTCACGACTTGGCCAACGCCATCCTGGCCATCGATGACGGCCACCGCCCCCGCATCCACGACGAATCGGTGCTCGGTCACGGCTCTCATCGCGCCCGTTTTCAGGCGCGCGAGGTACCACCCGGTGCGTAAAACGCCGTGCGACTGGTGGCCCCATAGATCGGCCTGGACAAGCGAATCGGCCACTAGGTCCGCATCCTCCGCGGGAACGCCGGCCCGTTGGTAGAGCTTTGAAACGAAGCGCGTGAGGCGCCCATGCTCCATGAATGCGTTACTCCTCGAAAGTAGGTTTGTGGGTCGCGGGTGGTTCAACAGGGTTCAAAGGGTGGTTAATTCAGTTGCGTCGGCCAAGTTGCCGCATCGCCGAGACGTGCGCCGACGGACGCGGGGACGGTCCCCCCGATGGGGGCAGGGGTAACACGTTTTCGCGGCTCTTCGGAATGTTTGTGCCACATTTGTCGCAAATGGAATTAATATGCTGCTAGGCAACCTCCGCGAGTTCAGCGGGTTTTTACATGCCAAGCGGGTCGCCAGAATCCGCCCTAATCGTTCAAGGAGGAACAACGCATGAAACGTCGAAATTTGGTCAAGGTGATCGGCTTGTCGCTCGCACTCGGTATGGCGGCTGCGCCGGGGATGTCGTCCGCGCAGGACAAAATGGTGTGGAAGGCGTCGGACGTGCATCCGCTCGGGTATCCGACCGTCGAAGCCATCCAGCGGATGGGCAAAAAGCTCGAGAAGGAAACCAACGGTCGGATCAGCATCCAGATGTACCCGTCGATGCAACTCGGCGGCGAAAAGGAGATGATCGAGCAGGCGCAGGTGGGTGCGTTGCAGATCGCGCGCATTTCGGTGGGTGCGATGGGGCCGGTGGTCGACGATGTCAACGTCTTCAACCTGCCCTTCGTGTTTCGCGACGAGGCGCACATGCGTAAGGTGATCGACGGCCCGATCGGTGCGGAATTGCTCAAGCGTATTAATGACGATCCGAAGTCGCAGCTGGTCGTGCTGGGCTGGATGGACGCCGGCACGCGCAACGTCTATTCGCACAAGGCGGCGGCCAAGCCCGACGACCTCAAGGGCCAGAAGATCCGCATGATGGGCAATCCACTGTTCGTCGAGACCATGAACGCGATGGGCGGCAACGGCGTGGCCATGGGCTTCAACGAGCTCTATTCCGCCATGCAGACCGGCGTGGTCGACGGCGCGGAGAACAACCCGCCGACGCTGTACGCGCAGAACCACTACAAGCTGGCCAAGAAGTACAGCCAGACCGGCCACCTGATCATCCCGGAAATATTCGTCTTCTCGAAGGTGACCTGGAACAAGCTGTCGAAGGAAGACCAGGCGCTGCTGAAGAAGGTGTCGCGCGAGGCACAGCTGGAGCAGCGGGTGCTGTGGGACGCCTACGTCAAGGAGGCCGAGACCAAGCTGAAGGACCTCGGCGTCGAATTCATTCCTGCTGACAAGGCCGCTTTCTACAAGGCGACCCAGCCGGTGCGCGACAAGTACGGCGCCAAGCACGCGAAGATCCTGAAAGAGATCCAAGACACCAAGTAGGTTAAAGACCGAAGGCACGCGGCACCTGCCGTGCCGCGTGCCTTTTTGTCGACCGTCTTGTTGTTGATCCGCCGGAGCTTGCCATGACGGCCAAGCAGCGTTATGCGCAGGCGATGGAGTGGCTGTACCTCGCCTGCATCGGTTTGTCGGGCACCGCCATGGTCGCGATCACCCTGATGATCCCGACCGGCGTGTTCATGCGCTACCTGATGAACAATCCGTTGTCGTGGCCGGAGCCGGCTTCGGTGGTGCTGATGGTGATGTTCTCGTTCATCGGCGGCGCCGCGGCGTTCCGCGCCCACGTGCATGTTGCGGTGATGGCGCTGAAAAACGCGGTGGGACCGAAGGTGCGCCAGGGAATGGACATCGCGGTCAACGCCTGCGTGGCGGCGACGGCGCTGTTCATGTTGTACTACGGCATCCAGCTGTGCGTCGTCGTACGAAACTCCACCGTGGCCGAGTTCCCGGATCTGTCGGTGGCGGTCGTCTATGCGCCCATTCCGATCGCCGGCCTGTTCACGCTGCTGTTCCTGATCGAGCGCGTCTGGGTCGGTGATCCGCCCAAGACCTCGATCATGTACGCCGACCAGTCGGCGGAGGTCAACTAGCCATGGAAGCGTGGATCCTGCTCGGTACTTTCATCGTTCTGTGCGCGCTTTCCGTGCCCATCGCTTATTCGCTCGGGCTGGCCGCGATCGCCGCCGCGCTCTGGACCGACATACCGCTCGAAGCGATCATGCTCAAGATGTCGGACGGTACCGACGACTTTGCGCTACTGGCCATTCCCTTCTTCGTGCTTGCCGGCGGCATCATGGCCGAGGGCGGCATGGCGTTGCGACTGGTCAACTTGGCGCGGGTGTTCGTCGGCTTCATCCGCGGCGGCCTGGCACTGGTCAACGTGCTGGCCAGCACGATGTTTGGCGCGATCTCCGGATCGTCGGTCGCCGACACGGCGTCGATCGGCTCGGTGATGATTCCGCAGATGGTCAAGGCGGGTTTCCCGCGGGTGTTTGCAACCAACGTCACCATCTGCGGCTCGGTGCAGGCGCTGCTGATTCCGCCGTCGCACAACGCGGTGATCTACTCGCTGGCGGCGGGGGGCACGATCTCGATCACCAGCTTGTTCCTCGCCGGCATCCTGCCCGGGCTGATCTTCGGGCTGTGCCTGATCGGGCTGGTGCTGCTGATCTCGGCCCGGCGCGGCTACCCCAAGGGCGAGCCGGTCAAGCTGCGCGAAATCCCCCGCATCGTGGTCGACGCGCTCTGGGGGCTGGGTACCATCATCATCATCATGGGCGGCATCCTGTCGGGGGTGTTCACGCCCACCGAATCCGCGGCGGTCGCCTGCGTCTACGCGTTCCTGGTTACCTTCGGCGTCTACCGCGACTACAAGCTGCGCGAATTGCCGAAGCTGGTGCACCGGGTGGTCAAGACCGTCACCATGGTGATGATGCTGATCGGTTTCTCGGTCGCCTTCGGTTACATGATGGCGATCCTGCAGGTGCCCGCCAAGGTGACGGCGCTGTTCCTCACCGTCTCCGACAACAAGTACGTCTTCCTGTTCCTGGTCAACATGCTGCTGCTGGTCCTCGGCACCTTCATGGACCTGGCGCCGTTGCTGCTGATCTGCACGCCGATCTTCCTGCCGGTGATCGCCAAGTTCGGCATCGACCCGGTGCATTTCGGCATGATCATGATCCTCAACCTGGGGATCGGCCTGATCACACCGCCGGTGGGGGCGACGCTGTTCGTCGGCTGCGCCATAGGCAAGGTGCCAATGGAAGCGGTGGTGAAGGAGCTATGGCCGTTCTATCTCGCCATGCTGTTTGCGCTGGGACTGGTCACCTACATTCCGGCGCTTTCGCTGTGGATTCCGGGCATGTTCAAGTAGGCGGACGAATGGGGCAACGTCATTTGTGTCGCAACGCGTCGATCGGTGCGGCGAAAACCCGTGACTTCCCGGCCGTCACTGCGGCAACGGATGCCCGGGCGTCAGCAGCGCTGAAATCGCCGCAAGAATTTCCTTGGTGGGTTGAATCCCGGGAGGCGAGTCGCGGCTCAGCGACACCGTGACCGCCAGCGAGATTCCGGTCGTCGGATCGTACGCGGTCGACGTGTACATGCCCCAATAGGCCGCGTGCTGGACGTTCCACGGGTTCTGCACGATCGTGCCGAGCCCGAAATAGCCCGCTGCGGTGTTGATGCCCAGTCCCACGTTCACCGGCGCGGTGATCTCGCTGCGGAGCGCCGGCGGGAGCAGCGACCCGGTGCCGAACGCCCGATTCCAGGTGCCAAGGTCGCAGATGTTCGACGTCATCGCCGCCCAGGAAACGAACGACGGGTTCCAGTAGGTCGAATCCTGGAACTGCTCCTCGGTCAGCGTCTGCAGCACCGGCAGCTCCGGCTGGACGTCGAACTGGAGGCGGGTGTGCCGCAACTCCAGCGGATCGAGAATCAGCTCCTTCAGCAGGTGCGCGTAGGCCTTACCGCTCGCCTGCTCGAGCATCGCGCCCAGCATCACGAAACCCGTGTGCGAGTAGTCCCAGTCGAGGCCCGGCGTCGTGAACTGCGGCGTCTGATACGGCGCGACGCTGCGCGCGACGAGCTCGGCGGCGGACCATGCCCGCAACGGGTCGGCCCCGACCTCGTTCAGAAAGACCGGCGCCGTGATGTATTCGCCGAAGCCTGCGCTCGACGCGGCGAGCATCCGAACCGTCGCGAGGCTCGCATACGGATAGTCGGGGTACCACTTCGACACGGGATCGGTCAGCGCGATCCGCTCCGGACTCTGGTCCGTCTCGCGCAGCAGCACGGTCATCAGGTATTGCCAACCGACCGCGCCGATCCGGAAATGCATGTCGGTCGTCGCCGGCACGCCGCTCGTCGACGTGCCGAGCGCGGTGCGCAGGATCGGCTGGCCATCCTGCTCCGCGCTGAAGATGATGGCGTTGAGCCGATGCTTCTTCCGGATGCCGTCGAGCGTCGACGTGATC
>JBBQEY010000193.1:0-6407 GCA_038321425.1 Burkholderiales bacterium | reverse complement strand
GCGCGACACGATGTGGCGCGGCGCATGGATTGCCGCTTCCTGGCCACGCTGGTCGTCGAGCACAAGATCGGCGAGGACGAGGCCTTCGACCTCGCGCCCGGGTTGGCGCACGATTTCGCGAAGGCGGCGTACAAGCTGTAGCGGTCCGGAACTCCGTGCGCATGCAGGCGAGGCTGATGGCCTCGCGTACGGCAATTTTGAGGAGAACGGTGTCAGGTCGGCGCGCGCGCAGTTTTGCGCTTGCTCTTCGCTGCCGCCGGCGATGGTGATGCTGCCGATGACGTCGGCGCCATCGCCAAGAAACTCCAGTCGGTTCGGGTGACCGCCTCGATCCACCATGCCAGCGCATTGCCGGGGCGCAACGTGCGCCACGCTGCGCTCACCCGTGCCGACGTGCGTGGGACATCGGTGGCCTTGATGACGAGTCGGCCCGCCGCAATGTCTGCCGCCGCGACCGGCGCGGGCAGGTAGCCACAGCCCAATCCCGCCACCTGCGCCGCCAGCTTCGCCTCGAGATCGGGCACCGTGAGCGTGTCCTGCCCCGCGAGGATGCCGATGGAGCGCGGTGCCAGATGGCGCGAACTGTCGGCGGCCACCACAGCACGGTGCTTGGCGATATCGGGTTCGGACAGCGGCTCGCGGGCCTGCGCCAGCAGATGCCTCGGCGCAACGACGAACAGCAAGGTCATTTCCGCCATCGTCCGCAGCTTGTAGCCGCCCCCCCAAGGCGGCTCGCCGGGTGCGCCGATCACGAAGTCGGCGCGGCTTTCTGCCAGCGCATCCCATGACCCGCCCAGCACTTCTCGCGACAGTCGCAATTGCGTGTGCGCCGATTGGCGGACTGCACACTCGACGTAGAACGCCGCCACCAGTGGAAAGATCCGCGACCACGGAATCAGCACATCTACGGCGACGCGCAGTTCCGATTCCCAGCCCGTGGCGACACGGCGGACGCGGGCCTCGGTCTCGTTGGCCGCGGCCAGCAGCCGGCGTCCGTCCTCGAGCAGTGTGCGTCCCGCAGGCGTCAACTGGGCCCGGTGGCCGCGCCGGTCGAAGAGCAGCACATCGAGCGTGTCCTCCAGCGTGCGGATCGTGTATGTGATCGCGGAGGGCACGCGATCGAGTTCCACGGCGGCGGCCGCGAAGCTGCCGCGGCGATCGATGGCGTCGAGCACGGCCAGCGCGTCGAGTGAGATCGTCATATTCAAATAAACTGAATGATTCGTTCACGACTGTAGGCTTTTGTCGCCAGTTCGGCAAGCCTATCATTCAGTCACGTGCTGCACCCCGATGCTTCGCGATCACTGCGGACCAACCAACAGGAGATTCGAATGATCACGCTTCGACCTGCCGCGGACCGAGGCCACGCCAACCATGGCTGGCTCGACTCGCAGCACAGCTTTTCGTTTGGTGACTACTACG
This sequence comes from Burkholderiales bacterium, assembly GCA_038321425.1. GTDB lineage: Bacteria > Pseudomonadota > Gammaproteobacteria > Burkholderiales > Casimicrobiaceae > VBCG01. Next base: position 4,985 of record JBBQEY010000193.1, on the reverse strand, counting down.
ATGCCGCGCACATGGGCTTCGGTCCGTTGCGCGTGATCAACGAAGACCGCGTGCAGCCCGGCATGGGCTTCGGCACCCACGGCCACCGCGACATGGAGATCATTTCGTACGTGTTGGAAGGTGAACTGTCGCACCAGGACAGCATGGGTACGGGCTCCGTCATCATCCCCGGCGATGTCCAGCGGATGAGCGCCGGCCGTGGCGTCCAGCACAGCGAGTTCAACCCGTCGAAGTCGTCGGGCGTGCATTTCCTGCAGATCTGGATCGAGCCCGCCGCGCGCGGCATTGCGCCGTCGTATGAACAGGCCAACGTGCCGGCCGCAGCCAAGCGTGGACGTCTCGCGCTGATCGCGGCACCGGCGGGGCAGGACGGCGCGGTAGCGTTGCATCAGGACGCGCGCATCTTCGCGACGCTACTGGACGGCGCAGAGCACTTGAGTCACGCGCTTGCCGCCGGCCGCCGGGCCTATGTCCACGTGGCGCGGGGTAGCATCAGCGTGAACGGTCAGGCGCTTGGGACCGGTGATGCGCTCCGCATCGAGAACGAATCCGAAGTACGTCTGTACGATGGCCACGACGCCGAAGTGCTGCTGTTCGATCTTCCCTGAGTCCAACGCGCTTCGGCGCATCTCTCATCACAATCTCAATTCAAACAAGGAAATTCTGATGACCACCAATCGTGACGTCTCCGCACTCGTGGCCCGTGTCCTGTTGGCCGCCCTTTTCATCCTCGGCGGCTGGGACAAGATCGGCGGCTTTGAAGGCACCGTGGGCTACATCGCCAGCAAAGGCATGCCGTTCCCGCCGCTGATGGCGGCTGGCGCCATTGCAGTGGAGTTGGTCGGTGGCCTGCTGCTGCTGTTCGGCTATCGTGCGCGCTGGGCGGCGATGGCGATCTTCCTGTTCCTGATCCCGACCACGCTGATCTTCCACGCCTTCTGGTCGGTGCCCGCCGAGCAGGTCATGACGCAGAGAAACGATTTTTTCAAGAACGCAGCCATCATGGGCGGCATGTTGATGGTGTGGGCGTTCGGACCGGGACGCTTCGCCATTGGCGGCGACCGGGAAAACGCGTAACTGCAATGACGTCGCGAACGATGGCCGCGTCGTGGCCCCCGTTCGCGGCCAGGAAAATCCGGGCCAGCCCAAGGCCGAGGCGATGGTGGGGCTGCTGGTTGAAGGCAATGTAGCCGTGGTGCGCGCCGCGCGCGTGGCTACTCCCGCGCGCGTGAATCGAGCCAGATGGTGACCGGGCCATCGTTGAGCAGCCGCACGTCCATGTGCGCGCCGAAAACCCCGGTGGGCACTGGCTTGCCCAACGCCGACGCCAGCCAACCGACGAACGCATCGAACGCGGGCTGGGCGACCTCGGGTCGTGCGGCGGCCGTGTACGACGGCCGGTTGCCCTTTTTCGTGGATGCATGGAGCGTGAATTGCGATACTGCAAGGATGTCGCCGCCGATGTCCTGCACGCTGCGATTCATCAACCCGGCATCGTCGGCGAAGATACGCAACTGCACGATCTTGTGGGCCAGCCACGTTTGATCGTCCACCGTGTCGCCTTCGGCCACGCCGACCAGCACCAGAAGGCCGGGGCCGATGGCGCCCGTGACCTGCGACTCCACGGTGACGCTTGCCTCCCGTACACGCTGCACGAGGGCCCTCACTTCATCACCTTGCGCTCGACCTCGATCACTTTGCCGGTATCGAACACCACGGTGGTGAGCGTCTGCGGATCGCCAGCCACCGGCATGTATGTCCAGCGCGACACTTTGCGGCCCTTGCCGCCGCTGATCAAGTCTGCGGGGCCGATGCGCGCCAGCACCTCGCCTTCGTGCATGCCCGGATGAATGTAGCGGCGCTCGCCGGGATCGCCGACGCGGACCTTTGCGGGCTTGGATGAACCGGAGGACTTGACGCGCGGTGGTGCGACCAAGCGCGTGGTAGTGCCGGGGACGGGGCGCATGGGAATGACCGAGACGTTGGGCGGGTCGGTTTCGAAATTGCGGACCTCGGTGCCGGCGGCGCACGGCTTGTCCTGGTAGACCGGTTGCTGGCGGTTATCCACGCACTTGTAGACCTGGGCGTGCGCTAGCGACGCTAGCCATTCACCGGCCAGCACCATCACCACCATTACTACGACCAGACGAAACCGCACCACGCGAAGCCTCCAGCAACGAGTAAACAGGGGAAGCGGTACGATAGCGCCTTCCCTGCATCGCAGGCACTACGACTTTCGATGGATACCCGTATTCGTACCGCCGCGCGCGTCGCCGACATCGAACCCTTCCACGTGATGGAAGTGCAGGCGGCCGCCCGCGCGCTGGAAGCCGCAGGCCGCACGATCGTGCACATGGAAATCGGCGAACCCGATTTTCCCACGCCCGCGCCGGTCCTGGCTGCCGCGCAGAAAGCCATCGCCGATGGCGGCATCTATTACACGTCCGCGCTGGGCCTGCCCGAGTTGCGCCGCGCCATTGCGCAGCACTACGCCGATCACTACGGCGTCAACGTGTCCCCCGAACGTGTGATCGTCACGGCGGGGTCTTCCGCCGCGCTACTGCTGGTGGTGGCACTGCTCGTCAATCGCGACGAGCAGATCCTGCTGGCCGATCCGGGTTATCCGTGCAACCGCCATTTCGTCCGCGCGCTGGAAGGCGAGGCCGTGGGCATTCCGTCAGGACCCGACGCCAACTATCAACTGACCGCGGCCATGCTGGAAGAAGCGTGGACCCCGCGCACGCGCGGTGCGCTGATCGCATCGCCGTCCAATCCCACTGGTACCGTGGTTCCCCACGACGAGATGCAACGGATCGTCGATGTGGTGGCCGCGCGCGGCGGGCAACTGGTGGTCGATGAAATCTACTTGGGACTGACGTATGACTTGAAGCCGGGCGAACGCCCGCAGAGCGTGTTGTCGCTGACCGACGATGCATTCGTGATCTCCAGCTTTTCGAAGTTCTTCAACATGACCGGGTGGCGCCTGGGCTGGGTGGTGGCACCCGAAGGCTACGTGCGCGACATCGAAAAGCTGGCGCAGAACCTCTATATTTCGCCCGCCACGCCGTCGCAGCGCGCCGCGCTCGCGTGTTTCGAACCCGCAACACTTGCGCTGCTGGAGGAACGCCGCCGCGCGTTCGAGGCGCGCCGCGATTACCTGGTGCCCGCGCTGCGCGTGCTGGGCTTTCGCATTCCTGTGACGCCCACCGGTGGCTTCTTCATCTACGCCGACTGCACGAAGTGGAGCCACGACAGCCAGCGCTTCTGCCGCGACGTGCTGGAAGGCGCGGGGGTTGCCATCACGCCAGGCATCGACTTCGGCCGCCATCGCGCCAACGAGCACGTGCGCTTCGCCTACACGATCGACGATGCGAAGCTGCGTGATGGCATCGAGAGACTCGCGAAATTCCTGACCCCGTGAACCTGCGGTGCATGCTCGCCACGGCCGCACTGTCGATGCTGGTCGGATGCGGCGCGATGGAGTCCGCCGGCTACTATTGGCAAAGTGCTTCGGGCCAGCTTGACCTCGTCTCACGGGCCAAGCCCATTCCCGAAGTCATTGCCGAAACACCGGATGCTGCGCTTAAACGCCGGCTGCAACGCGTACAGGCGATGCGCACGTTCGCGTCCACCCACCTCGCCTTGCCCGACAACGCGAGCTACACACGCTACACGGACCTCGACCGGCCTTTCGTCGTGTGGAATGTGTTCGCGACACCCGAACTGTCGCTGCAGGCGCGGCAATGGTGCTTTCCCGTCGCGGGGTGCGTCAGCTATCGCGGCTACTTCCGCGAAGACGAGGCCAAGGCCGAAGCCGATCGCCTGCGTGCGGCCGGCAATGACGTCGCGGTGGCCGGCGTGCCGGCGTATTCGACGCTGGGCTATTTCGACGACCCGGTGCTCTCCACGTTTGTGCGCTGGCCCGAGCCCGAAGTGGCACGGATGATCTTCCATGAACTGGCGCATCAAGTCGTCTACGTGAAGGACGACACGACGTTCAACGAATCCTTCGCCGTGGCGGTGGAGGAGGCGGGGCTCGACCGCTGGCTCAAGGCCGAAGGCGACGCCCCCATGGAGCATTACCGAGCCCGCAGCATGAAACAGCGTATCGCGTTCCGCGAACTGACCCGGCAGGCGCGCGTCGACCTTTCCGCCATCTATACCAGTGCCGCGACAGATGATGCAAAGCGCGCTCGCAAGGCGGAGGTGCTGGCGGTCATGCGCGAAAGCTATGAGCGCGCCAAGGCCGGCGAGCCCGGGTTGGCCGGCTACGAACGATGGTTCGCCGGGCATGCCGGGGGCGGCGCCAACAACGCCAGCCTGGCGTCCACGGCACTGTATTCCGCCCAGGTGCCCGCTTTTCGGGCCATTTTGGCCGAGGAGGGCGGGGATTTGCCCCGGTTCTACGAGCGGGTGCGGCAGCTTGCCGCCTTGCCCAAGCCCGAGCGGACCGCAGTCCTGGCGGCGCTGGCTCCGTAGGCGCGGCTGGAGATAAGGCTGTGGGCGGACTGTAGGCGGACTGTAGGCGGGCTGTAGGCGGGCTGTAGGCGAGGCTTCAGCCTCGCAGGTTCAATGCCACGCGTCAGGCCGCGAGGCTGAAGCCTCGCCGACGGGGTGCAAGGTGTATGGTCACGGTGTATGGTCTTGATCGACAAGGAAAAACCAGCTATACTCTTTGGCTCTCTTGCCTCACCCGCCGCAGACGGGGAGGCCGCCGGCAGCGCATCAAGGCGCTTACACGCAAACAAGCGCGCTGCCACCCACCGACCGAAAGGAGTGTTCTGCATATGCGTCATTACGAAATCGTATTCATCGTGCACCCGGACCAAAGCGAGCAAGTGCCCGCGATGGTCGAGCGGTATCGCACGATGGTGACGGGCCACAAGGGCCTGATTCACCGCCTGGAAGACTGGGGCCGCCGCCAGTTGGCCTACCCGATCCAGAAAGTGCACAAGGCGCACTACGTCCTGATGAACATCGAGTGC
>JBBQEY010000192.1:0-6430 GCA_038321425.1 Burkholderiales bacterium | reverse complement strand
ATTCCAGCTGGGTGTCGAGCTGCGCGTGCGCCTCTACCGGCGGCTGGCGCTGCAGGGTCCGCCGTTTTTTCACCGCCAGCGCACCGGCGACCTGATGGCGCTGGCCACCAATGACGTCGACGCCGTCGAGATGGCCGCGGGGGAGGCATTCCTGGCGGGCTTCGACGGCACGCTGACGCTGGCGCTCGTCGTCGCGATGATGACGTTGGGCGTGGACTGGCAGCTGGGACTGGTGGCGCTCATCCCGTTTCCGGTGATGGCGATCGGCTTCTTCATCATCTCGGGCAACATTCATCGTGCGTCGACGCAATCGCTCGAATGCTTTTCGCGGATGAACGAGCACGTGCAGGAAACCTTCGCCGCGGTGCGAACCTTGCGTGCGCTGGGTCAGGAATCGCGCGCGACCGCCGAGTTCGTGCAGCGTGCGGGCGCGGCAGCCGATGCGAGCTTCGATGCACAGCGCTGGGAAGCGCGCTTCGAGCCCACGGTGGGGCTCACGCTGACGGTGGCCGCAACGTTGACACTGGCCTTGGGCGGTGTCCGCGTATGGGCCGGCGACCTGACCGTCGGACAGTTGACCGCATTCACGATGTACCTGGGCCAGCTGATCTGGCCGATGTTTGCCGCCGGCTGGGTGCTGGCGCTGATCGAGCGCGGCAAGGCGGCGTGGGCGCGCCTCGATCCGCTGTTGCGCGAACCGCTCTCGGTGGATGATCACGGCACCATCGTCGCGGCGCCGACGGGCGCGATTGCCTTCGACGACGTGACCTTCGGCTACCCGTCGGGTGCGGATACCCCGGCCACCACGCTGGCGGCGGTCACGTTCGCGCTTCCGCCAGGCGCGACACTGGGCGTAGTGGGGCCCACCGGCGCCGGCAAGTCGACGCTGCTGGCGCTGCTGCTGCGGCACTACGCACCGCAGCGCGGTGGCATCCGCTGGGGTGATGTGCCGTTGCAGTGTTATACGCTGGCAACGTTGCGCGATGCGATCAGCTGGGTGCCGCAGGAAGCCTTTCTATTCTCCGGCAGCGTCGCCGAGAATATCGCCTTGGCAAGACCCGACGCTTCGTTTCCCGAGATCGAGACCGTGGCGCTGCTCGCGGACCTGCACGGCGACATCCAGCGCTTCGCGCAAGGCTATCGCACGCGCGTGGGCGAGCGCGGCATCACGCTCTCCGGCGGGCAGCGGCAACGGCTGGCGATTGCGCGCGCGTTGCTGGCGAATCCGCCGGTGCTGTTGCTGGACGATGCATTGAGCGCCGTCGACACCGGGACCGAGACGCGGATCCTCGCGCACCTGCGCGAGTCACGCCAGGGACGCACGGCGATCATCATCAGTCACCGGTTGTCGGCGGTGGTCGATGCCGACACGATCATCGTGCTGAAGGAAGGCCGGATCACCGAGCGCGGCACGCACGCGGAATTGCTGGTGCTCGATGGCTGGTATGCGGCGCAGTGGCGCTACCAGCAGCTTGAAGCCGCCCTCGAATCCGCATGACCGAAGCCACCGACACCATCGAGGCCGCCGACGACGAGTCGGACCTGCGGCGCGCCAATCCGGGCGAGCGGCGGCAGGCATTGGCGTTGCTGTGGCGGGCGGCGCGTCCCGACCGCAAGCACGTCACCGGCGCGACGCTGTGGCTGGGTGTGGCAGGCCTGCTGGATGCCGCGGGACCGCTGTTCGGCAAGCATCTGATCGATGCGTACCTGCTGCCGCACGTGCTCGACCTCGCGATGATGGGCTGGCTCGTCGCCGGCTACCTCGTCACTGGCGCGCTGGCGACGGTGATCCGGTATTTCCAGCTGGTGCGGCTCGCCGGGCTTGCGATGCGTTCGGTGCGGCGGATGCGCGAAAGCGTCTATGCGCACGTGCTGCGGTTGCCCATGGCGTTCTTTGACCGGGCGATCACCGGGCAGCTCATCAGCCGCGTGACCAACGATACGGAGGCGGTGAAGCAGCTCTACACGCAGGTGCTGTTCGAGGTGCTCGTCGGGGTGACGGTGCTCTTCGGCGTGATGGTGGCGATGCTGTGGCTTGACTGGCGGCTGATGCTGCTGGTGCTGCTGTTGGTACCGGCGACGATCGGCATCGTGTGGGGCTACCAGCGGCTCTCGGCTGTCGCAGTCGCGCAGGCGCGCGAATTGCGCAGCGACATCAATGCGCAGATGGCCGAGGGCATGGCGGGCATGAGCGTGCTGCAGGCGCTCGGCGCATCGGGGCGCTTCGCCGACCGTTTCGCGACGACCAACGAGTCCCACTATGCGGCGCGTATGGGCGAAGTGCGCGCCAATGCGTGGCTGCTGCGGCCCGCGCTCGATTTCATGAGCATCCTGTTGATCGTCATCGTGGTCGCGGCCGTGGGCTCGCAACGCCTGCAGGGCGTGGAAGTGGGGCTGCTGTATGCATTCATCGCCTATGTGGCGCGTATCGTCGAGCCGCTGATCCAGATCACGCTGCAGTTCTCGTCGCTGCAGCAATCGGTGATCGCGGCGGCGCGCGTCAACGCGCTGCTGCAGGAGCCGGCCCCGGTGCGCTCGGCGCACGACGCGCGCATCGAGGCGGGCGCGCTCGAGATCGTGGACGTGAGCTTCGGCTACGACCCGGCGCGACCGGTCTTGCACGACCTGCGCCTCGCGATCCCGGCCGGCGCGTTCATCGGAATCGTCGGCCATACCGGCAGCGGCAAGTCCACGTTGCTGTCGCTGCTGCTGCGCTTCTACACGCCGCAGGCAGGACACATCGACATCGACGGGTATCCACTCGATCGCATCGCCGACGAGCACTTCCGTGCTGCGGTGGGTTTCGTGCCGCAGGAACCTTTCCTGCTGGCGGCCAGCGCACGTGAGAACATCGACATGGGGCGCGGATTGCCCGAGGAGGCGGTCGTCAACGCGGCGCGCGCCGCGCGTGCGCACGATTTCGTCATGCAGCTCGAAGCCGGCTACGACACGCCGCTGGGCGAAGGCGGGGCACGGCTCTCCGCCGGACAGAAACAGCTGCTGGCTGTCGCGCGCGCGCTGGCCGGGCAACCGCGGATCCTGTTCCTCGACGAAGCCACATCAAGGATCGACAGCGAGACCGAGCAGCGCGTGCAGGCGGCGTTGACGGAGCTGCATGGCCGCGCGACGGTGGTGGCCATCGCGCATCGCCTGTCCACGATCCGTGCTGCCGACCGCATCATCGTGCTCAATCACGGGCGCATCGCGGAGGAGGGGACGCACGACACGCTGATGGCCATTGCCGGCGGCATCTACCAGAAGCTGTACCTGCTGCAGGCGATCGACGTCGCGGCATAGGCGTCGCGCGAAAAAAAGCCGCGAGGTTTCCCTCGCGGCTTGACGGTCCGGCACCTCGAAAGCGCCCGCGATGCCGGACCGTGGAGCGGATCGCGCCCTGCTGTTGATCGACAGGCAACCGTTGGAGCGCAATGCTCCGAAACGTCAGCCGATCTTTACCGGCACGTAGATCTGGCGGCCCTGGCGATCGATCAGCAGAGCCACCGTCTTGCCGGCCTTGTCGACCTGCGTCTTCAGTTCTTCCGGCGAGTTGACGCGGGTCGCACCCACGCCGACGATCACGTCGCCCGCCTGCACGCCGGCCTTGGCCGCGGCACCGCCTGCCTTCTCGACGAGCACGCCCGTCTTGCCGGCCGACTTCTGCTCCTCCGGCGTCAGCGCGCGAACCGCCACGCCGAGCTTCCCCTTCGTTTCCACTTCAACATCGGCCTTCGCTACCTTGGTGTCGTCCAGCGTGCCCACCTTGGCGGTGAGTTCCACGGCCTTGCGCTCGCGCCATACCTCCACCTTGATCGTCGTGCCCGGCATCGTGGTACCGATGCGGCTCGTGATGTCGGTGCTGTTGGTGACTGCGACGCCGTCGATCTTGCGGACCACGTCGCCGGACTTGAAGCCGGCCTTCTCTGCCGGGCTGTCCTTCTCGACGTTGCCCACCAGCGCGCCATTGGCATCGGCGAGCCCGAAACTCTGCGCCAGCGTCTGGTCCATGCCCTGCACGCCGATGCCGAGGCGTCCATGCGCAACCTTGCCCGTCGACTTCAGTTGCTCGGTGACATTGGCGGCGACGTCCGCCGGAATGGCGAAAGAGAGCCCCATGTAGCCACCCGAACGGCTGTAGATCTGCGAGTTCACGCCCACGACCTGGCCCGACGTGTTCAGCAGCGGTCCGCCGGAGTTGCCCGGATTGACAGCCACGTCCGTCTGGATGAACGGCACCATTGCGCCATTCGGCAGCGCACGATGCACGCCACTGACGACGCCGGCCGAGACACTGTTTTCGAAGCCGAACGGCGAGCCGATCGCGACGACCCACTCACCGCGGCGAACGGCGGTCTTCGACGAGAATTCGATCGCCGGCAGGTTCGTGGAGTCGATCTTGATCAGCGCGATGTCGGTGCGCTTGTCGGCGCCGATCACCTTGGCCGTGAATTCGCGGCGGTCGGTCAGCTTCACCGTCACTTCGGACGCCCCGTCGACGACGTGCGCATTGGTGACGATGTAGCCGTCGTTGCTGACGATGAAGCCCGAGCCGTGGCCCTGCGACGGTTGCTGTTGCTGCGGCCGGCCGCCCGGCATGCCGGGGCCGTTGGGGCCGCCGCCGAAGCGCTTGAAGAACTCGCGGTAGGGTGTGTCGTTTTCGCCGTCGTCGGAGCCCTCGGCATCGGGCCCGGGCTTGCCCTTGCCGTGCACGACGCTGATGTTGACGACCGACAGGCCGACGCGATCCACCAGTGCCGTGAAGTCGGGCAGGTTGGCCAGCGCCGTTGTGCTCGCGGACGGCGCAACCAAGGCGGGCGAGGGCGCGGCGATCGCATTGCCCACGGCGTTGGAGTCGAGGTGGTTGTAACCGGTGGCAATGCCAGCGCCCAAGCCGGCGGCGATCAGCGCGTACGTGACTTTCGAGAACTGCATCGTGCTCTCCTTCGAGGAAAGGGACCCGAGTGGGTCGCTACGATGCAATGTAGGGGCGGCTGCTTAACTGCACCTTAAGCAATCAACATCGAACCAGTTTTATCTCAACACCCATCCAACGCTATGTAGGGGAGGCTTCAGCCTCGCACGCAGTGCGCGGCCTCTGTAGGCGAGGCTTCAGCCTCGCGCGGCATGTGCGGCCTATCAAGCGAGGCTGAAGCCTCGCCTACATGGCCCAACGACGGGTCGCGGTACGTCGGCGAGCACATGATCACGCCGAGGTCGCACGACGGGTCTACGTCGGCGAGCACATGATCACGCCGAGGTCGCCGTAACCTTCGGCGATCCAGCCCTTGGCCAGCATCGCGGTGCGCGTAGCAAGATTGGTCGTGTAGCGGTGGTTTGGGGCCGCGCCCTGGCCGTTGTTGTAGAGCCGGTAGACGGGGTTGCTGCCGTCCGGGCAGTTGCCAACGGGGCCGGGGGCCAAAACGCCAAAGACGGCGCCTTCGAAATCCCAGTCGGCGCTGGCTTTCACCACGCCGCATTCGTTCACGTCCGGCGTGTAGAAGTGCGAGCTTTTCGGCGAGAACGTCGTGCTGAAGAAGCGGCACACGCTCGCGCTGCCGGTGGGCGGGCTTGCATAGGCGGCAAATGATTCGCCGGTGCGCGCCCAGCCGACGAAGGTGCCGTTGTCGAGCTTGGTGATCTCGTCCGGAATGTCGGTGACGAAATAGTGATCGAACGCGGCGTGGTAGTACTCGATCACCGACCGCTTGGTGCCGCCAGCGGGCCTCACCGTCAGGTAGCTTTCGATGACGCCCCTGTTGTCTTCCGACAGGTTGTCCGGCGGCACGGCGCCCAGGCCCGCACCGCGCTTGGCGAAGCCATGCAGGCAGAGCTCGCGGTCGGCCGGGTCGCGCACCTGCATCGCCGCCAGCAGCGCATCGCGCGCTACCACAAGTGTGGGATCCGACGGCATCAACTTGTAGCCTGCCACCAGGTACTTCTTCATCCGGTCCTGCGCCTGCGTGAATGTCAGGCGGCCGATGTCGTTCAGCAGGTTGCTGTAGCACTCCCACAGCATCGACGCCCAGACTTCGCCGGTGTTGTGCACTTCGGAGTTGACCGAACTGCCGTTGCCGGGCGAGCGGGGCGCCGACGTGGGCAGCGGCACGCCATCGGAGATATGACGGAACGTGAGCGGATTCTTCGTCATGTCGCGCGAATACGGGAAGCGGCGCAGGCCGAAGTAGAACGAATTGTCGAGCACGTCGGGCGCGAAGTCGGGACCGCTGACCGGGTACGCGGTGTCGCTGTAGATGCCGTTGAAGTTGGTGTTCGACGCAATGTTGCGATCGCCTTCCTTCACCAGCAGCAGCATCGCGTGGAAATCCGCGTAGCCTTCGCCCAGGCCGCCGGCGTGATTGGTGGAAAGCCCGTTCGCATTGCCGACGAGGCGGTTGCTGATGTAGTGGCCCCACTCGTGCGCAATCGTCGCGTT
>JBBQEY010000191.1:0-6434 GCA_038321425.1 Burkholderiales bacterium | reverse complement strand
CGACAGTCAACGGCGCCACGCTCGCCATCAGTACCGAAGACGGCGTCAAGCTCAATGGCAACGCGACCGTCGTGAAGACTGACATCGCGTGCACCAACGGCGTCATCCACGTGATCGACACGGTGTTGATCCCCACGTAAGCACCGTACCTGTGCAGGACCTGACGAGCGGTGCGAGGGAGTCAACCTCGATCGACAGGCAGTGGTGGGCGCGCCGGTCAAAAGCCGGTGCGCATCCTCCAGACACGGAGTCCGCCACGCAGTTTCGGCGCGTCGAATTCAACGAACACTTTTACTAACGCACTGACAGAGGAGCCATGAACAACCTAACGACAGCGCCAGAGTACTTCTGGACCAAAACACGGCTGGCAGCCATGACACTCCCCCTGATCGGGGCCGCCCTCGCAGCGATCTCGGGCTCGGCGAACGCAGCCGCGGGATCAACACTAAAGCAAAACGACTTCGTCGGGATCTCCTTCTGGATCATCTCGATGGCGCTGATCGCCGCGACGGCATTCTTCTTCCTCGAACGCGATCGCGTGTCACCGAAATGGAAGACCTCGCTCACGGTATCGGGGCTGGTCACGCTCGTGGCCGCCGTGCACTACTTCTACATGCGCGATGTCTGGGTGGCTACGGGTACGACGCCCACGGTCTTCCGCTACATCGACTGGCTGATCACGGTGCCGTTGCTGATGATCGAGTTCTATCTGATCCTGGCCGCGATAACGGCAGTACGGGTCGGGATTTTCTGGCGTCTGATGATCGGCACGCTGGTGATGTTGATTGGTGGCTATCTGGGCGAGGCAGGGTACCTTGCCGTCTGGCCGGCGTTCATCATCGGCATGGCGGGTTGGGCCTACATCCTGTACGAGATCTTCCTGGGTGAAGCCGGAAAAATCAACGCAGCGAGTGCGCCGCCTGCAGTTCAGTCGGCGTTCAAGGCGATGCGCCTGATCGTCGTATTCGGCTGGGCCATTTACCCTGTGGGCTACTTCTTCGGCTACCTCACTGGCGCCAATCCAGCCGACAGCGCCAACGCGCTGAACATCATCTACAACGCAGCTGACGTGTTGAACAAGATCGCCTTCGGTCTGATCATCTGGGCCGTTGCTGTCAAACAGTCCGAGTCCGAGAAGCTGGTGAAGGCCTAGTCGCAAAGACGGGGTCAGGCCGAAAGGCCCGACCCAGTCGTCGCTACACAGACCATGAAAGCACTGGTGATCGGCGCCGGTTTCGGCGGCATTGCGGCGGCGCTGCGGCTTCGCGCCAAGGGATACGAAGTCTCGCTCATCGACCGCTGCGCCGGTCTCGGTGGGCGGGCCCAGGTCTTCGAGCGCGGCGGCTTCAAGCACGACGCCGGGCCGACCGTGATCACCGCGCCCTTCCTGTTCGAGGAACTCTTCGCCTTGTTCGGGGAAAGGTTCGACGATCACGTGCGGCTGGCGCCTTTGACGCCTTGGTACCGGTTCCACTTTTCAGACAACACCCGATTCGACTACGGCGGGACGCTTGACGAAACGCTGGCCGAGATTGCGCGCATCGAGCCTGGCGACTGCGAGGGCTACCGTAGCCTGCTGGTGCAATCCGAGAAGATATTCAACGTCGGCTTTGTGCAGCTGTCGGCCGTGCCGTTCCATCGCTTCAGCGCGATGTTAAAGCAGATTCCGGCGCTGCTTCGGCTGCGCAGTCATGACACCGTCTGGCAGCTCGTGTGCCGTCACCTGAAGAATCCCAAACTTCGGCAGGCGTTTTCCATTCAACCTCTATTGGTGGGCGGCAACCCGTTCGACACCACCAGCATCTACGGCCTGATCCACTACCTCGAACGTGCCCACGGTGTGCACTTCGCAATGGGCGGCACCGCGGCGATCACCACCGCGCTTGGAGCGTTGATGGCCAGGCAGGGGATCGACGTGAAGCTCAACACGACCGTGCGCCGCATCGATGTCGATCAAGGCATCGCATCGGGTGTCACGCTGGCCGACGGCTCGTCGATGGCCGCGGATGTGATCGTGTCCAACGCCGACCCAGCGCATTTGTACACTGCCATGATCCGGCCTGAAGACCAGGCGCCCTCGGCACGTTTGAAGCTTGCCGCGGCCGAGTTTTCGATGGGCCTGTTCGTCCTGTACTTCGGCACGACCCGTCAGTACCCAGACGTCGCGCATCACACCATCTGGCTCGGCGAGCGGTACCGCGAACTGCTGGCCGACATCTTCCATGACAAGGTTCTGGCGCAGGACTTTTCTCTCTACCTGCATCGCCCCACGGCCACCGACGCCAGCTTTGCACCAGCGGGCTGCGATAGCTTCTACGTGCTGTGCCCGGTGCCCAACCTGAAGGGTACGGTCGATTGGGCCGTCGAAGGGCCGCGCTTGCAGGCGCGCATCGTTGCGGCGCTCGAAGGGACGATCCTGCCGGGTCTTGGTGACTGCATCACGAGCGACTTCACCATGACGCCCGAGAACTTTCGCAGCGACTACCTGAGTGCCCACGGTGCGGGGTTTTCGGTCGCACCGCTATTTCGCCAATCGGCCTGGTTCCGGTTCCACAACCGGGCCGAAGGCATTCGCAATCTCTATCTCGTCGGCGCCGGCACGCATCCGGGTGCCGGCCTGCCAGGCGTGCTGTGCTCGGCCAAGGTGATGGACGCACTCGTGCCGTCGGCGCATACCGCCGAGCAGCAATCCGCGCGTCGCCGCCCGACGCCCGCATTGCAAGGCGCCGACCTTGTGCTGTCGCGCAAGGGCAAGAGTTTCCACTGGGCCCGTCGCTGGATGGCGCCTGCCCATGCGGCGCGCGCAACGCGGCTGTATGGGTTTTGCCGCTACGTTGACGACCTCGCCGACGAAGGTGGTGCGGGCCAGGACCCGCGCGAGGCGCTGGCGCTGATTGCGCAGGAGATCGCCAGCGGCGTCTCGCGGAACCCGATCGTGGCCGACGCGATCGCGCTGATGCGCGAGTGTCGCATCCCGCCCGCGCTGATCCTGACCTTCATCGATGGCATCACGTCGGATCTGGAAACCGTTCGCCTGGCCGACGAAGGCGCACTGCTTCGCTACTGCTACCAGGCCGCCGGCACCGTCGGCTCGATGATGTGCAGGGTGCTCGGTTGCGACGACCCGGCCGCGCTGCGCCACGCGGTCGACCTGGGGATCGCGATGCAGCTGACGAACATTTGTCGCGATGTCGCTGCCGATGCGGCTGCCGGCCGGCGCTACCTTCCGGCATCGATGATCGGAGACCTGGCGCCGCAAGCGCTGGTCGACCCGGCGCTGGCCTTGCAGCCCCGATTGAAGGCCTGCATCGACGACCTCCTCGACACCGCCGACCGCTACTACCGCAGCGGCGAAGCGGGTCTGGCCTACCTGCCGGTCGGCGCGCGCGGCAGCATTCTGGTCGCCGCACGCGTGTACCGCGCCATCGGGACGCGACTTCGCCAGCACGGCAACGCGTACTGGGTCGTTCGCACGGTTGTGCCAAGCCGAACCAAGAGCCTGGTGACATTGCGGGCGCTGTTGTCGACCCCGTTGCGCCCCCGATTCTGGGTGCCCGCGCGGCGCCATGATGCCGCGCTGCATGGCGCCCTGTCGAGGTTCCTGGCCGCTGAGCCGTCGCCCGAACGCCGGCATGTCTGAGGCCTTCGACCTCGTCATCCTCGGCGGTGGGTGCGCCGGTCTCAGCCTGTCGATGGCACTCGCCGCGCAAGGCGGGCGCTGCCCGCGCACGCTGGTGATCGAGCCCCGCACCGAGTACACCAACGACCGCACGTGGTGCTACTGGAAAAACCTTTCCGCGCCTGCCCCGTACCCGACCCGGCACCACTGGCAAAGGATGCGGGTGACGCAGGCCGGCCAGAGTGTGTCGCTCGACTGCGGATCGACGCCTTACCAGATGGTGGCAGCGCAAGACTTCTACGCCGCCGCCCAGGCGTTGATCGCCCGGACACCGACCATGGCATTGAGGCTTCGCACGTCGGTGGTCGGTGAGCCGAGCCACAGCGGCGGCGTGTGGAACATCCGTACGAGTTCGGGCAACGTCATGGCCCGCTCGGTTGTCGACACGCGGCCGCCGCAGTTGCCACGCCGTGACGGTGCGACGCTATGGCAATCGTTCTACGGCCACGAAATCGAATGCAGCGCGGCGGTCTTCGACCCGTTGTCATTGGACCTGATGAACTTCCTCGCGGCGGATGCGTGTGACGTGCCGTTCGTCTACGTCCTGCCGGTGACGCCGACGCGCGCGCTCGTCGAGGTTACGGTGTTCGGCGCGACGCCGCTCGCATCGCGGGAGCTCTCCGCTCGGCTCGACGCTGCGGTTGCCCAGCGTGTCGGCGGTGCACCCTTCACGACATTGCGCAGCGAGCACGGCATCCTGCCGATGGGCCTGAACGAGACTCCAAGGCCGGCGCACAGGAGCTTCGTCAAGGTCGGCGTGATGGCCGGTGGCGCCCGACCGAGCACCGGCTACGCCTTTCAGCGCATTCAACGCTGGGCCGGCGAGTGTGCCCACGCGCTGCTGAGCCGCGGCCATCCGGTCGGGCATCAGCCCGATGCATTGCCGCTACGCGTGATGGACCAGATTTTTCTCGACGTGTTGCGTGCCGACCCGAGCCGCGGCGGTGCAATCTTCTTCTCGCTGTTCAGCCGCGCCGATACCGCCCGGGTCATTCGCTTCCTGAGCGGTGATGCAGGCGTCGTCGACAGCCTCGCGGTGGTGGCCGCGATGCCTGTTTTGCCATTCGTCAAAGCTGCGCTTGCCATGGCACGACGCCGTGGCCATAGCAATGAAGTAGAGGGCGTGGTATGAGCCCGCCGGGCCGCCCCAAGGGCGAATACCGGAGTGCGCAGCACGAAGGCACACCCATGAGCCCGCCGGGCCGCCCCAAGGGCGAACACCGGAGTGCGCAGCACGAAGGCACACCTATAAGTCTCAGGTTTCAAGGCCTCGCGTTCAGTGCGTTGGCTTGGCTGACCATCGCTGTAAGCCTGGGTCTCCCGCGTCTTGACACGCCCGTCCAGCTCGCGGTGCTGGTGCCGGTCATTTTCCTGCTTGGCGTTCCGCATGGAGCGCTGGACACTGTTTTTGCGCGGCAACTGATGGGCGTTCAATCGGCCGCAGCATGGACCTTGTTCACGATCGCCTACTTGGCGGTCGCTGTGTTGGTCGTGGGGTTGTGGTGGTTTGCCCCCGGCCTCTTCCTCGCGACATTCCTGCTCGTTTCTGTGCTTCATTTTTCGGGCGATCCCGAGGGCGCGACCCCGGCGTCGTTTCGAATGCTGTATGGCGGTGCGGTCATCTTCTGCCCCCTCGCATTGCATTCGGCCGAGGTCTCTCAACTCTTCGCGTATCTTGCCGGGGTGCCGGCTGCGCAAGCGATTGTGGCCGCCTTGCAGTGGGCCGCCTGGCCTTGGGTTGCAGCGATCGGCCTCGCGGCGGTCGCCGGCGCGAAGCGGGACCTGGCGCGCAGCATTGAACTGGTGTCGATGACCGCGTTGCTGACCTTCGCACCCCCGCTAATCGGGTTCACCATCTTCTTCTGCTGCATGCACAGCGCCCGACATGTGTTAAGAACGCGCGACTACGCCCGCGCGGGAACGCTTCGACACCTGTTGCGCATCGCTGCTTGGCCGATGTTGGTCACCGGCGCGGGCGGCGCCATCATGTGGTGGCTGTCCGACGGGAAGCCGCTCGATATGCGCCTGGCGCAGCTTCTTTTCGTCGGCTTGGCCGCGCTTACCGTGCCGCACATGATGATCGTGGAACGGGTTCGATTCACGGGCTGGGTGATGGGCCACGGGGGCCGCAGGGCGCCGGGATGAACGAGACCGATGGAGCAACGCATGACCGATGACCCTAGATGCTGTGGCAGCGGCAGTTGCATCATCGATCCCGAGGGCAGGTGCTGGTGTGGACAGCAGTGGGTGATCCGCCCCGCGGACCAGCCACCAGTCGAGGCAGATGACTCAGGCGAAGCGCAGGCGAAGCGCATTGACGCCATTCGGGGCAAAGAGTAGTATCTCAATTTGCAATACAAACCGGGATACACCATGAACACTATTTCCATGCGACTTCCCGATGAACTATTGCGCGAACTGGACAAGCGCGCGGCCGAACTCGACCTGCCGCGCACCGAATACATCCGCCGGGCGATCCGCGCGATGAACGTTGCCATCGACGATGCGAAACGGCGCGAACGCCTGCAGCGCGCCTCGCTCAAAGTGCGCGCCGAGAGCATGAAGGTCAATGCCCAATTCGCCGCGCTCGAGCGTGCTCCGAATTGAGTATGGCGCCATCTGGCTCGCCGATCTCAATCCCCGAAAGGGGACAGAGCCTGGCAAGACCCGGCCCGTTCTCGTCGTCCAAAGCCAGACACTGCTCGACGCCAGCCATCCATCGACTCTGATCGTTCCGCTCACGACCAACCTGGTC
>JBBQEY010000190.1:0-6496 GCA_038321425.1 Burkholderiales bacterium | reverse complement strand
GTCAGCTCGTCGACCTTGGCGTTGCTGTAGCGGCCATAGTTGAAGTCGCCGTCGCCCTTGCCGTTGTACGTCGAGAGTACCGGCTGCAGGGTGAAGATGCCGTCGGTGGAGGCGCCACCCCAGCCCAGCATGTAGAGGCTGGTGTCGGTCTTCTCGAGCTTCGGGAAATACACGGCCCGCGGCATCGTGTTGACCTTGGTGGCAATGCCGATCTGCGACCACATCGCCGCCAGCGCCTGGCAGATCCGCTCGTCGTTGACGTACCGGTTATTCGGGCAGTCGAGCGTCACCTCGAAGCCGTTGGGATAGCCTGCATCCGCCAGCAGCTTCTTCGCTCGATCACGATCGAACGGCAGCCGCTTTTCGATCTCGGGCGTGGACGTGACCGGCGAAGGCAGGATCGCCCCCGTGGGCTTCGACAGGCCGCGCATCGTCGTCTTGTTGATGGCCTCGATGTCGATGGCATGGTAGAGCGCCTGCCGCACGCGCACGTCCTTGAACGGGTTCTTGCCCTTGACGCTCGAGTAGAGGAGCTCGTCGCGTGCCTGGTCCATGCCGATGAACACGATACGGTTTTCCACACCTTCGATCACCTTGATGTTCGGCGTCTGGCCGAGGCGCGGCACGTCCTGCGGCGGCGGATCGTTGATGAGGTCGACCTCGCCGGAGATCAGCGCGGCCACGCGCGTGGCGTCGGAGCTGATCGGCGTGTACACCACGTCGTCAATGTTGCCTTCGAACAGGCCCGCCTTGATGCCCCACCAGTTCGGGTTCTTCTTCAGCACCGTCTTGATGTCCGGTGCGCGCGACACGAGCGAATACGGACCCGTGCCGTTGGCCTCGCGGGCGGTGATCATTTCTTCCTTCGCCGCGAAGTTCTGCGGCTTCATGCACTTGTTCTTCTCGCACCAGGCACGGGACAGGATATTGATCGTGGCGACGTGCTCCAGCATGATCGGATTGGGGCCGTTGGTGGTGAACTCCACTGTCAGGTCATCGATCTTCTTCGGCGTACCCGCGAAGTTGGCGTACGCGCGCAACTGCGACGTATCGGACTTCGCGCGCTCGTAGCTGAACACGACGTCATCGGCCGTGAAGGGGGTGCCGTCGTGGAACTTGACGCCGCTGCGGAGCTTGAAGCGCCAGGTCGTTGGGTTCACCTGCGTCCACGATTCGGCCAGCCCCGGTACCAGTCCCAGGTTCTTGTCGCGCTGGACGAGGAACTCGTAGACCAGCGCGTTGATGTTGTTGGTGAGGCCCTCGTTCTGCGAATGCGGGTCGGTGGTATTCATGTCGCCACGGCCGGCCCAGCGCAGCGTGACGGCATCAGCGGTCACGGCCGAGACGCCGAGCACGGCGGCGAGGGCGGTGACGAGAAGGGCGCGTTTCGGCGCGCCGGAATTGCGATGTCGCATGGAATGTCCTCCGGGTGATGTCCGCGCGCCAGTGCAACACGGTGTTGAAGGCCGGCGCCCGTATGGTGCGGATAATACGCAATCCGCCCCGCTGCGCGGTAGAATTCGCGCCTTCCGTGGCGCCCCGTCCACCCTTCGTTCCTCCGCGATTGCTGCAGCCGGCCGGATTCCGGCGGGTGACACGTCGCCACTGCCTGCCGCAATGAACACTTCCTTCGCCGACCTGGCCGCGCGACTGGCGCTGGTATTGGCGGCGGACGCCGCGCGGCTCGCCCGCCGTATCGACCGCGCCCGGGGACGCCGCGCGCCGCCGGCCGAATGGGCGCGACTGGCCGAGGACATCGAGCGCGCCGTCGCCCGCGCCGAGGCTCGTGCGACGACGCGCCCGACCATTACGTATGCCGCCGACCTGCCGGTCTCGGCGCAGGCGGACAGGATCGAGGCCGCGATCCGCGCGCATCCGGTGGTCATCGTCTGCGGCGAAACGGGGTCGGGCAAGACCACGCAACTGCCCAAAATCTGCATCGCCGCGGGGCGCGGGGCGCGGGGCCTGATCGGCCACACGCAGCCGCGGCGCATTGCTGCCCGCGCCGTGGCCTCGCGGATCGCGCAGGAGATGGGCGAAGCCATCGGCCAGTCCGTCGGTTTCAAGGTGCGTTTCACCGACCAGACGCGGCCCGACGCGTGGATCAAGCTCATGACCGACGGCATCCTGCTGGCGGAAACGCAGGGTGATCGCGACCTCGACGCGTACGACACGATCATCGTCGACGAGGCGCACGAACGCAGCCTCAACATCGATTTCCTGTTGGGCTACCTGAAGCAACTGCTCGAACGGCGGCCCGACCTCAAGGTGATCATCACCTCCGCCACGCTCGATGCGGAGCGGTTCGCGACGCACTTCGGCACGCCAAGTGCGCCGGCGCCGGTGATCGAAGTCTCCGGGCGCGTGTATCCGGTGGAAATCCGCTACCGGCCGTTGCACGCGGCGCAGGTCGCGGGCGTGGAGGCCGCCGACGAGACCGACGACGAGGAAGAGCTGGAAGAGGCCATCGTCGCGGCGGCAGAGGAACTGTGGCGCGGCGGTCCGGGCGACATCCTCGTGTTCCTGCCCGGTGAACGCGAGATCCGCGAGACAGCGGAACTTGCCCGGCGCGGCCTCGCCAAGCGCCCGTACGCGCAGCAAATGGAGATCCTGCCGCTCTTCGCGCGGTTGTCCGTGCAGGAGCAGCAGCGCGTATTTGCGGCAGGCAATGGCCGGCGCATGGTACTGGCGACCAACGTTGCGGAGACGTCGCTGACGGTGCCGGGCATTCGCTACGTGATCGATGCAGGGCTGGCGCGCGTGAAGCGGTATAGCGTGCGCAACAAGACCACGTTGCTGCAGATCGAGAAGGTGGCGCAGTCGGCGGCCAACCAGCGCGCGGGCCGCTGCGGGCGCGTGCAGGAGGGTATCTGCGTGCGGCTCTACGGCGAGGACGACTTTGCGAAGCGGCCGGCCTTCACGGAGCCGGAGATCCTCCGCTCGTCACTGGCCGCGGTGATCCTGCGGATGACCTCGCTGAAGTTGGGCGAGGTCGCGTCGTTTCCGTTCCTCGAGGCGCCGCCCGCACGGGCGATCGCCGACGGCTATGCGCTGCTGCAGGAACTCTCGGCGGTGGACGAGGCGCGCGCGCTGACGCCGCTGGGCCGCGAGTTGGCGCGACTCCCGCTCGACCCTCGCATCGGCCGCATCGTGCTGGCCGCGCGCGACGGCGGGTGCCTGCCGGAGGCATTGGTCATCGCCAGCGCGCTGGCGGTGCCTGATCCGCGCGAACGTCCCTTCGAGCGCGCGCAAGCCGCGGACCAGGCGCACTTGCGCTTTCGCGATGAACGCTCCGATTTCCTGTCGCTGGTGGCGCTGTGGGAATTCATGGCCGACCTGCAGCGGCAGGGACTGTCGCACCGAAAGATGGTCGACGCGTGCCGCGCGCAGTTCGTGTCGTTCCTGCGACTGGCCGAATGGCGCGACGTGCACCGGCAACTGGTGGCAACACTGGAGGATGCGGGCTGGAGCTGGAAGCCGGCGTTGCCCGCCGCGTTCGACGCGCCACGCTACGCCGCGCTGCACAAGGCCATCCTCGCGGGACTGCTCGGCAATGTCGGCGTAAAGGCGGACAACGACGACCATTACCTCGGCGCGCGCGGCCTCAAGTTTCACCTGCACCCGTCGTCGGGCCTCGCGCGCAAAGGGGGCAAATGGGTGCTGGCGGCGGAGCTGACCGAGACGTCGCGCCTCTACGCGCGCAACGCGGCGCGGATCGAACCCGAATGGATCGAGGAGGTGGCGCGCGATCGCGTGACCCGCGACTACTTCGAGCCGCATTGGGAGGAAAAGCGCGGCGACGTGGTGGCCAGTGAACGCGTGCAACTCTACGGCCTCACGCTGGTGGCGCGGCGTCCGGTGTCGTTCGGCGCCATCGATCCGGTGCTGGCGCGCGACGTGTTCATCCGCGAGGCGCTCGTCCCCGGCGCGCTGCGCACGCGCGGCGCGTTCCTCGCGCATAACCAGGCGCTGGTGGCGGAGATCGCGAAACTGGAGCACAAGGCGCGCCGGCAAGACGTGCTGGTGGACGACGAGACAATCGCCGCGTTCTATGCCGAGCGATTGCCGCCCGACGTGCTGTCGCTTGTCGCGTTCGAACGCTGGCGCGAAGGCGCGGAGCGCGTCCAACCCGCGCTGCTGACGATGACGCGCGAGGACCTGATGCGGCATGCCGCAGCCTCAGTGACCGTGGAGCTGTATCCGGAGACGCTCGCCATGGCCGGCACCGTGCTGCCGGTAAAGTACCGGTTCAACCCGGGGCATCCGCTCGATGGCCTCACGCTGACAGTACCGCTGGCGTTGCTGAACCAGGTGTCCGAAGTCAGGCTGTCGTGGCTTGTTCCCGGCATGGAGCGCGAGCTTCTCACGCACTATTTGAAGTCCCTGCCGAAGGCATGGCGCAGCCGGGTGGTGCCGGTGCCGGAGTTCGTGAGCGCATTTCAGGAAAGTAAGCACGATCGAACCATCGACGTGGTCGCGGCTCTGCGCGCGTTCATCTCGGCAAGGTGCGGCGATGCGCCGCCCACGGAGGCGTTCGCCGCCATCGACCTGCCGGCGCACCTGCGCGTGCACGTGCTGGTGGTCGACGCGGGTGGACAGGAGCTAGCGAGTGGCCGCGACCTGGCGGCATTGCGCGCGCAACTTGGCCAGGCCGCGCAATTGTCGTTCGCCGGCGCGCAACCCGCGTTCGAGCGCACCGGCATCACCCGCTGGGATTTCGGCGACTTGCCCGAAGTGCTGCACATCGAGCGCGACGGCCGCCGGCTGACCGGCTATCCGGCGCTGGTCGACGCGACAGACAGCGTTTCGCTGGTCCTGCTCGACACGGCAGCCGCGGCCGCCGAGGCGACGCGGGGCGGCGTGTTGCGCCTGATGCGTCGCGAACTGCGCGACGCGATCGCCCGCTTCGACAAGGGCGGCGGCGGTTTCACGGCGACCGCCTTGCAATTGAAAACCGCGATTCCCACCGACCGGCTGTTGCAGGATGTGCTGGCCGCGGCGCTTCACCGCGCGCTGCTGGCGGATGATCCGTTGCCGCGCGACGCACTGGCCTACGCCGACGTCGTGAAGCGCGCGCGGGCGCGGCTGCCGGCGGTGACCGAAGGCGCCTTTCGGCTGCTGCAGGCGGTGGCCGCCCACGTGACAGCGCTGAATCAGCGGCTCGCGAGCCTGCCGAAGACGCACGCGCGCATCGCGGCGGAAGTGCGGGCGCAGCGCGATGCGCTGGTCTACCCCGGCTTCTTCAGCGCGACGCCCTGGGTGCAGCTAGAACACCTGCCGCGGTACCTGCGGGCGCTGGACCGCCGGCTGGCCAAGTTTGCCGAACGTCCGGATCGCGACGCGAAGCATGCCGGGGACGTGACCCGGCTATGGCAGCAGTACATCGAACGCGTCGAGCGCGACCGCAAGGCCGACCGGAACGAGCCGGCGCTGGAGGCGTTCCGGTGGTTGCTGGAGGAACTGCGGGTGTCGCTTTTCGCGCAGGAGCTGAAAACCCCGTTCCCGGTGTCGTTCAAGCGCCTGGCGAAGGCCTGGAGCGACCTTCCGCGCTAACGCCGCGGGGGTAGTCGGGGAACCGTTGGCACCCGGGGGGCGTCGTGCTACAGTAAGTTCGCCGTATTGTGTCCTAACGTCTTGAGCCGTCACAAAACCCTTGAGCCGAACAGCCGTCCGCGTGAACGTCACCTCCACCGAGACCGCCAGTCGACGCCAGTCGGCGCGCGAGATCACGAAAATTCTCGATGATTGCCGGGATCTGGCCGTGCATCGCCTGACGAACGCGTTCTCGCAGATCCTGGACAAGGTCAGCGACCTGCTGATGGATCGCGCCAGCCGCACGGACGTGCGCGACGAGCAGCAAATCTTTCTCGATGCACGCGGCACGCTGAAGGGCGAGCGGCCCGCGCTGATGGAGGAATTCGAGCGGCAACTGCGGTCGCTGATCGACGAACGCATCGCCGGCAAGGCCGTGGCCAAGGCCGATTTTTCCAAGGTCGATGCCAAAAACCTGACATTGGTCGATACGTCCTCGATGGACGAGTCGGTGCTGAACGGCAACATCACGCGCGTGGTCGAGAACGCCTGCCACGACGAGCTGCTGATGCTGAACCGCGGCATGGGCCACCTGCTGGGCAATCCGGACCTTTCCACCGATGCCAATCCGTGGGCGCCCGCGACGATCGTTCACGCGTTCTCGCAGGCGGTGCAGTCGCTCAAGGCCGAGCGCCGGATCAAGTTCCAGATCATGAAGGACCTGAACCAGGCGCCTCTGGCCAGCATCGCGTCGATCTACGCCGACCTCAATTCGCACCTGCTGAAACTGAACGTCGTCCCGGGTATCAGCCGTCCCAACATCGTCAATCGCGGCAGCAGCGCCGCGGATCGCGCCGCGGCCAAGGCGGCGAAGGACGCGGCGGTGGCCCCGCCGGAGATGGACGTGATGGCGATGTTCAAGCGCATGTACGGCAGCGCACCACCGCAACGCGCCGCGCCACCG
>JBBQEY010000189.1:0-6529 GCA_038321425.1 Burkholderiales bacterium | reverse complement strand
CGGCTTCGCGCGCCGGCGTTGCGCCGAGGTCGAGGTCGGCCATCAACTGCACCTGCTTTAGCGATTGCCCGGGCTGGTAGCGCCCCATCATGATGGCGTCTTTCACCTTTGCGACAGCCTGTTCGCGTTTGGTATGAAATGCGGCCTTGGAGTCCAACATGGGGTAAGTGTACTTTATATTTTATAAAATAGTGCGACACGAGGCTCGCACCCGGGGCCGCGTCGAGCGGTCGGGCCGCGTATTGAGGCATGTGCCGAAGGTCAGGCTGGACTCAGAACAACAGATTCGGCAACCAGAGTGAGATCTGCGGTATGTAAGTGACGATAATTAGGAAGACCAGCAGCACCAGCGTCCAGGGAATCGCGGCGCGAACGACCTGAGCGATGGACATGCCGGTGATGCCCGCCGTGACGAAGAGGTTGAGTCCGATGGGCGGCGTCACCATGCCGATCTCCAGGTTCACCACCATGATGATGCCAAGGTGCACCGGGTCGATGCCGAGCTGCGTCGCGATCGGGAACAGGATCGGAGCGAGAATCAGGATGATGCCCGTCGGTTCCATGAACATTCCGGCGATCAGCAGCAGGATGTTCACGACGATCAGGAACTGCCAAGGTGCCATTCCCCAGCTGATGATGGCCTCGGCGATCGCCTGCGGAATGCGCTCTGTCGTCAACACGTGCGCGAACAGCAGCGCGTTGGCCACGATGAACATCAGCATCACCGTGACCTTGCCCGCCTCCAGCAGCACCGCCGGCACACGGCGCATGCCGATGTCGCGGTAGACGAACACGGCGATGAAGAACGCGTAGATGGCGGCCACGGCGGCAGCCTCGGTCGGCGTGAACACACCGCCGTAGATGCCGCCCAGGATGATGACGATCAGCAACAGACCCCACAGCGAATCGCGCCCCGAGGTCAGCACTTCGCCAAGCGTGGCCCGGGCCTGGCGCGGCAGGTCGAGGCTGCGCGCCCGCACATAGATCGCGACCATCAGCAGCAATCCGAGCAGGATCCCGGGAATGACGCCCGCCATGAATAGCTTGCCGACCGACGTCTCCGTCGCCGCGCCGTAGACCACCATCACGATCGACGGTGGAATCAGAATGCCGAGTGTGCCGGCGTTGCAGATCACGCCGGCAGCGAAAGGCTTCGGGTAGCCGGCCTTGACCATGCCGGCAATCACGATCGAGCCAACCGCGACCACGGTGGCCGGGGACGAACCCGACACGGCGGCAAACAGCATGCACGCCAGCACCGACGCCATCGCCAGCCCGCCGCGCAGGTGACCGATGCAGGCGTTGGCGAAGCGGATCATCCGCTTGGCCACGCCCCCGGTGGTCATGAACGCGCCGCCAAGGATGAAGAACGGAATGGCAAGCAGCGTGTAGTGCTCGGAGGTTTCGAACAGCTTGAGCGCCAGTGACGCGAGCGAGTCCTGCGCGAAGATCAGGATCGTGAGCACCGACGACAGTCCCAGCGCCACCGCCACGGGCATGCCGATCAGCATGAACGCGAAGAGCATCGCAAAGAGGGCCACCGTGGTCATTTGCGCACGCCTTCGATCGAATCACCCTGCTTCAGTTTCAGCGCGTCCTTGGCTTCGTCACCGAGCAGATAGGCTTCCTGCCCGGTCGCCAGCCGGTAGAGCACCTGCGCGAAACGCAGTGCCAGCAACGCGAAGGCCACCGGCAGCACTGCACGCGGAATCCATTGCTCGATCGGCAAATCCTGCATCAGGATGCCGACGTCGTACATTTTCTTGACGTAGACGTACCCGCCGACCGTGACGATCACCGCATATACGACGCACAGCACCGCGGCGACCACGCCCACGACGCGCGCCGCACCCGGCTTCAACAACTTGACCAGGGCGTCGATGCCGATGTGCGCACCGACGCGCACACCGTAGGACATGCCCACGAAGATCAGCCAGGCGAACATCACGCCGGTCAGTTCCAGCGCCCACACGAAGCTGTAATTGAATACGTACCGCGCGACGACCTGCGCGAAGGTGACGAGCGTCATGGCCGCCATCAGGAAGGCGATGAGCCACTCCTCGAGGCGTTCGAGCCAGCGCACGGAGGAAATCCTGGATACGAGAATGGCCCGGTTTCCCAGGCCATTCGCGAAGTATTACTGGTTGGACTTCAACGCCGCGGCAATCAGGTCTTTGCCGATGTCGCCCTCGAACTTCTTCCACACCGGTTCCATCGCCTTGCGCCAGGCCGCGACGTCCGCCTTCGAGAGCTTCTGGATCTTCGCCTTGCCGGCTTCCTCGATGCGCTTCTTGTCGGCCTCGTTGATGTCGGAGGCGAGCTTGTTGGCATAGACCGTGGCTTCGGCCATTGCTTCGGAGAGCCCCTTGCGGACATCCGGCGGCAGGCCATCCCACCACTTGGCGTTGGTGACGACCATGTAGTCGATCACGCCATGGTTGGTCTCGGCGATCGTCTTCTGTACTTCGAAGAACTTCTGCGAATAGATGTTCGACCAGGTGTTTTCCTGCCCGTCGACCACGCCGGTCTGCAGCGCCTGGTAGACCTCGCTGAAGGCCATCTTCTGCGGATTGGCGTCGAGCGCCTTGAACTGCGCTTCGAGCACGTCCGAGGCCTGGATACGGAACTTCAGCCCCTTGACGTCGCCGGGAAGAACCAGCTTGTCCTTGTTGGTCGACAGCTCCTTCATCCCGTTGTGCCAATAGGCAAGACCCAGCAGGCCCCGGCCCTTCATCGAAGTCAGCAGCGCCTGCCCGTCCTTGCTGGCCTGGAAGCGATCCACTGCCGCGATGTCGTCGAACATGAACGGCAGGTCGAAGACCTGGATTTTCTTGGTATAGCGATCGAATTTGGACAGCGACGGCGCGATGAACTGCACATCGCCGAGCAGCAGCGCCTCCAGTTCCTTGGCGTCGCCGAAGAGCTGGGAACTAGGGAAGACCTGGACGTCCACCTTGCCGGGGAGCTTCTTCTCGGCCAGTTCCTTGAACTTGAGCGCGCCTTGACCCTTCGGGGTCTTGTCCGCGACCACGTGGCTGAACTTGACGACAATAGGGGCCTGCGCCGCACCGGGCACGGCTATTGCGAGCGCGAATGCGCCGATGGCAATCGTTGCGAATAGTTTCATGACGGTTTTCCTCACATGGAGAATCGGTCAGGCCGCGGCCAACCGCACTATTGCGGCGGCGTGACGGGGCCCTTTTTTATGACAACTACCGTACTCTAACGGCCCGGCACTTTACATGCAAACCGGCCTTCGTCCGGCAGCGTCGGGCGGAATCCGTTCGCTTGGGCGGCCGCCAGTCGGGCCGCCTTGGCCATCCCGCGATCGGCGAGGTCGACAGCGGTCACCCGGTGGCCCTGTTGCGCGAGCCAAACCCCGTTGCGCCCTTCACCATCGGCAAGGCAGAGGACTCGCCCCTGGCGGGCAAAATTCGGGGCCACCTGCACCAGAAATTCATTGGGCGCCGTGCCGTAGGCGAATTCGTCCGCGGCATAGCGCGCATTCCAGAATGTCCTGAGGGTTTCCCGTACGTCGGCGGGGTTGGCAGGTTGCCGCAGGGCCGCCTTGGCGCTGTCCGCTGCATCGTTCACGGCTTCTGCTCCGGCGCTTGCAACAGCAGTGCCTGCGCCCGCAGCAGCACGGGGCGGTCGACCATCTTGCCGTCGACCGCGATCGCCGCGCCGTTCGCCTTCGCGGTGGCATCGACCACGCGCCGGGCCCAGTCGAGTTCCTCCGCCGTCGGGCGGAACGCCTCATTCACCGGCGCCACCTGGCGCGGATGGATGCAGAGCTTGGCGCCGAAGCCGAAGCGTCGCGCCCGGCGTGTCTCGGCGCGCAGCAGTGCCTCGTCGTCGAGCGCTGTGCACACACCATCGACCGGTGCGGCAATCCCAGCCAGCCGCGACGCGAGCACCAGCTGTGCACGATAAAACAGCAATTCCTCGCCGTCGCCGTCGATACCGAGGTCGAGCTGCAGGTCGATCGAACCGAACAATAGTCGTTGCACACCGGCGGCACCCGCGACCTCGCGCACGCGGTCGATGCCAACGGCCGTTTCCACCAGCGGCAACAGCGCGGCCTGCGGTGCTCGGCCAAGCACCTGTGCCAGGTCCTGGGCGCGTTCGGCCTTCGGCAGCACGATGGCGGTCACACCTGCGTGCGCCGCCACGGCAAGGTCGGCGGCGAACCAGGGCGTATCCACCGCGTTGATCCGAACGGCGACGCCGCCCGAACCACGCTCGAGCCACGCCGACAGCGAGCGTCTTGCGGCAGCTTTGGCGGACGGCGCGACGGCGTCCTCGAGGTCGTACGGTTGCCGCGTATACGCGTCTAGCGTATAGTCGCTGCATGGTCTTTGTCGAGCTCACACCTTTTGTTCGATTCCGCGAGGAGAACTGGACAGACGAGGACTTCAGGGCACTGCAGCAGTTTCTGCTTCTGACGCCGATAGCCGGAAATGTCATTCGTGGCACACACGGACTGCGGAAGTTGAGGTGGAATGTTCGCGGACGCGGCAAACGAGGTGGCGCCCGGGTGATCTATTTCTGGCGTTCCTCCAGCCGTCGCGTTTACTTGATCTACGGATACCTCAAGACCGAGAGCGAGGATTTGACGCCGCAGCAATTAAAGATCCTGGCTTTACTGATGAAGGACCTCACTGATGGATAAGCAACACTTTAATCAACTGGTGCGCGGCGTACGTCAACTGAAGCGCCACATGGCCGGCAAGACAGTTGCCGCCGTTCGGACCCATCGACTTGATGAACCGGATGTCCGGTCGATTCGAGAAGCGGCGAAGATTAGCCAGGCACAGTTCGCGAAATTGATTGGCGTGAACCTGCGCACCTTGCAGAATTGGGAACAGCAGCGAACACGGCCGACTGGGCCGGCCCGGGCATTGCTCAAGATCGTTGCTTCAGACCCAAAGTCAGCTATCGAGGCACTGCATCAGTAGCGCCGAAGGCCCTTCGCGGCCAAGGCCGACCATCCGCTGAAGAAAAAGGAAAGGAAACTCAACCCACCAAGCCGAGTATTCCGGGCTTGGTGATGGCGCTCAAGCGGCTGCGGCGAGCGAGCGCCGACGATCCTCCGTCCACGCGGTGGTGAGGCAGTTTTCCCGGGTCGATCGCGCGGCACTGCGGTGCTGGCGAGCAGACTTCAGGTCGGTGGCGGAAGCCGACGCAAGCCGCTGGTGGATGGCGCAATCGGCTCGCTTCAGGGCGAGGAGGATATCGCGCACTACTGCCGTCGCGGTGATGAAGGCAATGATGCGCATCTCGCCTCCACCATTGGGGCAACGGAGCGGGAACACTTCGTCGATGCGGGCCAGCAGCACGGCCCACGCGTAGCGAGCGGCGCGGCATCGGGCCGGCTCGTCGGCGGGCGGTGCCTGGAGGGCAGTGGCGCGACCGCAGCGAGCGGCACCGCCGGCACGGCGAGAGCGGTGACCGCGGCGCGCCGCGGCGAGTTCGGCGCCAGCACGCTGAAGTAGCGATGGCGATGAACCCGCGGCGGCGGCACTAGCCCTGCATCCAAACCGGCCTTCGTTAGTCAACGTCGGGCGGAATCCGTTCGGAGAGCTCGATCAGGTTCAGATCGGGGTCGCGCAGGTAGATGGATCGAATGCGCCCGGTGGCACCCGTCCGTTCAACCGGCCCCTCGACGATCGGCCAGCCGCAGGCCCGGACGTGTGTGATGACGGCCTCGAACGGTTGCCCCACAATGAAGCATAGGTCCAGCGCGCCGGGCACTGGCAGGTGAGCCTTGGGCTCGAATTCGCGGCCGCGTTCATGCAGGTTGATCTTCTGCTGCCCGAAACGCAGCGCCTGCCGGCCCGCGCCGAAGGCCTCGACCCGCATGCCGAGCACCCGCGTATAGAAATCGAGGCACGCGGGCAGGTCGCCCGTGGTCAGCACCAAGTGGTCAAGGTGATCGATCAAGGCGGTGTCCGTACGAGGAGTTCGACCACGGCACCGATGCCGTGATGCAACCTGCCTTCGCTCACGTCGCGCAAAGCACTCCTCCGGTGCTCGATCGCGCAGCCGGCGAAGTCGCGTTCGACGTCGTCGAGCGAATGCAGCAAATGCGCATCGGGCGGGCCGCCCGTACCGCGGCCGAGCTGCTCCGGCCCATAAGCCGTGTAAACAAACAGGCCGCCCGGCCTCAACGCCTCGACGCAGCGGCGGTGAAGTGCTACGCGCGCCTTGGCGGGCAGATGCAGAAAGACCGAAACCACAGCATCCCAGCAGTCCCGACCCGGATCGTACTGGGTGACATCGGCCACGATGGTCTCCAGTGGCACCCCTCGGGCGGCCGCCAGTCGGGCAGCCTTGGCCATCCCGCGATCGGCGAGGTCGACAGCGGTCACCCGGTGGCCCTGTTGCGCGAGCCAAACTCCGTTGCGCCCTTCACCATCGGCAAGGCAGAGGACTCGCCCCTGGCGGGCAAAATTCGGGGCCACCTGCACCAGAAATTCATTGGGCGCCGTGCCGTAGGCGAATTCGTCCGCGGCATAGCGCGCATTCC
>JBBQEY010000188.1:0-6618 GCA_038321425.1 Burkholderiales bacterium | reverse complement strand
CGGTGGCCCGGGCCAGCACGTCGGCGATCGGTGCGAACTTGTCGCGGATTTCCTTCGGGGTGGCCTGGTAGGTGACGCCCTCCGTCACTGCAAAGACGAGTTCGTTACCCTGGCCGTGGCTGTTGCCGGCCAGCAGCACCGACATCAACAGGATTGCAACGAGTTTCCCCACCATCGCGACTACTCCCCCAAAACGCTATTTGTACTCTGAAACGCGAAGGATCACAGCGCAGCTTCGTGGCTGCGGCGCATCCCCGGCCCCGCGGTCACACGGTTGGCGGTCCGGCGCGGCCCCGGAAGTGGACGCAATAGTCGCGCCACCGGGCCGCGCGAACCGCGCGCCCCGGCGAAGAAGGCGCGGGCCTATCTCGGCGAGCCCATGTAACCGGCCGCCAGGCCGCCGCCGATGGGCATGCCGGTGCACACGGGCTTCACCTTGTTGCCCGCGTATCCGGCTTCCTTGTGCGGGAAGCCCAAGCTGCCGGAATTGTTGATCGCCTCGACGATCCCGTTCGGCGGCACACCCGGTGGCGGCACCTTGTAGGCCAGTTTGTTGGCCGTCGTGGACGGCGGTTGCGCATACTTGCTCTGGCCCGCGTTGTCCTTCACCTTGTAGATGTCCTGCACGTCGGGCTTGGTTAAGGGCGTGGCGCAGGCGGACGCGCCCGGGTCGTAGGCCACCGACGGCGACATCCGCACCGAGTACGTGACGCAGCCTTCGGGCGGACACACGTAGTAGCTCTCGGGGAACGTCTTGTCGTCCGGATCGGGACACGCCGGATCGGTCTTGCCGTTGGTGCAGCTTCCCACCGGCGACGTGCCGACCGCGTTGGGACGGTCCTGCTTCACGTAGAAGAACAGCATGCCCGTGGTCTTGTCGTAGTAGTACTTGTCGGTGTCATTCGGACTCCCGTCGGGCTTGGTGATGTCGTTGATGGCGGGGGCCGGCGTCATCACCGTGGGCGGGAACGCGCAGACCGGGAGGTTGTTGCGGCCCGTGGTGGCCTCCGCGCCGGGCGGACAACCATTATTCGCGTCGCGCGGCGTGATGCCGTGCGCCGGGCAACCCTTGACGGCGTCGTTGAGGATGAACGGACTCGCCGCGGCGAGGTTGTAGCAACGCTGGTCCTCGTAGGCGAGGTCCAGCTTGTTATAGAACGGCTTGATGGCGGGGTTGTTGTAATCCAGCGGACCGCCACCCCATGACCGGTAGCCACGCTTGATTTCGAACCTGTCGACGGCATCGGGATACGTGCCGTCCTTGTTCGTGAAGCATACGCCCACGCGCACGACGAACGGATCGGCCTTTGTGATCCTGGGCTTGACCACATCGACCAGGCCCACGCTGATGTAGCGCGGGAAGCCGGGGTCGCGCGTGGTGACGGGGCTCGTCACCGGACCCCCGGCCGCAGCAGTGACTGTGTAGCCCAGGCCACTAGTGACCTTCGGCTCCCAGATACCCTGGTTGTCGCGGCTGTGCAGCGTCATCGAATAGTGCTTGTCGAAGTCCGTCATGTCTTTGGTGAAGGTCACGAGCTGGGTCAGTCGGCGGGGGGGCTGGTCGCCTACCGGTAGCGGCGGCACGACTCCGTCGGGCAGGCTGAACGCTTCGAACTCCAGCGTGCCCATGTTGCCCGGCGAAATGAGCGACGTCGGCCGGCCTTCGAATTTCTCGTCCTGGGCGCCCAAAGACAGGCACTCGTCTACCGCGTTGGACGACGCATTGAACGGCAGGTTGTTGAGCGAGATCGGGTACTGGTCGTGCGCGGTCGTGCCCGCACCTTCCTTCCCCTTCGCGTCGACGACCTTGAATCCCGTCAGCGATCCGTCGCGATCGACGATGGCGGTGTTCTTGTCGCCGTCATTGAATTTGGCCAGGTTGACCAGTTCGGTGAACACCTGGTGACGCAGGTCCACCCCATCCCAGGTCAGGCCACGCACTTCCGTGGCCACCGGATACGCGCTCTGGTTGCTTTGGAACCAGCCCAGTGCGGCGTCGCCTTCGTAGACGCCGGCGTTGTTGTAGTACCGCGTGAAGTCCTTCTGGGTCGCGATGTCGTCCTCGGTCAGCAGCCGCTTGGTCGGGTCTTTCTGGAAGTTGACGAAGCGCACGTCGTGGATGCGCGCCGGGCCGTCATAGATGTAGAAGCCCGCGAAATTCCATGCCGGCGTGGGATAACCCTTTTCGTAGACCGTCGTCGATAACGTGTTCCAGTCGACGCAACCCGGGCTTTCCTGCAGTCCCGACTTCAGCATGTCGGCCGCACACGGGCCCCAGCGATCGACGTTGTTCATCGATACGCCTACGACCACCGAGTTCTTGAGCAGGCCCCAGACGCCGGGCGAGTTGCCCTCGACGCCGCCGGAGGTCAGCAGCGACACGCCTTCGCGGGAGGTGGCCACGCGCGCGTGCTCGAACACGAACCAAGTCGGCCGCATCCACACGCCGCGATTGCGAATGCGGGTGGCGGTGAAGCCGTCGAACCGCGCGAACAGGTTGCTGGCCGTGAGGTCGCTACCGAGAGTGGGGAACAGCTGCTCGGAATTCACACCCGTGTCGGTTTCGCCGAACACGCCGTCATAGCACGCGTGCGCACGGTTGTTCACATTGCGGCCCACCGGCTGGTTCGCCAGCTGCACGCGCAGGCCATTCGAGGACTTGGGCGGCACATACCAGTAGGCCTTGCCGATGCTCTGGCACCCGCCGATCGAGTTGCCGATCATCTCGGTTCCCGGATTGGACGTCCAGAAGCCGCTGGGCGGCTCGAAATAATACGTGCCGGCGGGGCATGGTGGCGGGACGAAGCCATCGAGACTGCCATTGGGCAGCTTGTTGAAGCAGGCCCCCGTGACGGCGAGCGTGCGGTCGTCGGTGTTGGGGATGTCGCGACCGTAATAGCCGTCGCCCTCCCGCGAGAGATAGTCGCCTTCCCACCAGCCGACAAACACCTTCTTCTTGTCCGCAGTCTCGAACTCGGGCTTGGCGGGGTCGATGCCGAAGCCGTTGGCCATCGCGCCCAGGCCCAGGTTGTTGTGGTACTTGATGCCTTTGTTCTCGATGTTCTGGTCCCCGGTGTTGGTGCTGGGGTCCTTCCGTTTCTCGTCGTAGAAGATATGGCCGACGATGCGCGCGCAGACGTTGTTCGAGAACTTCACGTCGTTGGTCATGTGGACCGTGACGCATTTGTTGTAGCTGTGGTGGATGCTGTTGGCGTTGATCAGCGCCGCGCCGGCGGGCACGTCGCCTGCCATGTGCATATGGATCGGATAGCTGCCGAGCTGATCCTTGCCGAAGCGGTCGATCTCCACGCCCTGCATCTTGGCTTCGGCGAAGCCGGCGCAGAAACGCGTTTCGCCGCCCCATGCAAGATTCTTCTCCTCCTCGTCGTTCGTGGTCTCGGCGTCGGGCATCTTCGCGGTCAGCATGATGCTGCGGCTGATGAGGCCCACCTCCGCCCGTTCGTCCACCCCATAGTTCGTTTCTTTGCCGGCGTCGAAGTTGGCCTTGCTGGGCCAGCCCGGATCCGGACTGCCGAAGTGGTAATGGCGCAGCGGGGTCTTGGGGTCGAGCGTGATCTTGGTGGTGCCTGCAACGCCCTTTTCGACCTTGTCGATCTTGACGAACTCCGTCTCGTACGGACTGAAGCTGGTGGTGCCCACGACGATCCAGTCGCCGCGCCGCCAGTTGTCGACGACATTGGTCGCGACGATCAGTTCGACTTCGCCCCTGGTCGGGACCCGCACGCCGATCTTGTCGGTGCTCGTCTGGTACTTAATGGGGCCCGCCGGTAGCGTGAGGTAGGTCCAGCTGGCGGAGCCGGGGTTCGCGCCGCCGATGGCGCTGGTGTCGCGGTCGGCCGGGCTCAGGCCGCGCGCGCCAAAGAGCCGCAGCCGGCCGCCGCTCATCACGCCAATGCCCTTCGGTACATCGGTGCACACTTCGCCCGGGGTGGCCTTCAGTACCGAGGGCGGGGCGCCGTGACTCATCGCCGCGTGGTCCACGGCGGTGGCGGCCGGCGCGGTCCGGTTGCCGAGCAGGCGCACGGTGACCTTGTTGCCGGCATCCAGCGTGCCCACCGG
Source organism: Burkholderiales bacterium (assembly GCA_038321425.1). Classification (GTDB taxonomy): domain Bacteria; phylum Pseudomonadota; class Gammaproteobacteria; order Burkholderiales; family Casimicrobiaceae; genus VBCG01. Next base: position 2,538 of record JBBQEY010000188.1, on the reverse strand, counting down.
GCAGGCGTCGGTGCCGGCCTGAAAGGTGCCACCCACGATGATCTGCGCGGCTTCGAGTGTGCGGGTGGTGTCGCGCATGTACAGCATGCCCCCGGCCTTGATCTCGATCTTGCCGAACGCATTGCCGTTGGCCTGCCTGAAGTCGCGGTCGACTTCCACCCTCATGCAGTTGGGCGAATCTCCGATCACGACGTTGCGCTTGGCGTCGACCTTGCATGCCGACAGGTTGGGTAGCTTGCGGATCAGTTCGTCTTCCTTGGCGCAGGACTCGGGCGCGCCGTCCACTGTCTTCGGCCGGGGCATGGTCGCCTGCGCCAGGACGACTCCGGCGGGGTCACTGAAGAACTCGTCTGCGCTGGCGGCAAACGGGCTCGACAATACGACGGCGACGCAGGTGATCAGCTTGAAGTTCATGATGTCTTTTGATGGATGGAGAATACGACGGTGTAGACGACAACGGCCCAGGCAAGGTACGTTTTCGTGCCAGTGGCGCATCCGGCCGTGAATGATGGCGTGAATTCCTTGACGGGTCAAAAATTGCGGCGTGGGCGGCCTGGACAGGCGCCTTTAGCGGTGCCCTTGCAAATGCCCGCGACCGCCGTCACGCTGGCGAAATCCGGGTGAACGGCGAGGGCGCGATGATTTTCGAACAGGTGGCAACAGGCGGCTGCCAGTCCTATCTGGTGGGATGCAGCGACACGTGCGGGGCTGCGCTGATCGATCCCGAGCTGACCCAGGTTGATCACTACATGGCACTGGCCGCGCGGGGCGGCCTGCGCATTCCGCTTCATCACCGAGCAGCGCTACGGGCCGTGGCTGTTGAGCGTCAATCCCTTCGATCTGCATGCCGTTTGACGCGCCGCCCGAGTACCTGGCACGGGGAACCGGCATAGTATCCGGCGTATGACCGAGGACCCAGCCATTGGGCTCCCACCCGAAGCCGCCAGGAGCATCTCGCATGACGAGATGAACGCGTTGCCGATCCGGCGCTATGAAGGCCCGATTCATGTGATCGCCGGCGACCGCGATCTGCCGCGTGCGATGCAGGACATCCTGCAGGAAGGCGTGGTCGGTTTCGACACCGAGACGCGGCCCGCCTTCAAGCCTGGCGAGAGCTACCTGCCGTCCATCGCGCAGTTTGCGACCGGCCGCGCGGTCTATATCCTGCGGGTCCAGCAGCAGGAGACGTTCTGCGCCATGCAGCAGATCCTGTCGGCGGAGAGTGTCGTAAAGGTGGGCGTGTCGGTGCGCGACGACCTGCGCAACCTCAGGAAACTGTTCCTGTTCGATGAACAGTCGGTGGTCGACCTCGGCAAGGTGGCGAAGCGCCATGGGATGAAGCAGACCGGCGTGCGGAACCTCGCCGGAATTTTTCTCGGCACCCGGATTCCCAAGGGCGCGAAGACGACGAACTGGGCCGCACGGTCGTTGACGCCGCAGCAGATCACCTACGCGGCGACCGATGCGTGGGCATGCCGGGAGCTCTACTTGCGCTTCCGCGAATTGAAGCTGGTCGGGTGACGGCGCCTACAACGGCGCGCACATTACAACGAAGTCCGGACCATCGCCTTCAGCCAGCCAACCATTCCCGACCATCTGGTCGCGCGTCGCGCGGTCGGTCATGGTGCGGTGATTCGCATCCGCGCGATTGCTGAAGACGCGATAGACCGGCTTCGACCCGGAAGGACACGTCCCTGCCGTCGGCATCACCACGTGGAAAAATGCGGACGCCTCCAGCACGAAGTTTGGATGCTTCGCCATCGTGGCAGCGCATTCCGCCGTGCCGCGGCCAAAGTAGTGCGAGTCGCCCAGCGCCGGCGGGATGTACAAGCGGCATACGGGCGATGTGCTGGCACCGCCTGACGCGTAGACGTTGAACGCCTTGCCCGTGCGCGTCCATCGCGTCGGCGTCAGTCCCGCGTCGAGGTTGGCCTGTTCCGCCGCCAGTGACGTGATGAAGTAGTGGTCGAGACTCCCGTTGTAATACTCGACGACGGACGTTATCGCCGGGGGCGGCAACGACGTCAATCCGCCCAGCCGGAACTGCAGCGGCACGAGCATCGCCTGTTTCGCCTGGTTGATCGTCTGCCAGTCGTCGTTCAGGATGCCGCCGGTGTCGCCGGAGTTGGGGTTCCACGACCAGAACGTCCAATGGATGCCGTCGGCACCGGTGCCGAGATAACTCGCGAGCGCGGTCAGCCATTGCGTGTCGGACACGGTGAGGAGCTTGGTGCCGAATTCGCCCACCAGTACCGGGGCTGTACCGGTTCGGTGCAGATAGCCCCACGTGGCATCCCACAGGGCCGGCAGGTTGGCCGTATAGTCCGGCGCCGCGAACCACGGCTGCGCATGCACGCTTGCCGGATAGTCGTGCGTCGAGTACACGAGCCGGTTCGCGACGTTGAGCCGCACCGGCGCGGCACCAGCGCCGGCCAGGTTGCCGCCCCACCAGTAGTTCTGTCCGCCGTGGCTCTCCACGCCTTCGACGATGATCAGCCAGTCCGGATTGACGGCGAGGATCGCGTTGCCGGCGCGTTC
>JBBQEY010000187.1:0-6635 GCA_038321425.1 Burkholderiales bacterium | reverse complement strand
CCGCTGATCGCGGCGATCGCGAACACCGGTCCCTTCCAGCGGTAGGCCTTGAGAAAGGCCTTCACGCGGGCGTCGCGTTCGTCCTCGGGGATCAGGTCGAGCTTGTTCAGCACCAGCCAGCGCGGCTTGTCGTAGAGCGCTTCGTCGTAGCGCTTCAGTTCCTTGACGATCGCGCGCGCGTCGTGCACCGGATCGGCGCCGCCATCGAGCGGCGCCAGGTCGACTAAGTGCAGCAACAGGCGCGTGCGCACAAGGTGCCGCAGGAAGCGATGCCCGAGTCCTGCGCCATCGGCCGCGCCTTCGATCAGCCCCGGGATGTCGGCGACGACGAAACTCTTCTGCTCGCTGGTGCGCACGACGCCGAGATTGGGAGCGAGCGTGGTGAACGGATAGTCGGCCACTTTCGGGCGCGCCGCGGAAATCGCGCGAATCAGCGTGGATTTGCCGGCGTTGGGCATGCCGAGCAGGCCCACGTCGGCCAGCACCTTCAGTTCCAGCTTCAGCTTGCGCTGTTCGCCTTCCTCCCCGGCGGTGAACTGCTTCGGCGCACGATTCACGCTCGACTTGAAGTGCAGGTTGCCAAGGCCACCCTTGCCACCCGCGGCCACGAGTGCCCTGGCACCATCGACCGCAAGGTCAGCGATGACTTCGAGAGTATCGGCGTCGGCGATCACGGTGCCCACCGGCATGCGCAGGATTACGTCGTCGGAGCCTTTGCCGTATTGATCGGCGCCGCGGCCATTCTCGCCGCGCTTGGCGCGGTGGGTGCGCGCGTAGCGGTAGTCGATTAACGTGTTGATGTTGCGATCGGCCAGCGCGTAGATGCTGCCGCCGCGGCCGCCGTCGCCGCCGTCCGGACCGCCGCGCGGAATGTACTTTTCGCGGCGAAACGAGGCGGCGCCATTGCCCCCGTCGCCAGCCAGCACTTCGATCAACGCTTCGTCGATGAATTTCACTGCGGTTTCCTTACGTAAAGCACGAATCGTTCGGTGGCGTCGCCGCGGCGGCCGCCGCTCCAGACCATCGTCCAGCCCTCAGGTGCGGTGGGTGCGCCGATCAGGCGGCCATATTGCACGAGCAGCGCGGTGCAATCATGCGGCGCCGATGCTTCCTCGCGCACGGTCTTGATGCCGGCGAAGTAGCTGAACACGGCGCGCTGCGGCTCGCCCAGGTTGCGGCTGGCCACGCATCCCTCCGCCGGCAGCTGCCGCTGCACCGCTTCGACGGTCCAGCGGTAGCTGCGCCGCGAATCGAGATACGGCAGCCAGATTGTGCTGGCGAGGCCCCACACCAGCGTGACGCCGGCCGCCCAGTTGAGGATGGTACGGCGATTCGAGCGCCGCGCCGGTCGCACCAGCATCACCCACAGCACCGTCAGCCCGATCGCGCCCAGCATCGTGCCCAGATGAAACGAGGGCTTGAAGCCGACGTCGGTATCGCGGAAGAGCCGCGCCACCGCCGGCGACATGCCGTAGACGTACGAGTCGAGCCACAGCACCCAGAACAGCAGCGCGACGAGCCCGAAGGTGAGAATGCCGAACCAGTCGAGCGCGCTCGACAACCCGCGCTTCAGCGAATCGACTTCGAGCGACGCGAGCAACGCCATCGGTACCAGCAGGGGCAGCGCGTTGTGCAGCCGCGGCTCCGGCAGCACCAGCAGGCTGCCGAGGATCACCAGCGACAGCACGCCGGGCACGATGATGCCCGGTTGGTTTATCCCGCCGTTGAAATCGCGCATTCGCAGCCACAGCATCCATACGAGCAGCGGCAATGCGGGAAACGCGAGCCACAGCAGGTTGCGCAGGTAGTAGAGCGGATCGGCGCTGCCGCCGCCCAACCCCGTGATGTAGTGCCGCAGCGCCTCGCTGTCCCACCACAGGCTGAAGAGCAGCGGATCGCGCGCGTGCAGCGCGACGACCCAAGGCAGCGAAATCAGCAGCGCCACGGTCGCGGCGACGGCCAGCGTGATTGCGTACGCGCGGCTGCGCCATGCCGGACCACACAGTGGCAGCAGCAGGGCCGCCAACGTCAGCCACAGTGGCCCGAGCATGCCGCGCCCAAGGAAGGCAATGCCCACGCCCACGCCCAGCAACACGCCGCCTTTCGCGGGCGCGCGCAGCCCCAGCGCAAAGCCCCACAGGCCGATGGCCACGCCGACGGTGAGGAACAGTTCGGGCGACACAACGTGAGCGCGATCCCAGAAGCCGACGCTGCCCACGAGGATCAGTACGGGCAGCCAGCGGAAGGCGCGGCCGTTCAGTTCACGGCTGGAATACGCGGTGGCGAGCAGTATCAATGCCAGCGCCACGCCCGCGATCATCCGCGCGGCGTTGTGCGTGGAAAGCGGCGGCGCGAAGGCGCGGATGGCCAGCGCGCTGCCCGCCCACGCCAGCGGCGGGTTATCGAGGAAGGGTTCGCCGGCCAGTGTCGGGATCACGAAGTCACCGCTGGCGGCCATTTCCGCCGCCACCCCGATGGACACGGCGTCCTCGGTCTTCCACGGGTCGTGCCCGGCCAGGCCGAAGCCGACCCATGCCATGCATAGCAGCACGAGCCCGAACTGCTTCAGCGCGCGAAACGGCCCGGACGGGCTCAATTCGTCTACGGGCGTGGCGTCGGCGGTGGTAGCGGCAGAGGAGCGCATGCGGGGGGGGGCGGTGTGGGCGGTGTGGGCGGTGTGGGTGGAGCGGGCGGTGTGGGTGCGGCAGGCGGTGTGGGTGGAGCGCGCGGTGTGGGTGCAGTGGGTGTGACAGCGTGCGACTTTACGCGGGACGAAAGAAAAAGGCAGCCGAAGCTGCCTTGATCCTTGCACGGCGTTGCGCCATCAGGCCGCGGTCGTCGACCCGGTCTTGGTGCCGTAGCGCTGGCGGAACTTGTCGATCCGGCCGGCGGTGTCCATCACCTTCTGCTTGCCCGTGTAGAACGGGTGGCAGGAGGCGCAGACTTCGATCTGCAGCGCCTTGCCCGCGGTGGACCGCGTCGTGAAGACCGTGCCGCAGCTGCAGGTGACCTGCACGTCGGCGTATTTGGGGTGAATGGCGTCTTGCATGGTGTTTCCTCTCATGTGCCGGACCCGCTTGCCCGCGGTGATGGTGCTCGTGGGCGCGCTTTCCCAGGGTGCCGCCTCGACCCGCCAGAAAGGCGGACTATCGCGGAGAACCTTCGATGGTGCCTGATTTGTGGTGCAGATGCAACATGCAACGGGTCCCCCGAGCCCCGACCGTAGGGATTCCCCTGTAGGCGAGGCTTCAGCCTCGCTGGTTCAATGCGACATCAAACCCGCGTGGCTGAAGCCTCGCCTACAGGGCTGTGCGATGTTTCGCGAGGCTGAAGCCTCGCCTACAGGTGCGGGGGGCCTACCGCGCGGGCCTGCCCCTGCGGACGGTTATCCGCGCCGCATGCTCTCGAAGAACTCGGCGTTGTTCTTCGTGCCCTTGACCTTGTCGAGCAGGAATTCCATGGCCTCGAGCTCGTCCATCGGATAGAGCAGCTTGCGCAGGATCCACACCTTTTGCAGGATGTCGGGCTTCAGCAGCAACTCTTCGCGGCGCGTGCCGGAGCGGTTGACGTTGATGGACGGGTAGATCCGCTTCTCGGCCATCCGGCGGTCGAGGTGGATTTCCATGTTGCCCGTGCCTTTGAACTCCTCGTAAATCACGTCGTCCATCCGCGATCCGGTGTCGATCAGCGCGGTGGCGATGATGGTCAACGAGCCGCCTTCCTCGATATTGCGCGCCGCGCCGAAGAAGCGCTTGGGACGCTGCAAGGCGTTGGCGTCCACACCACCCGTCAGCACCTTGCCGGACGCCGGCACCACGGTGTTGTAGGCCCGGGCCAGGCGCGTGATCGAGTCGAGCAGGATCACAACGTCCTTCTTGTGTTCGACGAGGCGCTTGGCCTTCTCGATCACCATTTCGGCCACCTGCACGTGGCGCGTGGCGGGTTCGTCGAAGGTCGACGACACCACTTCGCCGCGCACTGAGCGCTGCATTTCCGTCACTTCTTCAGGACGCTCGTCGATCAGCAACACGATCAGCATCACGTCCGGATGATTGGCGGCGATGGAATGCGCGATGTGCTGCAGCATCACCGTCTTGCCGGACTTGGGGCTGGCCACCAGCAGGCCGCGCTGGCCCTTGCCGATGGGCGCGATGATGTCGATGATGCGGCCGGTGATGTTCTCCTCCGCCTTGATGTCGCGCTCCAGGACCATCGTCTTGTCCGGGAACAGCGGCGTCAGGTTCTCGAACAGGATCTTCGACTTGGCGTTCTCAGGCGGCTCGTAGTTGACGAGGTCGACCTTCACCAGCGCAAAGTAGCGCTCGCCATCCTTGGGCGTGCGGATCTCGCCTTCGATCGTGTCGCCGGTGTGCAGGTTGAAGCGGCGGATCTGCGACGGCGAGATGTAGATGTCGTCGGTGTTGGCGAGGTACGACGTGTCAGGCGAGCGCAGGAAGCCGAAGCCGTCGGGCAGGACTTCGAGCACGCCGCCGCCGAAGATCGACTCCCCCTTCTTCGCCTGCTGCTTCAGCAAAGCAAAGATGAGGTCGTGCGTGCGCATCCGGTTGGCACCCTCGATCTCGTTCGCGTTGGCGAACTCGATCAACTCGGAAATGTGTTTGGATTTGAGATCGGATAGATGCATGGCGCGAGAGGGAGGGCGTGCCGGAATGGCGCGAGGGCGGCCACGATGGGCCTTGGGACGGACAGGATGCGGGAGGTGGCAAGACTGCCGATTTGGCAGAGAGACTGCCGCGGCTTACCGCCGGTTGTTGCGTGGTGGAGGCCCGGTGGGTCCGGGCCCGGTGACCCCGTCAGGCTTCCACGGGCATCACGCCAACTGGTTGAAGGTTATAGCGGTCGCCGGCGGCTGTCAATCGACGGCCGCCAGGCGAGCGATCAGAGGTTGCTGTCGAGAAACGCGGTGAGTTGCGACTTGGTGAGCGCGCCCACCTTCTGCGCGTGCACCTGGCCGGCTTTGTACAGGATGACCGTGGGGATGCCGCGGATGCCGTACTTGCCGGGCGTCGACGGGTTGGCATCGATGTCGAGCTTGGCCACGGTGACCTTGCCGCCGTACTCCTTGGCAATTTCGTCTAACACCGGCGCGAACATCTTGCACGGACCGCACCATTCCGCCCAGAAATCGACCAGGACCGGGTTGCCCGATTGCAGCACGTCCTTGTCGAAGGTGGCGTCGGAGACATGTTTGATGGCTTCGTTCATTTGACAATCCTTTTTCTGCCGGGTGTCCGGACGATCGTGGCGCCGGCAAGTGGGCGGTGTGGAGGCCTTGGGTTACGTTAGCCTAAACCTACTGGCGGGCGCAAGGTCGTCGCTGTCCAGACCATTAAGCTTGCGGCCATTCTGGTAAAATTCAAGGTCCCTTTCGGGCGCACGTCGCGCCTGCCACTACCGAAACCTCGTGCCATGACCTACGTCGTCACCGAATCCTGCATCCGCTGCAAGTACACCGACTGCGTGGACGTCTGCCCGGTGGATTGCTTCCGCGAAGGCCCCAATTTCCTGGTGATCGACCCGGACGAGTGCATCGACTGCACGCTGTGCGTGGCCGAATGTCCGGTGGAGGCCATCTTCGCCGAAGACGACGTGCCTGCGTCGCAGCAGCTCTTCACGGCGCTGAACGCCGAACTGTCGCGCGCCTGGAAGCCCATTGTCGAGCGCAAGCCGGGTCCGCCCGACGCCGACGACTGGAAGGACGTAAAGGACAAGCTCCAGTACCTCGAACGTTGAGGCAGGCGGCGGCGCCTTTGACCGGGCATTGCCATCGCCCGTAAAATTGCAGGATTATGTTCGCGGCGGCCCGTTGATGCGGCGGCCGGTGGTTGGAAACACGTTGGGTTCCCGTCAGGATTGAAATGAAGCGTATTGCGTCGTGGATGGCAGTTCTCGTGGTGGGTGTCGCGGCTTCGGCCAGCGTGCTGGCGCAAGGCGCCGCACCGGCCGGCGACCCGGCAAAGGGCTCGCAGAAGGTCGCGATGTGCCAGGGGTGCCACGGCATCGACGGCTGGCGCACCGCGTTCCCCGAGGTCTACAGGGTGCCCAAGATCGCCGGCCAGCACTCGGCGTACCTCATCGCGGCGCTGAAGGAATACAAGTCCGGTAACCGCGGCCATCCGTCGATGAAGGCCATCGCCGCGTCGCTGTCCGACGCCGACATGGCGGATATTGCCGCCTATTACTCGCAGACGCCGCTGCAAGCGGCGGTCAAACGATGAAGACCATGTTCGCAGTGAAGGTCGCGGCCGTGGCCGCCGTTGCCGCAGTGCTGGGGAGCGGTGCCGCAACCGCCGCCGATCTCGTGGCCGCGAAGAAGAAGGCGCAGGAAGTGTGCGCCGCGTGCCATGGTCTTGATGGCATTTCACAGGTGGCTGACTTCCCCAAGCTGGCGGGCCAATATCCGGACTACATGGCCAAGGCATTGCGCGACTATCGGTCGGGCGTGCGCAAGAACGCCGTGATGGCTGGGTTTGCGGCACAGCTGACGGACAAGGACATCGAGAACCTCTCGGCGTACTACGCCGCGCAGCCGTCGGTACTGTCCAGCCGGTATTGAACGCGGCCGCGCCTTCGTTCGTTTCCTGGACTGAGAACGAAGCAGCGCACACCGCGCA
>JBBQEY010000186.1:0-6686 GCA_038321425.1 Burkholderiales bacterium | reverse complement strand
GTCAAATTCAAGCGACCGTACAACGTCACGTTCGCGGTTTGCGCTTGCGCGGCCAGCGGGGCGGCAAGCAGACCCGCGACTGCGACAGCGACGAGCTTCTTATTCATGGAATCTCTCCTCTAACGGATAAAATTGGCAAGGGTTGTTGCCTTTTGCGCCTGCCACTCGGAACCTTCTCAAATCGGTCGAGAAGTTGCATCCCATTGTGCCAAAGCGGGGAAAGCATTGGCAAGTCGAAGGCAAAATGGGCTCCGTGAGGACTGGCGCATGTTGTGCCGAAGCAACAGAAAACGCGGTCCCCGAGGTGGCTGCACACAGGGCGAACCCCCTGCCGGCGGTAGGGCACAGCCGCGGCAACATGAATAGTAGTACGTTGATAATAATAGAAAAAAAGTGAACATCCGCACCCTCTCCCGCAGCCGCGGCGGAACCATGCATTTCGTGCGATTTCAGTGCTTGGGAGCGCCCCAGGGGCGCCTTACGGGGCCTGATGACACTGTTTACGCCGCCATGGGCCGAAAAACGTGAATTCTGGCGTGACCGCAGCCTTGGCCGTGTTGTCGTTGCTGATCGCGGCCGGGGTCATCGTCGCGATGCTGCGCGGCGCGTCCCGCTTGCCGCTGGCCGCACCCACCCCACGATCGCTGCACGCCGTCCCGGTGCCCCGAGTGGGCGGGCTCTCGATCTGGGCGGGTGCGCTGCCGGCCATTATCGTTGCCGCGTACATGGCTCCCCTTGAGACGTTGGCATGGGCGCCGGCGTGGTTGCTTCTCGTGCTGGTGTCGCTGCGCGACGACACGCGTAGTGTTTCGATTGCAGCGCGCCTCGCCACGCATGCATTGGCCGCGCTGTGGTTCGCGTGCTGGACGCTCGCGTCGTCGTCTGCCACACCGGTAATGCTCATAGTGCTGATCGCCGTGGTGGCGCTGGTGGTGGCGTGGTCGCTCAACCTCTACAACTTCATGGACGGCAGCGACGGTCTCGCCGCCTTGATGGCGATCGTCGGCTTTGCGGCCTATGCGGCCGCGGGTTCCGCCACCGCGGCGACGGAACTGGTCGCGGTCGCGGTCGTCGCGGCCACGCTACCGCTGCTGGTCGTCAACCGGCCGCCGGCGCGAATCTTCATGGGGGATGCGGGCGCGGTGCCGCTCGGCTTTCTCGCGGCGGCGTTCGGCATCGCGGGTGTGTTCACGCGCCGGTGGGACCTCTGGTTTCCGGTTCTGGTGTTCCTGCCCTTCATCGCGGACGCGACGTTGACGCTGCTGCGCCGGGCATGGCGGCGCGAGCGCTGGTGGGAAGGTCATCGCAGCCACTACTATCAGCGACTGCACCAGCTGGGCGCCGGACACCGCGGAACGCTCGCGATCTACGGCGTACTGATGGCAGGGACCAGCATCAGTGCCGTGATCTGCGTGCGGGAATCACCGGAGTGGGGGGCGGTGGCGCTTGCCGCCTGGAGTCTGCTGATTCTGCTGCCCTTCGGCGCAATTGATTATCATTGGCGCAGGAAATCCCCGGCCGCCCCATGACCTCCCGCACCAACTGGCGTTCGTTTCTCGCCTTTGCCCACGACATATGCGCTTCCGCGCTGGCGTGGACGGTGCTGTACTGGTTGCGCTTCAACCTCGACCTGCGCGAGCCCTACCTCGCCGACATGTGGTGGACACTGGCGTGGATCCTGCCTTTGCAGGCCGCGATCTTCCTGGCGCTCGGCCTCTACCGCGGGCTCTGGCGGTTCGCGAGCATCGTCGACCTGCAACGCATCGTGCTTGCCGCCGCGCTGGGCGCGGTGCTGGTGCCGGTGGTCCTGGTGATGCTGCAGTTGCAGACCGTGGTGCCGCGCAGCGTGCTGATCCTGTATCCGGTGGTGCTGATCTTCCTGATGGCGGGCAGTCGTTTCGCCTATCGGGTCTGGAAGGAACACCGGCTCTACAGTCCGCTGGAAGCACTGGGCGAGCCGGTGCTGATCGTCGGTGCCGGCGAGGCCGGGGCGCGCCTGGCCAAAGACCTGACGCGCAGCCGGCAGTGGCGCGTAGTCGGGTTGCTCGACGACGATACGTCGAAGCAAGGTCGCCTGGTGCGTAACCTGCGCGTGCTGGGCCCCATCGCCGACCTGACGTCATGGGCGGACCGTTTTGGCGTGCGCAAGGTGATCATCGCCCTTCCGTCGGCCAATCACATCGTGCGCCGGCGGGTCGCTGAACTGTGTGCCACCGCGGGCGTCGAGGCGCTGACGGTGCCGTCGTACGAGGATCTGATCAGCGGCAGGCTCGCGCTGACCACGATCCGCAATGTCGAGCTGGACGATCTGCTCGGCCGTGACCCGGTGGTGCTCGACAGCGCCGGACTGGCCGAGTGGCTGGGCAATCGCGTGGCGATGGTCACCGGCGCGGGTGGTTCGATCGGCGCGGAGCTGTGCCACCAGATCGCGCGTTTCCGGCCGGCGCGGCTCGTGCTGTTCGACATTTCCGAGGCAGCGCTCTACGAAATCCAGACGGCGCTCTCGGACACATTCCCGCAACTTCCGCTCGCGACGGTGGTGGGCGACGTCAAGCACGCGGCGTTGGTCGAGGACGTGCTCGAACGCGAGCGTCCCAACGTGATCTTCCATGCCGGGGCCTACAAGCACGTGCCGCTGATGGAGGAAACCAACGCCTGGCAGGCCGTGCGCAACAACTCCTACGGCACCTACGTGCTGGCACGCGCGGCCGTGGCGGCGCGCGTCGAGAAATTCGTGCTCGTGTCCTCCGACAAGGCGGTCAACCCCACCAACGTGATGGGCGCGACCAAGCGGTTGGCCGAGATCGTCTGCCAGAGCCTGCGAGGCGGTGTCACGCAATTCGTGCTGGTGCGCTTCGGCAATGTGTTCGGTAGCGCGGGCAGCGTCATTCCGCGTTTCAGCGAGCAGATCGCGCGTGGCGGTCCGGTCACCGTCACGCATCCGGAAATCACGCGTTACTTCATGTCGTTGTCCGAGGCTGCGCAATTGCTGCTGCAGGCCGGCCTGCAGGGCAAGGGCGGCGAGATCCTGGTGCTCGAGATGGGCGAGCCGGTCCGGATCGTCGACCTGGCGCGCGACCTCATCAAGCTTTCGGGCGCGGACCCCGACCGGATCGCGATCGTGTTCACCGGACTGCGCCCCGGCGAAAAACTCTTCGAAGAATTGCTGGCCTCGGAGGAGGAAACCAAGCCCACGCCGCACCCGAAGCTGCGCATCGCGAAGGCGCGCGAAGCCAACCACGATGCGGTCGGCCAGATGGTCACGTGGTGCGAAAGCGATCGCGCGGCCGATGATGCGCAGGTGCGCGCGCGATTGAAGTCGTGGATCCCGGAATACATGCCGCCGGCGGGCGCGCCCGTGGCCTCGATTCCCACGGCAGCACCGGCCGGTCGCGAGGACGCAAAGCCGCTGCCGTTGCGCGTACCCCGGCGCCGCTGAAGCGCACCTTCAGCCGACGCGCAGCCGCGTCGAGATGGGCGTGGCGCCGATGGCCCGTCCGCGCCGGAGGCCCCAACCGACCAGCATTGCGTTCAAGGCCCAGAATTCCTTGCTGTTGGGGCGCACCAGGAAATCGTCGGTCAGGTTCTTCACGAGAAACGACGCAAGCATTGCAAGGCCGACCAACCCCAGCATCGCCAGCGTCGCGTCGTTGCCGCGCAGGAACCGCCCGTATTGCCATCCCAGTGCAGCCAGCAGGCCGATCAGCGTCAGCACGCCGATCGCGCCGGTCTGCAGCCATTGGCTGACGAAGATGTTGTGCGCGTGCGCGAGCATCGGATCGCCGAGTTCGCCGCGCAGCTCCTCGCGCAGGATCGACTTGCCGTAGCCGAAGCCGAGCCAGGGGCGCTCGCCGATGCGCCGGAACGTGTGCTGCCACAACGCAATCCGCGGGTCGTCGGTGAACGTCCGCGCGACCGAGGCGTTCGGCGCGAAGTCGGTACGCGCGCGGTGCCCGACGGCATCGACGAACAACGCGGTCAGGATCGCCAACAGCAGCGCCACCACCGCCAGCCAGCGCCATGGCGTCCGGCGCAGCCGCGCGCGCCAGCGCCACGCCGCCAGCAGCACGGCCACGACGAATCCTGCGGCCAGCGCCACCCAGAACATCCGGTTCTCGGTGATCCGCGCCGCCATCAGCATCAGCGCGAAGACGATCGCCACGCTTGCCAGCACCGGCCATCTCGTGCCGAAACCGGTGGGTCGCGGCGCCAGCAACAACATGAGCAGTGGCGCGACCAGCACGAGATAGGTCGAGAAGGCGCCCGCGCCGCCATGGGCGCGCGACAACGCGCGGTCGAGGTCGGTGATGCCATCCCCGAAGGCCACGGCGATCGCGAGGATGGAAAGCAAGGCCGCCGTTCCCACTGCGGTCAGCGCCAGCGTCCGCATGGCAAGTCCGGAGCGCGCCGCGACATAGAAGATCAGGACCGTGCACAGGCCCCAGCCGACCTCGGTGCCGAGTTCGGCGGCCGAAAACGCCGGATGGATCGACCACATCAAGGATGCGGCCGACCACCCGGACCAGGCGCCCAGCGCCACCAGCAATGACCGCGGTGGCTGCGGAACCGGTTCGCCGTCGGAGAAAATCGCGCCGAGCACCAGCCAGATCGCCAGGGACAGCGCCAGCGTGAATGCCACCGAGCGCACATAGGTGTGCCCGCTGATCACGATGAACACCAGATAGAGCGAGGCCCATGCCAGCAGGCTGAAGCGCAGCAACACAAATGTGCTGGCCCGCCATTCCGCCGCGCGGCCGGGCCGGCGCAACAGGCTTAGGTGCGGATCAAACGGCATGCGTTGCACTCCTGCCCGGCGGGCGCGGCAACGGCGCCAGCACGGCGGCAAGCGCCGTTGCAACGGCAGCTACCGTGAGATTGCGCACATCCTCGTCACGGCCCTGCAGCGGGTGGTGCCGCAGCGCCGGATTGGGCGAGGCACAGCCTTGCTTCAGGATGCCTTGCCGCGGATCCGACCACAGCGACACGACGTCGAGTGGCTGCACCTGGTCGAGATAGTAGACGGCGGTGAGGATGCCGCTGTCGGGCGCCACCAGCACGCGGCAATGGCGCCGCACCAATGCCAGCAGTTCATGCATCGACGTGGCGCCGCGCACATCCGTCACGTTCGGAAAATCGAACTGCGGCACTGGCGCATTACCGAACAGCAGCCAATGCACGCCGCGCGCCGCGGGAAACTGCGCGAAGAGGGCGCGCCATGACGCCGCCGGCCAGTCCTTGACGTATCCGTAGTACTGCGCGGTCTCCGAATTCACATGTGCGCCGATCACGATGCGATTCTCTGCGGGTACGGCGAAGCGGTCCGCGGAGGCGTCGAGCGCAGGATTCCAGGCAAGCCGCGGCGCAAACGCCGTCCGCCGGCCATCGAGCCAGCGGGTAGGATCGGGATCGGCGAACACGGTGGGTTCGCCGCGAAACACGATGCCCTGCGCGTGGGCCGCCTGCAGTGGATCGAAGGGCGCGTCGCGGACGAGCCCGGCGATGACGACGACGTCGTCGACACCCGCCAATGCCGCCATCTGGGCGAGATCGGGGCGCGTGACGAGCACGATTCGACTGGTCGTCATGCGCGAGCGGATGCGCGCGAACAGCGGCACGAGGCCGAGTGCGATGTCGCCGAGACCGCGATTCCAGCCGAACACGAATTCATGCCGGCCCGCGCGCGCCGCAAGCGCCAGCGTCTGGTCGAACGGGGTTCCGTGCAGGCGATCGGCGATCGCGCGCCGCAGGCGCCCGACGCTGAACATCCCGCGCGTGCGCAACTTCATTGCGCAGACGCAATCCAGGAGACCAGCACTGCGGGGAGGGGATGGGGCGAGGGCGCCATGCGGAAGCGATACGGTCGGTGCGTGCGCGTGCTGCGCGAAAGCGCGCTCGGCGATCAGTCGTGATGGCATGCTGTGGTGAATGCCACCACTGCAGCGCCTTGGAAGTATAGGCTGTGCGCATTGCCATTTGCAAACCGAAGCGACTTCGGGGCAACCCAAGGCCACGCCGATTTCGGGTAGACTTCGCGCCGCGCGGGCGCATCGATCGGTCGCGGTCTCCATCGGCTCGCGATGCCTTTCGTCGATCGCGCTTCGCACCTTCGCCCGCGCCCGGTAGCGCAACGCCAACGACCCATCCATGTGCGGCATCGCGGGATACGTCAGCGCAACACCTTTCGCTCCGGACATCCTGGAGGCGATGACGCGCGCGATCGCGCATCGAGGCCCCGACGCCGACGGCTTCTGGTCACGGGGTCCGGCGCATCTCGGGCATCGGCGGCTGTCGGTGATCGACATCGCCGGCAGCCCGCAACCGATGGTGACGGCGGATGGCGGCGTCGCCGTGGTTTACAACGGCGAAATCTACAATTTCATCGAACTGCGCGCGGAACTTGCGCGCAACGGCTACGTATTTCGCACGGCGGGCGACACCGAGGTGCTGCTCGCCGGCTGGCGCGCGTGGGGTCCGCGGCTCGTGGAACACCTGCGCGGGATGTTCGCCTTCGCGTTATGGGATTCCGGCACGCAGACGCTGTTCGCCGCGCGCGATCACCTCGGCGTCAAGCCGTTCCACTTTGCCTGGGATGGTCGCACGCTCGTCTTCGGCTCCGAGTTGAAGGCCGTGCTGGCGCATCCTGCGGTGGGCGCCGACATCGATGCCGGCGCGTTGAAGCTGTTCCT
>JBBQEY010000185.1:0-6717 GCA_038321425.1 Burkholderiales bacterium | reverse complement strand
CCGCTCCATTGCCCCTCGTCGTAGGGGATCTGCGCGATGCGCACGCCGCGCGCCGACCAGAAGATGAACGAACTCGTGCGCTTGCCCCGGTTGAAGGCGCCGGCCACGCGCAGCGTGCCGTCGTCGGCAACGAGCTGATAGGCGCCGTGCGGCAGCCCGTCGCGGCAGGTGCCGGCGGCGCGAAGCGCCTGCGCGCCGGCGCCGTGCGCCGCGGCCAGCGCGCCGGCCGCGAGCGCCGCGCCGATCAGCCGCCGCGCGCCTTCCACCATGCGGCCAGCTCGCCAACGATGCCGCGGCGGAACGCCAGCACGCACACGACGAAAATGACGCCGGTGATGACGGTGACCCACTGCCCGAAAGGCGCCAGGTAGCTCTCGAGCGCAATGATGACGAACGCGCCGACGACCGGCCCGAAGATCGTCCCCATGCCGCCCAGCAGCACCATCAGCACGACCTCGCCGGACATCGTCCAGTGCACGTCGGTGAGCGACGCCAGCTGGAAGACGATCGCCTTCAGCGCGCCGGCGAGCCCGGCGAGCGTCGCCGAAAGCACGAACGCCAGCAGCTTGTAGCGATCCGCGTCGTAGCCGAGCGAGATCGCGCGCGGCTCGTTTTCGCGGATGGCCTTCAGCACGTGGCCGAACGGCGAGTTCACGATCCGATAGATCAGCAGGAATGCGCCGACGAAGACCGCCAGCACGACGAAGTACATGGTTAACGTGTTGGTGAGATCGATGAAGCCGAAGAGCTTGCCGCGCGGCACCGACTGGATACCGTCCTCGCCGCCGGTCAGCGGGGATTGAAGGCAGAAGAAATAGATCATCTGCGCGATGGCCAGCGTGATCATCGCGAAATAGATGCCTTGCCGGCGGATGGCGAGCAGGCCCACGACGATGCCGAGCAGCGTAGCCGCCACCGTGCCGGCGAGGATCGCGAATTCCGGCGGCCAGCCCCAGATCTTGGCCGCGTGCGCACAGACATAGCCGGCCGAGCCCAGGAACATCGCGTGGCCGAACGACAGCAGGCCACCGAAGCCGAGCAGCAGGTTGAACGCGCAGGCGAAGAGTGCGAAGCACAGCGCCTTCATCAGGAACACCGGATACACGCCAATGAAGGGCGCGATGGCCAATGCCGCCACCATCAGTGTGGTGGCCATCAGCATGCGGTTGCGCGATGGCACGGCCGGCGCGGCGATTGTTGCGGCAGGGGCATTCATCGTCAGCGTTCCCGTCCGAAGAGCCCTTGGGGTTTGAACAGCAGCACCAGCACCATCACGACGAAGATCACCGTGTTGGTGGCCTCCGGATAGAACACCTTGGTCAGGCCTTCGACGATGCCGAGGCCGAAGCCGGTGAGGATGGCGCCCAGGATCGAGCCCATGCCACCGATCACCACCACGGCGAACACGACGATGATGAGGTTCGCGCCCATCTGCGGGCTGACCTGGTAGATGGGCGCGGCCATCACGCCGGCCAGCGCGGCCAGGCCGACGCCGAAGCCGTAGGTCAGCGTGATCATCCGCGGCACATTGATGCCGAAGGCCTGCACCAGCGCCGGATTTTCGGTCGCAGCACGCAGGTATGAGCCGAGCTTGGTGCGCTCGATCACGAACCACGTGCCGAGGCACACGACGAGCGAGGCCACGACCACCCACGCGCGGTATTTCGGCAGGAACATGAAGCCGAGGTTGAACGAGCCGGTGAATTCCTGCGGCAGCCGGTAGGGCTGGCCGGAGCTGCCGTAGAAATTGGTAAAGAGGCCCTGTACGACGAGCGCCAGACCAAAGGTCAGCAGCAGGCCGTACAGGTGATCGAGCTTGTAGAGCCGCGAGAGCATCGTGCGTTCGATGACGACACCGGTGGCGCCGATGATGAACGGCACCAGCAGCAGCGACCACCAGTAGCCGACGCCGAATTTTTCAAGGAGGAACCAGGCACAGAACGCGCCCAACATGTACTGCGCGCCGTGGGTGAAATTGATGATGTTGAGGAGGCCGAAGATGACGGCCAGCCCCAGGCTCAACATCGCGTAGAACGCGCCGTTGATGAGGCCGATCAGCAGCTGGCCGAACAGCGCCTGCGTCGGTATTCCGAAGATCTCCATCACGCCCCGTCGCTTTCACGAGCAGGGTGTACGTCGACAGGGCGTGATGGAGTGATCATTACTTGACGAGCGGGCAATCGCCATCCTTGACGGGACGGAAAGCCTGATCCGCCGGAATGGTGGCGCGGACCTTGTAGTAATCCCACGGACCCTTCGACTCCGCCGGCTTCTTCACTTCCATCAGGTACGCCGGGTGAACCTTGCGCCCGTCGACACGAATCATGCCCTTGCCGAACAGCGGATCATCGGTCGGCATTTCCTTCATCTTCGCGACGACCTTCAAGCCATCGTCACTCTTGAGCGCTTCGACGGACTTCAAGTAGTGCAGAACCGACGCGTAGACGCCGGCGTGGATCATCGTCGGGTGAATGCCCTTGTTAAGCGGTGCAAAGCGCTTGGCAAATGCGCGCGTCTGGTCGTCCTTGTCCCAGTAGAACGTGTTGGTGACGATCAGACCCTGCGCCGTCGGGAGCCCCAGCGCATTCACGTCGGTCAGAAACACAAGCAGCCCGGCAAGATTCTGGCCGCCCTTGACGATGCCGAACTCGGCCGCCTGCTTGATCGAGTTGGTGGTATCACCGCCCGCATTGGCCAGGCCGACGATCTTGGCCTTGGACGCCTGGGCCTGCAGCAGGAACGACGAAAAATCCTGCGTATTGAGCGGCGCACGCACCTTGCCCAACACCTTGCCGCCATTCTTCAACACGACCGCTTCTGTGTCTCGCTCGAGCGCATGGCCGAAGGCATAGTCGGCGGTCAGGAAGAACCACGAGTCGCCGCCCGACTTGACGATCGCCCCGCCCGTACCATTGGCGAGCATCCACGTGTCGTAGGTCCAATGCACGGTATTGGGCGAGCATGCCTTGCCCGTCAGGTCTGAGGACGCCGGGCCGGAAGCAAGGAACACCTTGTTCTTGTCCTTGGTGATCTGGTTCACGGCCAACGCGACGCCGGAATTGGGCGTGTCGAGAATCACGTCGACCTTGTCGACGTCATACCACTGGCGCGCAATGCCGGATCCGATATCGGGCTTGTTCTGGTGATCGGCGGAAACCACTTCCACCTTGAAGCCGCGCTTCTCGATGCCGGAATCCTCGACCGCCATCTTGGCGGCAAGGACGGAACCGGCACCGGCCAGATCGGTATAGAGACTGGACATGTCGGTCAGCACGCCCATCTTGATGAGGTTGTCCGACACTTGCGCCTGGACCACGCCGACGGTGAAGCTGGCGGCGACGGCCAGGCCGAGGATGTTGCGCTTGAATTTACTCATGTTGCCTCCGGGTGAAATGGGATCCGCTGAGCTCGGGTTGCGGTCAGACCCCTAGGTAATCGTGCAGCTTGTCCATGTTGGCATCGAGTTCGGCGTTGCGGATCATGTCGACCACGCGGCCATGTTCGATGACGTAATGCCGGTCCGCGACGGTGGCCGCGAACCGGAAATTCTGTTCCACCAGCAAAATCGTGAAGCCCTGCTGCTTCAGGCGCGCGATGGTGCGGCCGATCTGTTGCACGATTACCGGGGCCAGGCCCTCGGTGGGTTCATCCAGCAACAGCAGTCGCGCGCCCGTGCGCAGGATGCGGCCGATCGCCAGCATCTGCTGCTCGCCGCCGGACAGCTTGGTGCCCTGGCTCAAGCGCCGTTCGAGCAGGTTGGGAAAGAGCTCGTAGATCTGCGGCACGGTAAGGCCGCCGGGACGCACCACCGGTGGCAGCAGCAGGTTCTCCTCGACGCTGAGCGACGAGAAGATGCCGCGCTCCTCCGGGCAATAGGCGATGCCCTGCCGCGCGATGCGGTTCGACGGCATGCGGATCAGTTCGTTGTTCTCGAACAGGATCGTGCCCTCGCGCCGCGGCACGATGCCCATGATCGATTTCAGCGTCGTGGTCTTGCCGGCGCCGTTGCGGCCGAGCAGCGTCACCACTTCGCCGGCCCGGATCTCGAAGTCGATGCCGTGCAGGATGTGCGACTCGCCGTACCAGGCGTTCAAGCCCTTCACCGCCAGCAGCGGCGAAGACGCAGCGGAGGTGGCAGGTGTTGCCGCAGTCTCAACCATGACCGGCTCCCATGTAGGCCTGCACGACATCGGGATTCTTCGAGACCGCTTCGTAGTCGCCCTGCGCCAGGATCTCGCCGCGCGCCAGCACCGTGATGTGGTCGGCCAGCGTTGCGACCACGGAAAGATTGTGCTCGACCATCAGTACAGTGCGGTCGACTGCCACCTTGCCGATCAGCGTGGTAATGCGCTCGACATCCTCGTGGCCCATGCCGGCCGTCGGCTCGTCGAGCAGCATCATCTCGGGTTCCAGCGCCAGCGTGGTGGCAATCTCCAGCGCCCGTTTCCGGCCGTAGGAAAGTTCAACCGCAGCGATCGTCGTGAATTCCGCAAGGCCGACGGCGTCGACCAATTCCGCGGCGCGACCGTCCAATGCCTTCAATGACTCGGCCGACCGCCAGAAATCGAACGAGTGGCCGGTCTTGCGTTGCAGCGCGATCCGCACGTTCTCAAGTACCGTGAGATGCGGAAATACGGCGGAAATCTGGAACGACCGCGCGAGCCCCATGCGCGCGATGGCCGCGGGACGCGAGCCCGTAATCTCGGTGCCGTTGTAGAAGATCTGGCCGCGCGTGGGCGTGAGGAAGTGCGTCAGCAGATTGAAGCACGTGGTCTTGCCCGCGCCATTGGGGCCGATCAATGCATGGATGGTGCCGCGACGGATGACGAGATCGACGTCCTTGACCGCGACAAAGCCCTTGAACTCCTTGGTCAGCTTGCGGGTTTCGAGGATTGTGTCGTTGGCCATGCGGTAGGTGGGTGGTGAATCGAATTGATGTTGAGGCGACGATTGAATGCGAAGGAATTGGGCGGCCGGCGGCGGATTATGCTTTTGTACGTGCCCTCGGCGCAACCTTCATTCGCAGTCGCAATGAATTTCTACGAGTCGCGCCATTGCGGTGCGCGTTTACCGAGGAACGCATCGATGCCTTCCGCCGCGTCGGCATCCAGCATGTTGCACGCCATCGACTCGCCGGCCAGCGCGTAGGCATCAGGCAAATCCCGCCCGACTTGCGCATAGAACGCCTGCTTGCCCATGGCGACTGCCGCGGGGCTCTTGGCGGCGATGGTGGTGGCCAGTGCAAGCACGGCCTCATCGAGCTCCGCCGGGGGCACGACGCGATTGACGAGGCCCCAGGCCAGCGCGGTGGGCGCGTCGATCATCGTGCCCGTCAGCAGCATCTCCATCGCGCGCTTGCGCGACACGTTGCGCGCCACACCCACGCCAGGCGTCGTGCAGAAAATGCCGGCATTGATCCCCGACAAGCCGAACGTGGCCGTGTCCGCGGCGACCGCGAGATCGCACATCGATACGAGCTGGCATCCGGCGGCGGCGGCCGCGCCGTGGACGCGCGCGATCACAGGCTGCGGCAAGCGCGTCAGCTTGAGCATCATCCGCGTGCAGGCGTCGAAGAGGCCGCGCTGCCAATCGTGATCGATATGCGCGCGCATTTCCTTCAAGTCGTGACCGGCGCAGAACGCGCGGCCCGACGCGGCGATGACCACGACCCGCACGCTTGCATCCGTTGCGATTTGATCGAGCGCGGTGTCGATCGCCGCGATCATCGCGGTTGACAACGGATTGAATCGATCACCGCGGTTGAGCGTCAGCGTGGCGATGCCGTCACCCGTGTCGCGCAACACGAAGGGCTGCAGGGCGGCGTCGAGGGGAGCATTCATAGGTGGGTTCCGAAGTTCGGCGCGAGCGGTCAGTCGGCTATTGTAGGCATGGTGATGTCGCGCGGTGCATTGTCGGCGCAGGCCCGGGCGGCCGCATCACCGGCAAGCGCTTACTACACCCATATAATCATATTTTCTTAGTGTTATTTGCTTACTATCTACATTTTACTGGCGTTTTTACCTGTAATTCCACCAACTTTGACCGGACTTTCATGATTTCCGACGTTCGCCCCGTCGCGCTCGCCACGTTCCGTGCCCGCATCGCGGACGCGCACCGGCAGCCCGAGGCTGCGGCGATGCGTTCGCTGCTGGCGCAGGCGGCCTTCGCGCCCGGTGTGATCGCGGCCACCCAGCGGCTGGCCACGCAATTGGCGCACGGGATCCGCGCCGCGCGTACCGGCGCCGGCGGCGTCGACGCATTAATGCTCGAGTTCTCGCTGGACTCGAGCGAAGGCGTGGCTTTGATGTGCCTGGCCGAGGCCATGCTCCGCATCCCCGATGCCGCCACGCGCGACCGACTGATCCGCGACAAGATCGGAAGCGGCGATTGGCGCGCACACGTGGGCAAGAGCCCGTCGTTGTTCGTGAATGCCGCGGCATGGGGGCTGCTCGTCACCGGCACGCTGGTCGATTCACGCAGCGAATCGGCGCTGGAGCGCGCGGTGACCTCGATGCTGCGCAAAGGCGGCGAACCACTGATCCGCAAGGGTGTCGATCTCGCGATGAGGATGCTCGGGCGGCAGTTCGTCATCGGCCGCACGATCGAGGAGGCGCTCGCCAATGCACGCGAACGC
The DNA here is from genome assembly GCA_038321425.1 of Burkholderiales bacterium. Taxonomy (GTDB): domain Bacteria; phylum Pseudomonadota; class Gammaproteobacteria; order Burkholderiales; family Casimicrobiaceae; genus VBCG01. The sequence continues at coordinate 83 of JBBQEY010000185.1, read as the reverse complement.
GAGGCCCGCGGCTACCGGTTCTCCTTCGACATGCTGGGCGAGGCCGCGCTGACGGCCGCCGATGCCGATCGCTATCACGCGGC
>JBBQEY010000184.1:0-6735 GCA_038321425.1 Burkholderiales bacterium | reverse complement strand
GCGCGAAAACGTGTCGCCCGGCTTGACCGCCAGCAATCTCCGCAGCTCGGCCTCCGAGACCACCAGTTCACCCGCGATCTGGACGCCGCTCACGGTGAACTTGTTGCCCTCGTTGAGGTTGATCGTGACGAACACCTCGTCCTTGTCGGGCGAGATCGAAACCTGTGTGGATTCGATCTGGAATTCGAGGTAACCACGATTCTGGTAGAAGCTGCGCAGCGCCTCGAGGTCGGCCTGCAGTTTCTGCTTCGAGTACTGGTCGTCCTTCGTGTACCACGACAGCCAGTTGGGCGTGGACAGCGAGATCTCGGAGCGAAGCTGCTTTTCGGAGAACGTCTTGTTGCCCACGATGTTGATGCGGGCGATGTTGGCGGTGTCGCCTTCATCGATAGTGAAGTTGACGGCCACGCGGTTGCGGTCAAGCGGCGTGACCGTGGTCTCCACGCGCGCCGCGTACTTGCCGCGCGTGATGTATTGCCGCTTTAATTCCTGCTCGGCGCGATCAAGTGCGGAGCGGTCGAAGATCCGGCCTTCCGCGATGCCGACCTCCTTCAGCGCCTTCTTGATCGTGTCGGTATCGAATTCCTTGTTGCCGACGAAGGTCAGTGAACTGATCGTCGGGCGTTCCTGCACAGTCACGATCAGCACGTCCCCCTGCGCCTCGATCCGCACGTCGCGGAAGAAGCCGGTGGCGTACAGCGCCTTCACCGCGGCCGCCGCCTTTTCGCCGTCGATGCGCTCGCCGACCTTGATCGGCAGGTACGAGAAGATGGTGCCGGCCTCGGTGCGCTGCACGCCCTCGACGCGGATGTCGCGGACCGTGAACGGATCGAAGGCCCACGCCGACGCGGCGAGGCACAAGGCGAGCAACGCGGCCACGGCACGTGCAGCGAGTGCCCGGCATGAACCGGTGCGCGGGCCGTTGGCGCGGGGAGGCGCGGAGTGAGAGTGGGAACGCCGCGCGAGCATTTCAGAACAGTCGGGAAACGTCATTGAATAGTGCCAGACCCATCAGGACGGCAAGCATCGCCATGCCGATGCGCTGCCCGACCTCGAATGCTCGGTCGGATACGGGGCTTCCCTTCAGAACTTCGGCAAAATAGTACAACAAATGACCGCCATCCAACAGCGGCACGGGCAATAGATTGAGCACACCGAGGCTGATGCTGATAAGCGCAAGATAGCCGACGAAGACGAGCGTTCCCGCCTGTACGGATTGGCCGGCGAAATCCGCCATCGTCAGCGGGCCGCTGATGTTTTTGAGCGATGCCTGGCCGGTGACGATGCGCCCCAGCATCTTCAACGTGAAGACCGAGAGTTCCCATGTCTTGCGCGCGCCTTCGGCCAGCGCCTCCACCGGACCGTAGCGCATGGTGATCGCCAGGCGGTCGGCGGCGGCGGGGTCGATCTTGAGCCGCAGGCCCGCCATGCCGACGATCTTGCCGGCCTGTGCGGCGGCTTCGGGCACCACCGTGACTTCTTCCACGCGGCCCTTCCGCTCCACGCGGAAGACCAGCGGCACGCCCGCGTTGGCATTGGTGATCGTCGCGACGTCGGAAGGCGAGCGAATCGCCTCGCCGTTCACGCCGACGATACGGTCCTCAGGGCGCAGACCCGCGCGCTCCGCGGGCTTGCCGGCGACCAGTTCGCCGATCAGCGGCGGCCCGAAATCGGCGCGCAGGCCCAATGCGCCGAGCGCGTTGCCTTCCCAGTCGGAGGTCTGCAGCGCAGCAATCGACAGCACGCGCGTCTGTGGCGGATCGCCGGCGCGCGGACCCGCCGGCAAGACCGCCATGTTCACTACATCGCGACCCTGTGCCTTCGTGATGCGCCAGCGCAGGTCCTGCCAGCTGCGCACCGCCTCGCCATCAACCTCCACGACGAGGTCGCCGCTGCGGATGCCCGCGGCCGCGGCAGCGGAGCCGGGACCGGGCTCGGCCAGCAGCGCACGCTGGCCAGGGACGCCGGACATGAAGGTGCCGGCAAACAGGACAACGGCCAGCAACAGGTTGGCCGCCGGGCCCGCCGCGGCAATCGCGATGCGCTTCCACACGTTCTGGCGATTGAACGCGCGCGCCGCATCGGCGGGCGAGATATCGCCTTCGCGCTCATCGGCCATCTTGACGTAGCCGCCGAGCGGAATGGCGGACAGCGCCCATTCGGTCTGGTCGGGGCCGAAGCGCCGCGACGCGATCACGCGGCCGAAGCCCACGGAAAAGCGCAGCACCTTGACGCCGCACCAGCGGGCGACGACGTAGTGGCCGAGCTCATGGATCACGACGAGTACGCCGAGCGTCAGCAGGAAGCCCAGCACCTTGTAGGCAAGTTCGATCATGCCGATATCCTACCTTGCCGCGCGTTTCGGTCGATCCAGGCCCCGGCGGCGCGCCGTGCGCCGGCGTCGGCGGCCAGTGCATCATCCAGGGCGTTGACCGGCAACACGGGCTCGGATTCGAGCGTCGCCGCGCATGCGGCGTGGATGTCGGTGAAGCCGATGCGGCCGGCCAGGAACGCCGCCACGGCCACTTCGTTGGCCGCGTTGAGCGTCGCGGGCGCCGTGCCTGCGGCGACCAGCGCATCGAAGGCCAGTGCAAGGCACGGGAAGCGCGCGAGATCGGGCGCCTCGAACGACAGCGCCGCGAGGCGCGCCAGGTCAAGCGGCGGCACGCCGGCGTCGATGCGCTCCGGAAACGCCAGCGCCTGCGCGATCGGCGTGCGCATGTCGGGATGCCCCATCTGCGCGAGCACCGAGCCGTCGACGTATTCGACCAGCGAATGGATGACGCTTTGCGGGTGGACCACCACCTCGATGGCCGCACGCTGGGCGCCAAAGAGCCAGTGTGCTTCGATTACTTCGAGGCCCTTGTTCATCATCGTTGCAGAATCCACGGAAATCTTGCGCCCCATCGACCAATTGGGATGGGCACAGGCTTGGTCCGGTGTCACGGCCGCGAGTTCCGCAGGCGCGCGGGTGCGAAACGGACCGCCCGACGCCGTGAGCAGGATGCGGCGGATGCCGCCACGCGCCGGGTCGCGCGCAAAATCGCGCGGCAGGCACTGGAAGATGGCATTGTGTTCGCTGTCGATCGGCAGCAGCGTGGCGCCTCCGGCCTTGACCGCCGCCATGAACAGCGCACCACCCAGCACCAACGATTCCTTGTTCGCCAGCAGGATGCGCTTGCCGGCGCGCGCGGCCGCCAGCGTGGAGGGCAAGCCGGCAGCGCCCACGATTGCGGCCAGCACGGTGTCCACCTCAGCGAGCGTGGCCACCGCCTCCAGCCCTTCCGGGCCGGCGAGCACGCGCGTGGGCAGCCCGGCCTCCGCCATCTCGCGCTGCAGGTGCAGCGCCGCGGTCGCGTCCACCATCGCCGCCCATGCCGGACGAAAGGTGCGACACAACTCCACCATCCGGTCGACGCTTGAATGCGCGGCCAGCGCCACCACGTCGAAGCGATCGGGATGCCGCGCCACGACGTCAAGCGTGGACGCGCCGATCGAACCGGTGGCACCGAGCAATGCCAGGCGACGCTTTGTGTGTTCCCCCCGAACGGCGCTTCGCGCCGCTCCCCCCAAGGGGGCAGCTCCTGGGGGCGGCCCGGCGGAGCTCATGCGATGGGACGAACGAGGAACAGCTGCGCCGCGATGGCGGCCAGTGGCATCGCGGCCAGCAGCGCATCGATCCGGTCGAGCACGCCGCCATGGCCGGGCAGCACCGTGCCGCTGTCCTTGACGCCAGCCTGCCGCTTCAGCAACGATTCGAAAAGATCGCCGACGACCGACGCCGTCGCGATCACGAAGATCAGCACCAGCCAGATCACCACGGTGCTGGCATCGACTGGCAGCCGATAGCCCGCCGCCGCGGCCAGCGGCACCAGCAGCAGCGCGTACAGGACAACGGCCACCCACGCGCCGTACACGCCTTCCCACGACTTGCCGGGGCTGACCATTGGCGCCAGCTTGCGGCGGCCGAACGCGCGGCCGGTGAAGTACGCGGCCGTGTCCGCGATCCAGACGATGGCCATGGCGGCCAGAACCAGCCACGGCGAGCGTGCCTGCAATTCGACCAATGCCACCCACGTCGCCAGCAACACGATGAAACCCACGATGGCCTGCGTGGCCGGATGGCGCGTCGACCAGCGCCGCACGACCCATGCCGGCGCCAGGGCCAGCCAGAAGATGGCCGCGATCCCGCACACCACCAGCACCACCCCGGGTAGCCAGCCGCTGCCTGCGGACCATGCCCAGGCCAGCAGAGCCGCGCCGGCCACGACAATGGCACCGGTGAAGAGCCGACCCTGCATCGTGTTGTAACCCGCGAGCCGTGACCATTCGCCGCTGGCGATGGCCACGACGGCCAGCGTGGCCAGCGCCCAACCGAAGGATGGCAACAGGAACAAAGCCGCGAGCACGGCCGGCACCAGCACCAACGCGGTCAGGATCCGCGTCTTCAGCATCAGATGCCTTGCGCCGCCTGGACTTGCTCGCTGGTGCGGCCGAAGCGCCGCTCGCGGCTGCGGTACGACGCAATGGCGACGTCCAGTGCGGCACCATCGAAGTCGGGCCACAGCATGTCGGTAAAGTGAAGCTCGGTATAGGCGAGCTGCCACAGCAGGAAATTCGAGATGCGGTGCTCGCCACCGGTGCGAATGAAAAGATCCGGCTCCGGCGCGTAGGCCATCGCGAAGTACGGATCGAGCGCCTCGGGTGCAATGGCAGGGCCGCGTGCCGCGTCAGGATGCGCCGCGAAAAAGCGCTGCGCGGCTTCCGCGATGTCGCGGCGGCCACCGTAGTTGGCCGCGATGGTCAGCGTCAGGCGCGTGTTCGCTGCCGTCAGCGCCTCGCCGGCCGCCAGCAATTCGCGGATGCGCGGATCGAAGCGCGAAAGGTCGCCCACCGCCTTGAACCGCACGCCGTTCTCGTGCAACTTCGCGACCTCATGCTCGAGCGCACGGACGAAAAGATCCATCAGGATCGACACTTCCTCGGCGGGGCGGCGCCAGTTTTCGCTGGAGAATGCAAAGAGCGTCAGGTATTCGACGCCGCGTTCGATGGCCGCGCGTACCGTGGTGCGCACTGCCTCGACGCCGCGCCGGTGGCCCGCCACGCGCGGCAACAGGCGCTGCTTGGCCCAGCGGCCGTTGCCGTCCATGACAATCGCGACGTGCCGCGGCACGGCGCGTTCCGGCGGAATTTCGAGGGTGGAGCTCTTGTACACGTAAGAGTGGCGCGCGAAGGAGGGCGAGTTGCCGCCTGTCGCGCAGCGGCCGCGTCAGATCGCCATCAGATCCGTTTCCTTCGCCTGCATGACGCGATCAACGTCGGCGATGAAACGGTCGGTGAGTTTTTGCATGTCCGCCTGCGCGTGGCGCTCGTCGTCCTCCGAGCACAGCTTCTCTTTCACGAGCTTCTTGAACTGGTCGTTGGCATCGCGGCGGATGTTGCGGACGGCCACGCGCGCGGCTTCGGCTTCCTTGTGCACGACGCGGATTAATTCCTTGCGCCGCTCCTCCGTCAGCGAGGGCATGGGGATGCGGATGAGATCGCCGCTGGTGGCCGGGTTGAGGCCGAGGTCGGCGTCGCGAATGGCCTTCTCGACCACCGGGATCATCTTCTTCTCCCATGGCTGCACGCCGATCGTGCGCGAGTCGGCCAGCGTGACGTTGGCGACCTGCGTCAGCGGCATCATCGAGCCGTAGTAGTCGACCTGGATGTGGTCGAGGAGACCGGTGTGCGCACGGCCGGTGCGAACCTTCGACAAGTCGGTCTTCAGTGCCTCCACCGACTTGGTCATCTTCTGTTCTGCTGTCTTTTTGACGTCGGCGATCATGCGCCCTCCTGCCCTTTGCGATGAGAGTGACTAACAGTGCACCAACGTGCCTTCGTCGCCGCCCATCACGACGCGCATCAGCGCGCCGGGGACAAAGATCGAAAACACCTTCAGCAGCATGTTCTGGTCGCGGCACAGCGCGAGTGCCGTGGCGTCCATCACCTTCAGGTTGCGGACCATGGCCTCGTCGAAGGTCAGCGTCTTGTAGCGCACCGCCGAAGTGTCCTTCATCGGGTCCGCCGTGTACACGCCATCGACCTTGGTGGCCTTCAACACGATATCCACGCCCATTTCGCGGCCGCGCAGCGCGGCAGCGGTATCGGTGGTGAAGAAGGGATTGCCGGTGCCTGCCGCGAAGATCACGACGCGCCCTTCCTCGAGGTGGCGCAGCGCACGGCCCCGGATGTAGGGCTCGGCCACTTGGTCGATCCGCAACGCCGACTGCACCCGCGATTCGACGTCGGCACGGCGCAGCGCGTCCTGCAGCGCCAGCGCGTTCATGATCGTGGCCAGCATGCCCATGTAGTCGGCGGTGGCGCGGTCCATGCCGGCCGCGCCCGGGGCGACGCCGCGGAAGATGTTGCCGCCGCCGATGACGATGGCGATTTCGACACCGGCGCGCATCACGTCGCCGATCTCGGCCACGATGCGGTCGATGACTTCTCGCTTGATGCCGTACTGGTCGTCACCCATCAGGGCTTCGCCCGAAAGCTTGAGCAGAATGCGCCGATACGCGGGCGTGGCCGCCGCGTGGTCGGCGGACACCGGATCGAGCATGGCAGTGGAAGCGGCGTCGGGCGGATTCATGCGGGCTCCCTGTTGGTGGTTCTTGCAGAGGCTTCAGACGGCGTTGCTACGGTGCCGCGCCGCGCGCGCCGGCCGCAAGGCCGGTACGCGCGGTTGGTGCA
>JBBQEY010000183.1:0-6740 GCA_038321425.1 Burkholderiales bacterium | reverse complement strand
GGCGGCATCGACACGCACATCCACAATATCTGTCCGCAGCAGATCGACGACGCGTTGATGTCGGGCATCACGACGATGATGGGCGGCGGCACGGGCCCCGCCACCGGCACGTTCGCGACAACGTGCACGCCGGGCCCGTGGCACATCCACCGGATGCTCGAATCGGCCGATGCGTTCCCGATGAACCTGGGCTTCCAGGGCAAGGGCAATTGCTCGACACCCGGCCCGCTCGTCGAGCAGGTGGAGGCCGGCGCGTACGGCTTGAAATTGCATGAGGACTGGGGCACGACGCCGGCGGCCATCGACAACTGCCTGACCGTGGCCGACAAGCACGACATCCAGGTGACCATCCACACGGACACGATCAACGAAGCCGGCTTCGTCGAGACCACGTTGAAGGCGATCGGCGGCCGCGCGATCGGCACCTTCCATACCGAAGGTGCGGGCGGCGGGCACGCCCCGGACATCATCAAGGCATGCGGCGAACCCAATGTGCTGCCCTCATCCACCAATCCGACGATGCCCTACACCGTCAACACGATCGACGAGCACCTCGACATGCTGATGGTATGCCATCACCTCGATCCATCGATTGCCGAGGACGTGGCCTTCGCGGAATCGCGGATCCGCCGCGAGACGATCGCCGCCGAAGACATCCTGCACGACATCGGCGCGTTCTCGATGATGTCCTCCGACAGCCAGGCGATGGGCCGCGTGGGCGAAGTGATCATCCGCACCTGGCAGGCCGCGCACAAGATGAAGCAGCAGCGCGGCGCGCTCGGCACCGACACCGCGCGGCACGACAATTTCCGCGTCAAGCGCTACATCGCCAAATACACGATCAACCCGGCGATCACGCAGGGCATCAGTCACATCGTGGGCTCGGTCGAACCCGGCAAGCTGGCCGACCTCGTCGTGTGGAAGCCGGCATTCTTCGGGGTCAAGCCAACGCTGATCATCAAAGGCGGCATGATCGCGGCCGCGGCGATGGGCGACCCCAATGCGTCGATTCCGACGCCGCAGCCGGTGCACTACCGGCCGATGTTCGGCGCCTTCGGTGGTGCGCTGAAAACGTCGGTCACCTTCGTGTCGAAGGCCGCGCTGAAGAATCCCGCCGTCGCGAAGCTTCGCCTGCAGAAGCCGTTGGTGGCGGTGAAGAACACCCGCAAGATCGGCAAGAAGGACATGAAGTTGAACGACGCGCTGCCGCGCATCGACGTCGATCCGGAAACCTACGTGGTGCGTGCGGACGGCGAGCTGATGGTGTGCGAGCCCGCGCAGTCGCTGCCGCTCACCCAACGCTACTTCCTGTTCTGATGCCGTGCTGACCATTCGCGAACGCATCGGCGCCGATGCCGTGGCGCAGGCCACGCTGGAGCTGCCCTTCCACCTGCGGCAGAAAAGCCGGTTGCTGGCGCACCTCACCAGCGGCGAAGAGGTGGGCCTGATGCTCGAGCGCGGCACCGTACTTCGCGGCGGTGACCGGCTGCGTGCGGATGACGCGCGCGTGGTGGCCGTCGTGGCCGCCGCCGAAGCGCTGATGGAGGCGCGCTGCAATGATGCCACCAGCCTCGCGCGTTGCGCCTTCCACCTCGGCAACCGTCATACGCCCGTGGAAGTTCGCGCCGGCGCGCTGCGCTTTGCCGCTGACGATGTGCTGGCGGCGATGTTGCGCGGGCTTGGTGCCCACGTGGACGCCATCGCGGCACCTTTCGAGCCGGAGGCGGGCGCCTATGCGGGCGGCCACCATCATTCGGGTGAGGCGAAGCACGGCGGCATCATCCACGACATGGTCGAGCGCACGTCGAGGCAGCGGTGACACGTGATTCGCTGATGCTCGTGCGTCTGCTGCAGCTGTCGAGCCCGGCCTTGCCGATCGGCGCCTACAGTTATTCGCAGGGACTCGAGTGGATGGTCGAAAGCGGCGCGGTGCGCGACGCGGCATCGCTCAAGACCTGGATCGCCGACCTGCTGCACAACGTGATGACGCACGGCGAGGTGCCGGTGCTGTGGCGGCTGCTCGATGCGGCGGAGCGTGGCGATGGCGACAGGTTTGCCGAATGGAACGCGTGGTTTCGCGCCTCGCGCGAAGGTGCAGAATTACAAGTCGAAACACTGCAGATGGGCGGGTCACTATGCAAGCTGCTGGCGGACCTGGAGGTGCTCGACGACTTTGCACAGACGCAGATCGCGACGTGCGCGCCGGTCACGTTGCCGGCGGCCTTCGCGCTCGCGGCGCGCGCCTGGGACATCCCGTCGGCCGACGCCGTCACCGCGTACCTGTGGACGTGGCTCGAAAACCAGGTGCTGGCCGCGTTGAAGGCGATGCCCATCGGGCAGGTGGCAGGGCAGAAGCTGTTGCTGGCGCTGGGTACCGCGATTCCCGCCATCGTCGACGCCGCGCGGCAACGCGAGGACGATGACATCAGCAGTTTTGCGCCGGGGTTGGCCATTGCGTCGGCGCGCCATGAAACCCAATACTCCCGATTGTTCCGATCATGACCTCCACGACACAACCCTTGCGCGTCGGTATCGGCGGCCCGGTGGGCTCCGGCAAGACGGCATTGACGCTGGCACTGTGCCGCGCGCTGCGCGAGAACTACGAGATCGCCGTCGTTACCAATGACATCTACACGGAGGAAGACGCGGCATTCCTGGTGCGCAACGAAGCCCTGTCGGCCGACCGGATCATCGGCGTGGAAACGGGAGGCTGCCCGCATACCGCGATCCGCGAGGACGCCTCGATCAATCTCGAGGCGGTTGACCGTCTGGCGCGGCGCTTCGGCAACCTCGACGTCATCTTCGTCGAAAGCGGCGGCGACAACCTCGCCGCCACGTTCAGCCCGGAGCTGTCCGACCTGACGCTGTACGTGATCGACGTCGCGGCGGGCGACAAGATTCCGCGCAAGGGAGGCCCGGGCATCACGCGATCGGATCTCCTCATCATCAACAAGATCGACCTGGCGCCGATGGTGGGCGCGTCGCTCGAAGTCATGGACCGCGACTCGCGCAAGATGCGCGGCGAGCGGCCCTTCGTGTTCACCAATCTCAAGACAGGTCACGGGCTCGATGCCGTGATCGCGTTCATCCAGTCGCGCGGCATGCTGCGCGCGCCTACCCGAGAAGGAGTGGTCTGATGTCGCGCCTCCACCCTTGGCTGGCGCACTGACGCGATTGTTCGGCGCGGCGCGACCCGATGGCCGTCGAGTACGCTCCGCTGATTGCCAAGTATGGCTATGCCGCCACCTTCGTCGGGTCGCTGATCGAGGGCGAGACGATGCTGATCCTGTCGGGGCTGGCCGCACACCGCGGGTACCTCGACTTCACGCTGGTCGTGCTGGCCGGTGCAGTGGGTGGTGCACTGGGTGACGTGTGTTACTTCATGCTGGGGCGTCACTATCTCGATCGGCTGCTGCAGCGTTTTCCAAAGTGGGCGCCCGGTGTCGCCCGCGTGCGGACGATGATCGAACGCCATCCCAATGGCACCATCTTCAGCGTCCGGTTTCTTTACGGCTTGCGTACCGTCGGTCCGATCGCCATCGGCTCGACCCACGTGTCACTGGTGCGGTTCATCGCGATGAATGCGATCGGTGCGCTGGCATGGAGCGTGTGCTGGGCCGGCGCCGGCTTCGTTCTGGGGAAGTCGGCAGAACGATTGCTGGGCGAGCTCGCGCGCTACGAAGGCACCATCGCCGTCGGTGTCCTGGTGGTGGCAGGGGTCGCGGCGCTGGTCCTGCATTGGCGTCGGCGCGCGGACGCGCGGACAGCGTAGGCGCAAAAGTTGCCGGGCCGCGCCTGGTCCGCATTCGGCATCGCGGCGCTCGTGTTGCTGGTCGTCGTGCCGATCTGCAACCTGGTCGTGCCGGCAGACAGCATATTCCACATCTCCAATACGACCGTCACGCTGATCGGCAAGATCATGTGCTACGCGATCGTCGCGCTGGCCATGGACCTCATCTGGGGCTATGCGGGCATCCTGTCGCTCGGGCACGGCGTGTTCTTCGCGCTGGGCGGCTACGCGATGGGCATGTACCTGATGCGCGCGATCGGCCGCGACGGTGTTTACAAGAGCGACCTGCCGGATTTCATGGTGTTCCTCGACTGGAAGACTTACCCGTGGTTCTGGAACTTCACCGACAACTTCTGGTACTGCATGCTGTTGGTGGTGCTGGTGCCGGGCCTGCTGGCCTTCGTGTTCGGGTTCTTCGCGTTCCGCTCGCGGATCAAGGGCGTGTACTTCTCGATCATCACGCAGGCGCTCACCTACGCGTTCATGCTGCTGTTCTTCCGCAACGACACCGGCTTCGGCGGCAACAACGGCTTCACGGATTTCAAGCGCATCCTGGGCTTTCCGATCACGGCGCCGGAGACGCGGATGGTGCTGTTCTGCCTCACCGGATTCGCGCTGCTGGGCTTCCTGCTGCTGGGCCGCGCGATCGTCACGTCGAAACTGGGCCGCGTGCTGATGGCCATCCGCGACGCCGAGACGCGCGTGATGTTCTCGGGCTACAACCCGATGTACTTCAAGCTCTTAATCTGGACACTGTCGGCGGTGATCTGCGGCATCGCGGGCGCCTTGTATGTGCCGCAGGTCGGCATCATCAATCCGAGCGAGATGTCGCCCGCCAATTCGATCGAGATCGCGATCTGGACGGCCGTGGGTGGCCGCGGCACGCTGATCGGCCCCGTAATCGGCGCGGCGGTCGTCAACCTCGGCAAGAGCTGGTTCACGCAGGTGCTGCCGGAGTACTGGCTGTACGTGCTCGGCCTCCTCTTCATCCTGGTCACGCTGTACCTGCCGCGCGGCATCGCGGGCCTGTGGATCCGGAGGCGCGGATGACTCCGCCCGATCTCGTCATCGCGAAGCCGGCCGCCGACATCTCGGTGCGCAGCAGCAGCGGCATGGACGGCCGCGTCGTCACCGGGGGTGTGGACATCACGCACGGCGCCATCCTCTACCTCGAGTCGATCTCGGTGAGTTTCGATGGCTTCAAGGCGCTGAACGACCTGACGCTGATGATCGATGCCGGCGAGTTGCGTTGCGTGATCGGCCCCAATGGTGCGGGCAAGACGACGATGATGGATGTGATTACCGGCAAGACACGCCCCGATCTCGGCACCGCGTACTTCGGCCAGACGATCGATCTCACCAAGCTGTCCGAACCGGAGATTGCCGACCGCGGCATCGGCCGCAAATTCCAGAAGCCCACGGTCTTCACGGATCACTCGGTGTTCGAGAACCTCGAGCTGGCGCGCAAGACCGACAAGCGCGTGTGGCCCACGCTCAATGCCAGGCTCGATTCGACGGCGCATGACCGCATCCTGGGTATCCTCGACACGATCAAATTGCAACCCGAGGCCGGCCGCCTGGCAGGCCTGCTGTCGCACGGGCAGAAGCAATGGCTCGAGATCGGCATGCTGCTGATGCAGGAACCCCAACTGCTGCTGCTCGACGAGCCGGTGGCCGGCATGACCGATGACGAGACCATGCGCAGCGCCGAGCTCTTCGAAACGCTGGCAGGCGATTACACGCTGATCGTCGTCGAGCACGACATGGATTTCGTCGCGCGTATTGCCGATCGCGTCACCGTGCTGCACGAGGGCCATGTACTGGCCGAAGGTTCGATGGAGCAGGTCCAGAACAACGAGCAGGTCATCGAAGTATTCCTGGGTAGATAGAAGTGAACCCCCACGCTCGCTTCGCTCGCTGCCCCCGGAGGGGGAGCAATCAGCCCCTTGGGGCGGCCCTTCGGGACTGATGATGGACCCCCACGCTCGCTACGCTCGCTGCCCCCTGAGGGGGAGCAATCAGCCCCTTGGGGCGGCCCTTCGGGACTGATGATGCTCTCCGTAGCCCACGTTAACCAATACTACGGCGGCAGCCACATCCTGCGCGACGTGTCGTTCGACGTCCCGGCGGGCAAGTGCACGACGCTGCTCGGCCGCAATGGCGTCGGCAAGACGGCGCTGCTGAAATGCCTGATGGGACTGCTGCCGGTACGTTCGGGCGAGATCCGCTTCGGCGATGTGCAGATCGCTGCACTCGCGCCGTACGCGCGCGCCAGCCTGGGCATGGGCTACGTGCCGCAGGGCCGCGACATCTTTCCGCGCCTCACCGTGCAGGAAAACCTGCTGATGGGTCTGGCCACGCAGAAGCGCGGCGTGGGCATTCCGTCGTACATCTTCGAGATGTTCCCGGTGCTAAAGGACATGCTCGGCCGTCGCGGTGGCGACCTCTCCGGCGGCCAGCAGCAGCAACTGGCCATCGGCCGCGCGCTGGCGCTACGGCCCAAGCTGCTGATCCTCGACGAACCCACCGAGGGCATTCAGCCGTCGATCATCAAAGACATCGAGCGCGCGATCCGCAAGCTGACCAGTGGCGGTGACATGGCGATCCTGCTGGTCGAGCAGTACTACGATTTCGCGCGGGCACTGGCGGATCATTACGTCGTGCTGTCGCGTGGTGAAGTGGTGGCACAGGGACTCGGCGCCACGATGGAGGCGGACGACGTGCGGTCATTGCTGGCCGTTTAGGCGGCAGACGGATCGCACTTCGAGAATCTGCTCCGCGGACTGCGCGGTGGCGCGCCTGCCCAGCAGGCAGACCCGGCGATGAGGAAGGCGCACTGACCGGAAGGCGGACTCGCATTGGCGATGCGCTACGCTAGTGCTGATTTTCTGGAATCAGCACAGGATGCCTCCCGTGAGCCGACTCGCTTCGATGATGACGTGCCAACGTT
>JBBQEY010000182.1:0-6763 GCA_038321425.1 Burkholderiales bacterium | reverse complement strand
CGACCTGATCGCGCAGCGAACGCTGTACGCACTCGATTCGTTCCCGCTGGTGGCGGTCCCCGTGTTCCTGTTCGTCGGCAGCCTGATGAACAGCGCGGGCATCTCGAAGTACATCTACAAGTTCGCCGACACCGCCGTCGGACGCATGCCCGGCGGGCTCGCGCAGGTGAACATCTTCGGGAGCATGATATTCGCGGGGATGTCGGGATCGGCGCTGGCCGACATCGGCGGCATCGGCCGCATCGAGATCGATGCGATGCGCCAAAAGGGCTTCAAGCCGGCCTTCGCGGCCGCGGTGACCAGTTCTTCCGCCATCGTGGGGCCGATCTTCCCGCCCTCGATCCCGTTGATCATCTACGGCACCGTGACCGGCGTGTCGGTGATCCAGCTGCTGCTGGGCGGCATCCTGCCCGGCTTGCTGTGCGTGGCGATGCTGATGCTGATGACCGGTTGGCTTGCGCTCCGCCGCAACTACCCGCGGTCCGAGCGCTGGCCGAAGGTGGTCGAGCTGTGGCGCGACTTCAAGCCGGCATTCCCCGCCATCGTGGCGCCGGTGATCCTGATCGTCGGCATGTTGCTCGGCTTCTTCACGCCCACCGAGATCGCGTCGGTCACCGTGGCTTACGCGGTCCTGATCAGCAGTCTCTTCTACCGGGAGCTGACGTGGAAGGGCTTGCTCGACGCCGCCTTCGAGACGATCCGCGCGTCGGCCGGCATCCTGCTGATCGTGGCGGTGGCGGCGCTCTTCGGCTGGATCCTGTCGGTGGAACAGGTGCCACAGAAGCTTACCGGCGTGCTGCTGTCGATCTCCACCAATCCCAATGTGCTGCTGCTCATCATCAATGTGCTGCTGATCTTCGTCGGCATGTTCCTCGACAGCACGACGGCCATTCTGGTGATCGCCCCCATCATTGCCAAGCCGCTGGTCATGGCCGGTGTCGATCCAGTCCACCTTGGCATGGTCGTCGTGTTCAACCTGATGATCGGGTTGCTGACGCCGCCGATGGGACTGGCCCTCTTCCTCGTGGCTGACATCGCCAAGGTGACGATGAAGGACGTATTGAAGGAAATGGCGCCGTTCTACGTGCCGTTGCTGGCCACGCTGATGATCATTACCTACGTTCCCGCCGTCACCACCTGGCTGCCCCGGTGGGCGCTCGGCAACTGAACCCACTTCGATCGGAGTCCTCGGTGAACGCGACAGCAACGCAACGCCCGACCATCGCCTTGGCGATGGGCGATCCGGCGGGCATCAGCCCCGAGTTGACGGCGAAGCTTGCCGCACTCGACGAAGCGCACGCCGCCGCGCGGCTCGTCGTCATCGGCGACAAGCGGGTGTTCGATGCGGGTGCGGCGGTAGCCGGCACGACGACGGTTTTCACCGTCATCGGTGCAAGCGATGCGATTCCGTCGGGTACTGGCCCTGTGTTCATCGACCTCAGGCATCTCGACCCGGTCACGATCGAGCGCGGCGTGGCGACGAAGGCAGGCGGCGCATTTGCGCTGGCCAACTACCGGCATGCCCTCGAACGCGTCGCCCGCGGGGATGCGCAAGCAGTGTGCTTCACGCCGTTCAACAAGCACGCGATGCGGCTGGCGGATGCCAGTTACGACGACGAGATCGGCTTCACTGCCGGGGTGCTCGGCACCACGGGGCCGGCGACGGAGTTCAATATTCTCGAGGGCCTGTGGAATGCGCGCGTGACATCGCATGTGCCGATGGCGGACATGCCGAAGCTGCTGACCATCGACGGCATCGTGGCGGCACTGGGTCTTGCGAACACCGCACTCAAGGCGGCCGGGTTTGCGCCCCCGCGCATTGCCGTGGCGGCGCTCAATCCGCACGCGGGCGACGGTGGCAATTTCGGTCGCGAGGAGATCGACGTGATCGCACCCGCGGTGAAGGCGGCGCAGGCAAAGGGCATCGGCTGCGAAGGCCCGTTCCCCGCCGACACGGTATTCGTGCGCGCGCGCCGCGGTGACTTCGATGCCGTGATGACGATGTATCACGACCAGGGCCAGATCGCGATGAAGCTGATGGGCTTCGAGTCTGGCGTCACGCTGCTCGGGGGCTTTCCGTTCCCGATCTGCACGCCGGCCCACGGCACGGCGTACGACATCGCCGGCAAGGGCATCGCCAACATCGGTGCGACGCGCGCGGCAGTGCTGCTGGCGGCGTCGATGGCGATGCGGAAGTAGCCATTGCGCGTCGGCACGGCCGATGCCGTGCGGACACGGCAATCTCACGTTCCCAGGTAGGCCTTCGTCGCAAGGCCGGGACGGCGCCAAACGCGTGTAGTCTCGGAGACGCAATAGCCTCCATTCATACGCGGGATTTCATCATGGCGCACTTTCAAATTGCAGTGATCGTCGGCAGCCTTCGGCGCGACTCGTACAACCGCAAGCTGGCCACCGCGCTGGCGGCACTGGGTCCGGTGGACTTCACCTTGACCCAGCTCTACATCGGCGGCTTGCCGCTCTACAACCAGGACGACGATGCGAAGCAGGCCGAACCTGTCGTGGCGTTCAAGGCCGCGGTCGCCGCCGCGCAGGGCGTGTTGTTCGTCACGCCTGAATACAACCGCTCGGTCCCTGGCGTGTTGAAAAACGCCATCGACCACGGCTCGCGGCCGTACGGCAAGAGCGCCTGGAAAGGCAAGCCCGCCGGCATCATCGGCGCATCGCCGGGCGCGGTGGGCACGGCGGTGGCGCAACAGCACTTGCGCGGCATCCTCGCCACGCTCGGCATGCCGGCGCTGTCCACACCCGAGGCCTTCATCCAGGTGAAGGATGGATTCTTCGACGACGCCGGTGGCGTGAACGAGGGCAGCCGCAAGTTCCTGCAGGGCTGGATGGACCACTACGTGGCGTGGGTGAAGCAGTTCGCGACTTAGGCGGAACACCCGCTCACGCGGACATGATCAGTTGACTTCAGGGCTGCACGACCTCGTCGGTCCAGACCCTGAAGCTCGCCAAGGTGTTGGGCCCGAACGTGCCGGATAGCGCCACGTCGGCCGCATCGCGGCCGCGGGCGATCAGGATGCGGCCGATCCGCGGCGTGTTGTTGCGCGCGTCGAACGTGTACCACTGGCCATCGAGAAATGCCTCGAACCACGCGGCGAAATCCATCGGACCCCACGGCGGCGGCGTGCCCATGTCGCCCAGGTAGCCCGTGCAATACCGCGCGGGGATGTTCATGCAGCGGCAGAACGCTACCGCGAGGTGGGCGTAGTCCCGGCATACACCCGTCTTGTCGTAGTACGCCTCGAGTGCCGTACGGGTCATTCGCGCATTGTGATAACCGAAGGCGATGTGGTTGTGCACGAAGTCGCAGATGGCCTGCACGCGCGCCCACCCCAGCGGTGTGTTGCCGAAGAGGTTCCAGGCAATTTCCGACAGCCGGTCAGTCTCGCAGTAACGGCTGCCGAGCAGGAACTGCAGGGTCTCCTCCGGCAGGTCGGGCACGGCAAGCTGATGGGCATTGGGGACAATGAGATCGGTGTTGCCCGAATCGTTGACAAGGGCATCGCCGGAGACGCGAATCCGGCCCGCGGGCGCCACGATGCGCGTGCACCAGTTGCCGAAGCTGTCGCGGTACGCCTTGATGGGCACCGGCGGATCGAACGTGATGTCGTCGCGCCCCACGAGGTCGGACACGCGCGTGAAATGCACGTTGAGGTTGAAGATCATCGGCGTGGGCTGCGGGCAGTCGTAGACCATTTCGAATCCGGCGCGTATCTGCATCATGGGTCTCCGTGTTGTGCGGCCAGGAATGTTTCGATCAGCGTCCGGCGCAGGGTCGCCCAGGGCCGACCCGCGGCGAACACGATGCGCTGGTTCACCTCGAGTTCGAGGCCGACGTAGGCGCTGGCCGGGAAGCGGTGACGCAGGTGTGAGGTCAGGCCGTCGTCCTGGCCGGCATAAGGATAGTTGCGACGCACGCGCAATGTGGGAGCAGAACGCGCCAGGGCAGCCTTCCATCGCGCGGCCAGCGCCGCTTCGCCAAGGCGGACGGGGTCATACAGCACGCCCACGTCGGCGGTGCGCAACCGACCATCGAGCTCGGGCGTGAAGCTGTGCGACGAAATGTGGATTACCCGCTTGCCGCGGGCCACCCGCCGCGCGACCTGTTGTTCCACTGTCGCGCGATAAGGATGGTAGTACTTCGCGAGGATGCAGGCGCGCAGCGTTGCCGGGGCGCCTGCGGTGGCGGCAGAAAAGAGACGCGGATGTCCCTTCGAACGATTGAGGTCCACCAGCAACCGGCTAACGGTGGAACTCACGAGCGGCGCGTCGAGAGCGCGAGCCAATTCCTTCGCCATCAGCAGCGCGCCCGGATCGTAGCCGCGGTGGGTGTCGAGCAGCGCGCGATGACGGCGGAACAGCGGAAGGCAGGTTGCAGGAATCCGGTTGCCGCCGTGCTCGCAGGTGACAACGTAGGCGTCGTCGGTGCCGGCGCCGTGCGCTGTCACCAATGCAGCTCGGGCAGCTGGCGGAATACCTGACGGGTGCCTTCGCCCCACTCCTGGCTCAGGGCCGTGAAGTACGCGTCGCCGTGATCGAAGCGGCGACGCTTCTGCACGCATAGACTGTCGCGCTCGTAGCACATGAGGTCGATGGGCATTCCCACCGACAGGTTGCTGCGCATCGTGGAGTCGAACGACACCAGCACGCACTTGGCGGCATCCGCAAGCGGTGTTCGCCGCGTGATCACGCGGTCGATGATGGGCTTGCCGTACTTGGTCTCGCCCGTCTGGAAATACATGGTGTCCTGCCCGGCCTCGATGAAGTTGCCCTCGGCATAGATCCGGAAGAGTCGCTGGGGCTCGCCGATCACCTGGCCACCGACGATGAACGAGGCGTTGAAGCCGACTTCGCTCTTTTCGAGATATTCGCCATCGCGGCGCTCGATGTCGCGCATCGCGTCGGCCACCAGCATGGCCACCTCGAACATCGTGCGCGCGTTCCACAGGTTGGGCACGTCGTCACCGGCCGCGCAGCGCTGGTTGAGCACGCCGATCACGGCCTGAGTGCCGGCGAGGTTGCCCGAGCTCAGCAACACGATCACGCGGTCGCCCGGCCGCTCGAACAGCGTCATCTTGCAGAACTTGGCGATGTTGTCCATACCGGCGTTGGTACGGGAATCCGAGGCGAAGATCATGCCCTGGTCGAGCATGACGCCGATGCAATAGGTCATGTCCCGCATTTTACAGGCAACGTACCGACCCTCATTGGTAAACTCGACGATCCTGCCGGGAAGGCGACCCCACGTTGGTCGTGCATGCCGTCGAGGCCGACGCGTCGTGGAGTCTCGATGCGCCGCTGTTGGGGCGGCACCTGAAGGTGCACCCCTATGTCGCCGGAAGCAGAGCCCCGCTTGCTGCTGACCTACGGATCCGCGCAGAGACCTGGCGCGCGGGTCGCAACGACTCGGTGCCGGATCTACTTCCTGGATCCACGGGGAATCAGCTTGCCCAACCGGGTATAGCAATCTGTATCGACCAGGCCGCGGTCCACGTCTCGTCTCGCCTGGGCCATTTCCGGCTGCACCGGCGCCGGTCCCGCGGGGGCTTCATCGCGCTCATGGGGCAGCAACGGCATCACGGGTGTGAAGCCGCTATCGGTGTTGGTCCGAGGCCGAGGCACGAGACGAATGGAAGAATTTTTGCGGGGCGGCATGGAGGTTCCGGTTGAGGTTCGTTCAGGATCGATGATGTCGGGTGGGCAATGGTTGCAGGCCGTCGATCAAGTACGCGGCGGCATGATCCATTGCGGCATACTGACCGGGTCGAAGTTCGTCATGTGGCCACCCACCAGCGTGCCTGTGCTGCGTTCGATCGAGCGCGCCGCATGGTTGCGCAGGATGCGTTCGATCGTATCCGCATCGTTGTCAACCACGGCCACGGCCACCCGGACGCCGGCACTGCGCATCGGAATCGTGCTCTGCGGGGCCGGGTTGTCCTCGCTGCCCATGTTGTTGACCGCGCCGGCGAGCGAACCCGTATAGGCGCCCGCCGCAAGACCGGCAGCCGCGGCAAAGGGTCCCGCGATGGGTAACGCAACGATGCCGGCGGCCAGCCCTGCCGCGGCGCCTATCGCCGCGCCGGATACCGCACCTTCATCGCCCTCGCGCGCGTTGCGGTCCGCGCCAGTCGTATTTTGGTCACGCTGGCCTGGCGCGTTGAGGTGAAATTGCTCGATGGCGCCGTCGTCGATTCCGGATGCGTGAAGTTCCGCGATCGTGGCGTCAGCAGTGTCGAAGTCGTCGAATTGTCCGATCAGGATGGTGGGCATGGTTGCTCCGTGAAATTGACCTGCGGGGCATCCATGTTCGGGTTTTGTTCGCGCGCCGTCCGTCATGCAATCAATGCTTCGCGTGCCGGACACGTCCTACAGGTCAACGCGGGCTTGTCCCGGTCCGTTGATGCCGGTACGGGGCTACAGTAAAACGCATGTAATTCCTCAAAAAACGGAGCACATCATGCAAGCACGCTTTCACACTCTCGCCGGCATTGCACTCGCGGTCGCGGTCACCACCGCCAGCGCTCAGGTCACGTTCTATGCGCAAGAAGGTTTCCGCGGTCAGGCGTTCACCACAGACCGGCCGGTGGACAATCTCGAACGCTACGGCTTCAACGACGCAGCATCCTCCGCGGTGGTCTCGAATGGCCGCTGGGAAGTGTGCACGGACGAAGGCTTCGGCGGCGAGTGCCGCGTTCTGCGGAAGGGCAGCTACGATTCACTGCGAGGCATGGGTCTTGGC
>JBBQEY010000181.1:0-6827 GCA_038321425.1 Burkholderiales bacterium | reverse complement strand
ACCACGCGGCCCTGGCCCATGATCACGATCCGGTCGCAGAGCGCGGCCACTTCCTGCATCACGTGCGACGAAAACAGGATGCACTTGCCTTGCGCGCGCAGGTCGCGCAACTGCGTGCGCAATGCTCTCACGCTCATGATGTCGAGGCCATTGGTCGGTTCGTCGAGTAGGATCGTGGCGGGGTCGTGCACCAGCGCGCGGGCGATCGCCACCTTCATCTTCTCACCCTGCGAGAAACCCTGCGTGCGGCGCTCCGCGATGGTGGTGAGACCGAGCGTATGCACCAGCGTATCAATCCGCGCATCGAGTGCGGCGCCATGCATGCCGTGCAGCGCGCCGTAGTAACGGATGTTCTCGCGCGCGGTCAGGCGTGGATACAGCCCGCGCGCATCGGACAGCACGCCGATGCCTTCGCGCACCGCGTAGCGATCGCGGACGATGTCGTTGCCGTCGATGACGGCCGTGCCTGCGTCCGGCAGAATCAGCGTGGCAAGCATCCGCAACAGCGTGGTCTTGCCGGCACCGTTCGGGCCGAGCAGGCCGGTGATCTCGCCGTCGGGTGCTACCAGCGTCACGGCGCGCACCGCGTGCACGTCGCGCTTCTTGCCGAAGGACTTGCTCAAGTCCGCCGCGAGGATCATGGCCGTGGCTCCAGGCGCCCGGACCAGACCGGCGGTGGGACGCTGCTCTCGAAATAGGTCACGCATGTGGCCGGCAACCTGGCAGGATCGGCCGTGTCGACGAACGCGGCCATGAGCCGCGGCCCGCACGCATGCGGCGTGACGATGTGCCCGTAGCCGGGCGCCACGATGTGGCGGCTGTTGGCGAGGTCGCGCGCGACCAGCGTGCCGTAGGCGGGTGGCGTGACGGGATCCATGCCGCCTGATACCAGCAGCGTGGGCACGTCGCTGCGCAGCGGTTGCGTCATGGTGGGAACGGCCGTTCCGCGCGGCCACACGTCGCACACGGCGATCAGACGTTCCGCAACATCACGTACGGGCAATCCTTCGAGCGCCCTGGTGCGGGCATCGGGTGTGACGCGCGGCACGTCCTCCGCGCAGGTCACCGAGAAGTGCAGCGCCGCGTTCATCGCATCGTTCATCGAGCCGGTCAGCGCCAGGTTGGCCGCGAAAAGCGGCGTGTACTCGCCCTTCGCCGCGAGGCTCAGTAACTCGGGCAGCAACGTTGCCATCTCGGGCAGGTAGGTCAGCGGCTGCAATGCGCTCAGGACCGCATCAAAGGTGATGCGCGTGCGCTCGGGTGCACCGGTCCGCGGATCGACGAACGCGATCTCGCGTCCGCCTGGACCGAGGTCGGCCGCCACGCGGCTCAACAACGCATGCGGGTCGGGGTGCGCCGCGACGCACGCACGGGACGCCTTGCACGCGTCGAGGATGGCGTTCATCGTGGCGGCGCGGGTCCGCCAGATGTCGAGCGTGATGATGAGCGACGGTGGCGCCACGCCATCGAGCGTCATCGTGCGTACACGCTGCGGGTGTTGGCGCACGTACTCCAGCGCGACGCGGCTGCCGTAGCTGCCGCCCCACAGGTTCCACCGCTCGTATCCCAGCGCCTCGCGCATGGCGTCGAGGTCGTCGATCCAAGCGGCGGTGGTGTACTGCGCGGGATCGATGCCTTTTGCCTTCAGCTCCGCCACGCACGCCCGCGCGCGCGGCATGGGGTCGATGTCGAAGGCGTCGTCGTCGCGCGGCTTGAATGCATCGCAGTTGAGCGGCGACGAGCGCCCGGTCCCGCGCTGGTCGATCAGCACGATGTCGCGCGTGCGGCGGATGTCGCCGAGCCGAGACGCAAAGGCCGCCAGCGTGGACGCCGCCTGGCCCGGCCCGCCGGCCAGGATGACCAGCGGGTCATCCTTGGGGCTGACCGTGTTGGCGGGCAGCACCGCCGCAAAGATCTTGATCCTGCGGCCGTCGGGCTTGCTGCGATCCTCCGGCACCTCGAGCTCGCCGCACTGGACAGCGGAGGCGAGATTCGGCAGCCGGCATTCGGCGAGCACGAGGCTGCGCTTGCGCGCGACATCGCTGCCGCAGCCGGCGACACCGGCAGCGAGCACCGTGGCGAGAATGAGGAGACGCAAACGGATGGCCATAGGCGCCGCATGGTATCAAAGCGCGGACCGGCTCCGGTTCGATGGCGACGGGACGCTGGCATGGATGGCGCGGCGCCGGCCGGGCGCGACCAGCGCCGGCAATGCCCCCGCGTATACTGGAAGTCGACGTTTTCGCGCCTGATGGCCATGTCCTCGAACGACCTCGAACCCGGCATCGTCACCGACATGACGGACCGCCTGACGTATGGTGGCTACCTGCGGCTCGACCGGCTGCTGCAGGCGCAGCAACCGCTGTCGCGCGACGTCGATGGCCGCCCGCGCCACGACGAGATGCTGTTCATCATTCAGCATCAGGTGTCCGAGCTGTGGATGAAGTTGATGATCCACGAGCTGAAGGCGGCCATCGTCTTCATCCGCGCCGACGCGCTTGAACCGTGCTTCAAGATCCTGGCGCGGGTGAAACAGATCCAGAAGCAGCTCTTCGAACAATGGGCCGTGCTGGAGACGCTCACCCCGTCGGAGTACGACGCGTTCCGGCCCGCGCTCGGCACGTCATCGGGCTTCCAGTCGCCGCAGTACCGCGCGATCGAATTCCTGCTGGGCAGCAAGCGCGCGGCCACGCTCGATGTGTTCCGGCAGGAGCCGGCGGTGCACGCCGAACTGGATGCACTGTTGCATGCGCCCTCTCTGTACGACGAATTCCTACGGCACCTGCATCGGCGCGGGCTGCCGGTGCCCGCCGATTGCCTGCAGCGCGACTTCACGCAGCGCTACGTCAGGCATCCTGACCTCGTGCCGGTCTTCAAGACCATCTACGACGATCCGCGGCAATGGTGGGACGCGTACGACATGTGCGAAAAGCTCGTCGACGTCGACGAGAGCTTCCAGCTGTGGCGCTTCCGGCACATGAAGACCGTCGAACGGATCATCGGCCACGAGAAGGGCACCGGTGGATCGTCGGGCGTGAACTATCTCAAACGCGCGCTCGACCATCCGTTCTTTCCGGAACTGATCGACGCACGCACCGTGATCGGCGGGGGATGAGGCACATGGGACGACCCAGCATCCCGCAACGCGGCGCCGAGGCAACATGAACGCCGCCCCTTCCACGGTCCTGCGCATCGAGGCAGCGGTGGCGGCGCTCGGCCGCGACGCGCTGACCGAGGACGCGCTGGCGCGGCACGTGGCGCCGCTCTTCGGTCGCGCGCTGGCCGCCGGCGGCCAGCGCGCCTATCTCGCCAATCACTCGCTGGGCCGCCCGCTCGATGCCACCGCGGACGACGTGCAGGAAGCGCTGACGGCGTGGTACACGACGATGGGCGGCGCGTGGGAGGGATGGGCCGCGGAAATGCACGACTACCGGCAGCGACTGGCCACGTTGACCGGCGCGCCGCGCGCCGATTGCATCGTGCCGAAGACCAGCGCCGGCCAGGGTCTGCGCGCGGTGCTGAACAGCTACGACGGTGTGCCCCGCGTGGTGGCCACGCGCGGCGAGTTCGATTCGCTCGACGTCATCCTGCGCGAATACGCGCGCCGCGGCCGCATCGCCTTGACGCTGGTCGAGCCAGATGTTGAAGGCCAATTCGCCACGCCCACGATTCTCCGCGCGATCCAACCCGGCACCGATCTCGTCGTGGTGTCGCAGGTGATGTTCAGCACGGGCCAGCGGCTGGCCGAATTGCCGGGCATCGTCGCCGCGACCCATGCGGCAGGCGCGCGCATTCTCATCGATACGTATCACTCGCTGGGGGTGTTCCCCATCGACCTCTCCGCGCTCGATGTCGACTTCGCCGTCGGCGGCGCCTACAAATACCTGCGCGGCGGCACCGGCGCGTGCTTTCTTTACCTGCACCCGCGCCATCTCGACGGGAGCCTCCGCACGCTCGACACTGGCTGGTTTGCCAAGCGCCAGCCCTTTGCCTACACGCGTCCTGATCCGCCCGAATACGGCGAGGGCGGCGACGCCTTCCTCGAGTCCACGCCGGCCATCCTGCCGTTCTACCAGGCGCGCGCCGGGCAGGTGTTCACGCTGGCGTTGGGCGTCGGTCGCATTCGCGCCTATTCACTGGCGCAGCAACAGCGGCTCGTCGCGTTGCTGGCACAGCGGGGCGTAGCGGCAATTGGCGGCACGCCGAACCGCGGCGCGTTCGTCGCGATCGCCGACGCGCGCGCCGAAAGCTGGTCAGCGGCGCTGCGCAGGCACGACGTGGTCACCGATGCCCGCGGTCGCTATCTGCGGTTGTGCCCGGACGTACTCACGCGCGATGCGGAGCTGGTCAAGGCGGCGGATGCCGTGGCAGCGGTGGCGACCGGCTCGCCAGGCCGAACGGGGTTTTGCACGCTAGACGCCAGCGGAACTCATGATGAAGCGCACGAGCAGCAGCAGTGACACTACCAGGCCGATGGCGAGAAGGATGCCGACCACGATTACCTGAGCGGGCTTGATCGATACGGCGTCGCGCTTCATCGCGTTGCCGCGGCGGATGCCGAGGAAGCTGCCGAAGACCGCGCCGACCACTTCCAGCAGCGAGGCGCGGCGAGCGGCCGGCGGTGCCGACGGCTCGTTCTCGGGGTGGTTGCCGGGGTCTGTCATGATGGGATTGGACAACGATTTCGGCGTTTGCTGCCTGCGGATGCTAGCACGCGGTGGCAATTGCTCCGGCCTGTCGAAAAGTGGCTGCTGACGCGCTCGGAGCCCCGAAATGCCGTTGAAATCCACGTTTACGACTCCCATGTAGGACTATAACCACAACCATTGCGGGGATATCGCGCCATGCGTTTCGATAAGCTCACCACCAAGTTCCAGCAGGCCTTTGCCGACGCGCAAAGCCTGGCCCTGGGCAACGACAACGGTTTCATCGAGCCGCAGCACCTGCTGGCGGCCCTGCTCGCGCAGGAGGACGGCGGCACCACGTCGCTGCTGGCCCGCGCCGGCGTCCAGGTGCCCAAGATGCAGGTTGCGCTCAAGAAATCGATCGAGAACCTGCCCAAGGTCGAAGGGCAGGGCGGCGAGATCACCGTGGGTCGCGATCTCAACAACCTGCTCAATCTCACCGACAAGGAAGCCACCAAGCGCGGCGATCAGTTCATCGCCAGCGAACTGTTCCTGCTGGCGTTGGCGGGCGACAAAGGCGACACCGGCCGCCTCGCGAAGGACGCGGGCTTGAACCGCAAGGCGCTGGAAGCGGCTATCGACGCCGTGCGCGGCGGCGGTGGCGTCGACTCGCAGGAAGCCGAAGGCCAGCGCGAGTCGCTCGCCAAGTACACGATCGACCTGACCGAGCGCGCCCGCGAAGGCAAGCTCGATCCCGTCATCGGCCGCGACGACGAAATCCGCCGCACCATCCAGATCCTGCAGCGGCGCACCAAGAACACTCCGGTGCTGATCGGCGAGCCCGGCGTCGGCAAGACGGCCATCGTCGAGGGTCTCGCGCAACTCATCGCCAACGGTGAATGCCCTGAGTCGCTGCGCGACAACCGCGTGCTGTCACTCGACATGGCGGCCGTGATTGCCGGCACCAAGTACCGCGGCCAGTTCGAGGAGCGCCTCAAGGCGGTCATGAACGAGATCGCGCAGAACAAGAACGTGATCCTGTTCATCGATGAGCTGCACACGCTCGTCGGTGCCGGTGCGGCCGAAGGCGCGATCGATGCCTCCAACATGCTGAAGCCTGCGCTGGCGCGCGGCGAGCTGCAGTGCGTCGGCGCGTCCACGCTCAACGAGTATCGCAAGTACATCGAGAAGGATGGCGCGCTCGAGCGCCGCTTCCAGACGGTCGTGGTCGATCCGCCCTCCATCGAGGAGACGGTGGAGATCCTGAAGGGGCTGCGCAAGAAGTACGAGGATCACCACAAGGTGACGATCCCCGATGCGACGCTTGTGCTCGCGGCCAAGCAGTCGGAGCGCTACATCACCGACCGCTTCCTGCCCGACAAGGCCATCGACGTGATCGACGAGGCGGGTGCACGGGCCCGGCTGGCGGCACAGGCGCCGCCACCGGAAGTAGCCGCACTCAAGGGCGAGCTGGAGAAGGTGAACACGGAGAAGGAGGCCGCCGTCCGCGACCAGAATTTCGAGCGTGCCGCCTCGCTGCGGGACAAGGAGCGAGAGATTCAGGGCGACATCCGCAAGAAGCAGGAGGAGTGGGAGCAGCGCCGGCAGTCGCACCGCCCCGTGCTCGGCGAGGAGGAGATCGCGTTCATCGTGAGCCGCTGGACGGGCATTCCCGTCACGCGTCTCCAGGAGGCGGAGACCAGTCGCCTGCTGCGGATGGAGGACGAGCTGCACCTGAACGTCATCGGTCAGGACGAGGCCATCAAGGCGCTCAGCCGGTCGATCCGGCGGAGCCGCGCGGGCCTCAAGGATCCGAATCGTCCCATCGGCTCGTTCATTTTCTGCGGACCCACGGGCGTTGGCAAGACGGAGCTCGCGCGCTCCATCGCGAAATTCCTTTTCGCGGATGCGTCGGCGCTCATCCGCGTCGACATGAGTGAATACATGGAGAAGTTCTCGGTGTCGCGCCTGATCGGCGCGCCGCCGGGATACGTTGGCTACGAGGATTCTGGAACGCTGACGAAGGCGATTCGGCGCAAGCCGTACTCGGTGATCCTCCTCGATGAAATCGAGAAGGCGCATCCGGATGTCTTCAACATCCTGCTGCAGGTGCTCGACGAAGGACACCTCACAGATAACTATGGGCGCGTGATCGACTTCAAGAACACGGTCGTGATCATGACCTCGAACGTCGGCGCGCGC
>JBBQEY010000180.1:0-6845 GCA_038321425.1 Burkholderiales bacterium | reverse complement strand
GATCATGAGCAAATGGACCTCCTGGATTCGGGCCGTACGACTGTGCGGCACACAGAGGTTGACGTCGCCGGGGCGCAGAAGTTCACCGATCCGCCCGCCGCCCTTGCCGGTGAGCGCCACGACGCGCATCTCCCGCGCGTGCGCGGCCTCGATGGCGGCGATCACGTTGCCGGAGTTGCCGGAGGTCGAGATCGCCAGCAGCACGTCGCCCTTGGCGCCCAGCGCGCGCACCTGCTTCGCGAACACTTGTTCGAACGAATAGTCGTTGGCGATCGCGGTCATCAGCGACGTATCGGTCGACATCGCGATGGCCGGCAATTCCGGGCGCTCGCGCTCGAAGCGGCCGACCAATTCCGCCGCAAAGTGCTGGGCGTCCGCAGCCGAGCCGCCGTTGCCGCAGGCCAGGATCTTGCCGTCGGCAAAGAGGCTTTCCGTGAGGACTTCCGCAGCGCGCGCAATGTCCGGCGTCAGAATCTCCGCGGCATCCAGCTTCAATTGCGCGCTCTCCGCGAAATGGCCGCGGATACGCTTGGTATGGTCGATCATGGTGGCGGGATTCTAGCAGGCGCGGCCATGGCCCCCGGCTGCAGGACGAGGGACCACTGGCGCTGTCACACGCCACTAGACCTCGAGAATGTCACGCTCCCAGGTCAGCGTGGGCTCCCCCGCGCCGTCGATCAGGATCGCGTCAAAGCGGCACGGCGGCTCGCGGCCGAGGCGGACCAGGTAGGCGCCCGCCGCGGCGACCATACGGGCGCGCTTGGCGCTGGTGATGCTGGCCGCCGCGCCCCCGAACGCACGGCTGGTCCGGACTCGGACCTCGACGAACACCAGCGTGTCGCCATCGCGGGCAATCAAGTCGATCTCGCCGCGCCGCGTGCGGAAGTTGCGGGCGATGATCGCCAAGCCCTGCCGTTCGAGAAATTGTGCCGCCTCCGCTTCACCGCGGGAACCGACCGAACGCCTGTCCGACTTCGGCGCGTCCATGCACGGCGGCGTCAGCGCGCCCCGTCGAGCGGGGCAAGCTGCCCCGCTCGGAATACAGCGAACACACCTTCGCGCTGGAACTGGCGACCCTCGCCCAGGGTCACCTGGCCCGTTGCGCCTTCGAAACTCATGCGCTCGGGTGCGCCTTCGCGCAGTACCTGGGCCACGCGGAACGCATCGAGTCCCAACGCGTAGAGCCGGGTCAGCGCGATGCTTCCGTACTCCTTGCGCGGCAGGTTGGCGAACTGCGCCGCTTGCGGCGTGACGAGCCAGGGGATCTCGACGATCACGAGGCCGTCGAGGTCGCGCGTCACGGCCTGCGTCTCGCGTTCGAATACCAGTCCGCTGGCATAGGTTCGCGTGGTGCCAAGATAGGGCTTGGCCAGCGTGGCGTCGGTGCCATCCAAAGCCAGCAGCGCGGCATCCGGCGGGTGCCGCACGAACTGGCGCCGCAGTGTGACCAGAGCCGTCGGCGTCGCGGCGAAACCGTAGACGTCGGGAACCGCGCCGCCCCCTTGCAACCACTCCGCGGCGAACGCGCCGACCAGGCGCTTCATCAGCGGCGTGTCGGCATTGACCACGGCAATCGCCTGCGCATTGTCAGCGCGCATCCGCCGCGCGATCATCCGCCCATCGCCCTCCACACCGAGCGCCAGAGTGTAGAGTGTGGATGGCGTGTCGGCGAGCTCGTCGAGCTGGTTCAGCACCAGCGTCATCGGCAGGTCGAGCGACAGGCTGGCGACGGTGCGGACATCGTCGCGAACCAGCGGGCCGACAATGACCCTTGCGCCGGTTGCACGCGCAGCTTCGAAGGCGGTGAGAACGCCATCGTCGCCGTGCGGAAAGACGCGGATGCGCGGTCGCGTACCCGATGCTTCGGCGGCCGCCAGGAAGCCGGTGCGCACCGCTTCGGCAGCGCGGCTGTACTGCCCTGATTCGAGCGGTAGCACGATCGCCACGTCGACCTGCGGCGCGGGTCTGTCCGCGGGCTCGGGTACAGGGGCAGGTTCAGTGCCCGCACCAATCGGGACCGCCGCAGGATCGTTGCTTGCCGGGGGCGTTTGCGCAGCGGAGAATGCGGCGGCCAGCATCAACGTGGCCCCCATGAGAATGGCCCACCTGCGGGCAGGGAAAAAAAATGTGATGGCAGCCACGGGAAACGGATCGAGTCGTGACGAAGGTGGAAGCAACGGCGGTGGATGAAGGCGCGGGCAGCGCGCGGGACCCGCATGTGGCGGCCGCGCGATTTCGCGCCGAAGCGGGTTCATTATATGTGGTGGCAACACCCCTCGGTAATCTGCGCGATGTGACACTGCGGGCACTGGATGTGCTGGCCAGCGCCGACATGATCGCCGCGGAAGATACCCGTACGTCGGCGATCCTGCTCCGGCACTATGGGATCCTGACCCGCCCGGTGGCGCTGCATGCGCACAACGAGGACCAGAAGCTGCACGCGGTCGCCGAATGGCTGCGCGCCGGACGCAGCGTGGCGCTGATCAGCGATGCCGGGACTCCCGCGATCAGCGATCCCGGCGCGCGGCTCGTGCAGGCGGTTCGAGCGGCGGGGTTTCCGGTCGTGCCGATTCCCGGACCGTCTGCTGTCATTGCCGCCGTTTCGGCTGCTGGTCTGGCCGCGGCAAGTTTTGTGTTCGTCGGGTTTCTTCCCGTGCAGGCCAAGGCGCGCCGGTCGCTGCTCGAACACCTGGCGGTGAATGCCGCGGCGTTGGTGTTCTACGAAGCACCGCACCGTGTCGTCGCGACGATCGCGGACCTGGCCGACGTGCTGGGCGGCGACCGCGATCTTGTAATCGCGCGGGAGATCACCAAGAAGTTCGAGTCCATTGTGCGCCTGCCATTGGCCGGCGCGGCCGCATGGATCGCCGCGGAGCCGCAGCGCCAGCGTGGCGAGTTCGTGCTGATTGTCGATTCGCCCGTGGTGGCGACGATGCCCGAGGGCGCGACGATGGCCCCTGAGCAGGTGCGGTGGTTACAGGCACTGCTGGAAGAGTTGCCGCCCGCCCGGGCGGCGCGCGTCGTGGCGGCCGTCACCGGTTTGTCACGCGACGACGTCTACACGCGGGCGTTGGCGATGAAGCGTCCCTAGGCGCTTGCCACACGCGCGTCATGCTGTCGCGCGGGTCGCTGCTATTCAGTAAGTCTCGAGGTGATAGCGGCCCTGCGCGCGCAGCGCGGGGAGCAGCGCATCCCAGTCCTGGCCATGATTCGAGCAGACCTCGCGAAACGCGTCGGCCACGCCTTGCTCCATGCCCTTCAATCCGCACACGTAGATGAAGGTCTGCGGATCGGCCAGGCGGCACGCGACGTCAGTGCTGCGGGCGCGGATCAGGTCCTGCACATACTGGCGCGGCTGGCCGGGGACCCGTGAGTACGCGAGGTTGATGTCGATGAACGACGCGGGAAGCTTCATCAACGGGCCGCAGTAGGGCAATTCCTCCGGTGTCCGGGCACCGAAGAACAGCATCAGATCGCCGCCTTCGTCGAGCGCCATGCGGCGGCGGCGGCGCTCGGTCATCGCGCGCATCGGTGCCGAACCGGTGCCCGTGCAGATCATCAGCAGGCGTGCGCCCGGATGATCGGGCATCAGATACGACGCGCCGAACGGCCCCACCACCTGCACGTTGGCGCCGCGTTCGAGATCGCATAGATAGTTCGAGGCGATGCCCGCAATCGGTTGGCCCGCGTGGTCCTCGGTCACGCGCTTCACGGTGATCGCCACGTTGTTGTAGCGCGGACGCTCGCCATCGCGCGGACTGGCGACCGAGTAGAGCCGCACATGATGGGGGCGGCCATCGGCGTCGCGCCCCGGCGGCACGATGCCGATCGTCTGGCCTTCGAGCACCGGAAATGCAATCGAGCCGAAGTCGAGCACGAGGTGCCGGATGTCGCTGGTCGTGCCTTCGGCCGTCAGGCGAAAATTGCCAGTGACCGTGGCCACGGCCGGGCGCTCCGGCGGATGCAGGTTGATGCTGGGCGTTGCCGCCGACCACGGGGCGGCGGAGTTGCCGCCCTGGCCGGCACTGGCCAGCGCCGTGATCGCGGCGATTTCCGCCGGCACGCCACCGGCGTCGTCGGGTGCGGCAGTTGCCGGCGGTGGCAACACGTCCCACTGCAATTGGTCGGCCAGCGACCACGCGCCCGCGCGCGGCACGTTGCGCCAGTTGTCGATCGCGCCGGTGGGGCACGGCGAGACGCAGGCGTTGCAGGCATTGCACACCGCCGGGTCGACCACGTAGTTGCGCGAATCGTGCGAGATCGCGTCGAGCGGGCACGTTTCCTCGCAGGTGTTGCAGCGAATGCAGATCTCCGGGTCGATCAGGTGCTGGCGCAGCAGCGGCGACACGGACGCGCCTTGATCGGCATCGACGTTCATGGCAACGGGCATTGGCAATCAGTTGAAGCGTACGTAGTCGAAGTCCACCGGCTGCTTGTTCACGCCCATGGCGGGCGGTGCAATCCAGTTCGCGAACCGGCCCGGTGCGATCACGCGGCCCATCAGCGAGGCCACGAAGGCGCGATCCTCCGCCGAGGCCAGCCACGTGGACTGGTTGGCGGCCCATTCGGTCTCGTTGACCACGCGGCCATCGGGCGCGACGCGGACATTGGCAAATGTGCCGATCTTGCGATTGAACGCCTTGTGCGGCACCGTGAGGCGGAAGGCGAGGCCGGCCTTCTCGATCACCTTGTTCCAGCGGCCGATGCCGCCCACCGAATCGCGGATGAAGTCATCGCGCAGGACCTCGTTCAGCGCGTTCAGCATCGGCACATCGCGCGTGACGATGCGGCCGTCGACCACTTCCTGCACCGCATACGTGAGTCCGTGCAGCCGGTGATCGTCGTCGCGCTTGCCCTCCTCGAAGCGGCCCTTGAGGCCAGCGCCGTAGAACGTGGCCGCGTTGGATGATTGATCGGCGCCGAAGAGATCGATCGTCACCGCGAAATGAAAATTGAGATAGCGCTGTACCGTCGGCAGGTCGATGACGCCGGCGGCGCGCACGCGCGCCGGGTCGTCCGTGCCGAGTTCCTTCATCACCTGGCACGTGCGCTGGACCACGCGGGAGATGCCGGACTCGCCGACGAACATGTGATGCGCTTCCTCGGTCAGCATGAATTTCGTCGTGCGGGCCAGCGGATCGAAACCGGACTCCGCGAGCGCGCAGAGCTGGAACTTGCCGTCGCGATCGGTGAAGTACGTGAACATGAAGAACGCCAGCCAATCGGGCGTGCGTTCGTTGAAGGCGCCCAGGATGCGCGGATTGTCGGTGTCGCCCGAGCGCCGCTGCAGCAGAGCGTCGGCCTCTTCGCGGCCGTCGCGGCCGAAGTGCCGGTGCAGCAGGTACACCATGGCCCACAGGTGGCGGCCTTCCTCCACGTTGATCTGGAACAGGTTGCGGAGATCGTAGAGCGAGGGTGCCGTCAGCCCGAGATGGCGCTGCTGTTCGATCGACGCCGGTTCCGTGTCGCCCTGCGTGACGATGATGCGGCGCAGGTTGGCGCGGTGCTCGCCCGGCACGTCCTGCCAGACGGCCTCTCCCGTGTGCTCGCCGAAGTGGATCCGGCGCTCCGCGTCCGCGGGGGTGAGGAAGATGCCCCATCGATAGTCCGGCATCCGCACGTGATCGAAATGGGCCCAGCCGCCGGCGTCCACACCGACCGCCGTGCGCAGGTACACCGATGCGTCACGCGTGCCTACCGGCCCCATCTCTGCCCACCACTTCAGGAAGTTGGGTTGCCAGTGCTCGAGCGCGCGTTGCAGCGCGCGATCGCCGGACAGGTTCACGTTGTTGGGAATCTTTTCGCTGTAGTTGATGGTGTTCATGGTCCCAAGTCCTGTCGATCGCGGCGACGTCGCCGCGGTGGTGCCGATCGAATTGTGATCAGACGCGTTCAAAATCGAACTGCGCCTTGCCGCCCTTGCCGTAGACCTTGAGCGCACCGAACTCGCCCACGGCGTTGGGCCGCGTGAAGATCCAGTTCTGCCATGCAGATAGTCGGCCGAAGATGCGGGTTTCCATCGTCTCCGGGCCCGCGAAACGCAGGTTGGCTTCGAGACCCGTCAATGCATCCGGCGACATGGTCGCGCGCTCCTCGAGCGCGATGCGAATCTCGTCAGCCCAGTCGATATCGTCCGGCATCGCGGTGACGAGACCCAACGCGTCGGCGCGCTCGGGCGGCAACTCGACGCCCAGGTTCGCCTCGACGGCCGCCAGCGCGTCGGCCTCGTCGCAGAATCGCCGCGCCAGCCGCGAGCGGCCATTCACCATCGGATAGGTGCCGAAGTTCAGCGCCGACAGCGTCAGCCTCGGCTCGCGCGCCGGCGTATCGGGCCAGCGTTGCATGTAGATGCGGTCCGCGGCCAGCGCCACCTCGAGCAGCGTACCGGCGAAGCACGAGCCTTCCTCCACCAGCGCGAACAGCGTGCGCGAGCACACGTCGAGCCGCGCGAGCGTGCGGCGCAGGTACCCCGTCGTCTCGCGCACGAACCAGTGGCCGTTGTGGCGGGCGAGTGTCGCGTCCACGGCCAGCACGCGCTGGGCATCGCCGATGGATTTGAGGAGCCACGTGCCGATGCCGAGTTCGTTGGTGCGCATCGACAGGATTGCGTCGTCCAATTCGCGTGCCAATCGCAGTGGCCACCAGTCGACACCCTCCGCCTCGATGTCGCGCAGGTCCGCAGGGGGCGGCGCTGCGGGACCGCGCAGCGTGAAGGTGGCGGTGCGCGCGGCGCGATCGATGGTGACGTCCACGTACTCGTAGTGATAGCCCGCGGCGTCAACGCAGCGGTGAAGCGGGGTCAGCATGACGCCGCTCGCGGCAGCAGGTCGGTCGCTTTGCGCCGC
>JBBQEY010000179.1:0-6868 GCA_038321425.1 Burkholderiales bacterium | reverse complement strand
GGCTTCACCAAGGCGCTGGCGCTCGAATATGCGCGCAAGGGCGTCACCTCCAACACCATTTCGCCCGGCTACATCGGCACCAAGATGGTCATGGCAATCCCGAAGGAAGTGCTGGACTCGAAGATCATTCCGCAGATCCCGATGGGGCGCCTGGGCAAGCCGGAAGAGGTCGCGGGTCTCGTGGCCTACCTGTCGAGCGAGGAAGCGGCATTCCTGACCGGCGCCAATATCGCGATCAACGGCGGCCAGCACATGTTCTGAAACAGTGGCGGCGGCCGGCGCCCGCCACGCAACGACGCACGCGGCGATCGCGCCCTTGCGCCACCAGGGAGTCGACGATGTCCGAAGGTAACGCGCGGTCCCCGCGCATGATCAACGTGATCGTGCTGTCGCTGGCAGCTCTAGCCGCGGCGCACGCCACGGCGCAGCGACCGACGCCGGAACAGCAGAGCGCGATCCGCGCATCCTGCCGTGGTGATTTCCAGGCCAACTGCGCGGGCATATCTCCTGGCGGCGCCGCGGCGCTCGCGTGCCTGCAGAAGAACGTGAATCGTGCATCGCCTACCTGTGCGCAGGCATTGCGCGCGGTGAGTGGTGGTGGCGCAGCATCCGCCGGCGCAGCCATTCCGGCGCCTGCGCCACGCGCCGCAGCGGGTGCCGCGCTGCCGGTTGCCGATCAATGGCCGCATACCGTTTCCGGTCCCGACGGCAGTGCGATCGTCTACCAGCCGCAGGTGATGAGCTGGCCCGAGCACCGGACGCTGAACGCGCGTGTCGCGATCGGTGTCACGCCGCCCGGCGCTGCGGCGCCCGTCATGGGCACGATCGAGGTCGCCTTCACCACCGACACCGACATGGCGTCGCGCACCGTCGCGCTGACCGAACCACGCCTCGTGTCAACGCGGTTTCCAACGGCCGATACCGCGCAGGCCGTGCAGTTCGAGACGCGTATCCGCGCGGCGGTCGCGGCGCTGCCGGTCAAGCGCGTACCGCTCGATGCGATCGTGTCGAGCGACGGCGCACAGCCCGCCACGCCGGCGCAGAACGTCACGCTGGACAACACGCCGCCGCGGATCCTGGTGAGTCCGCGTCCGGCCAGCCTCGTCGTCTTCGACGGCGAACCGGTCGTGGCACCAGTCACGGGCACCACGCTGGCGGTCGCGATCAACACCAATTGGGACGTGTTCCAGGACAGCACCACGAAGACGTGGTTCCTGCTGGTGAATGGCGGCTGGCTGGCCGCGCCCGATGCGAAAGGTCCGTGGGTACCTGCAGGCAGGCTGCCGCTGGCGTTCAGTGCATTGCCGGCCGACGCGAACTTCGCGCAGGTGCGGCAGGCCGTGCCGGGGCGCGCGTTGACGATCGCTGACACGCCGACCGTCTTCGTCTCCACGACGCCTGCCGCCATCATCGTCACCACCGGCGCGCCGCAATACGTGGCCATCCCCGGCACGACGCTGCAGTACGTCAGCAACACCGATGCCGCGCTGTTCCGCGACGTCGCCAGCGGCCGGATGTATTACCTGGTGTCGGGACGCTGGTTCGCGGCGGCCACACTCGAGGGACCGTGGACCTTTGCCACACCCAATCTGCCGCCCGACTTCGCGCGCATACCCGCCGCTGGACCGCGCGGCTTCGTGCTGGTCTCCGTCCCCGGCACGCCGCAGGCACAGCAGGCGGTGCGCGAAGCCCGGATTCCGCAGCAAGGCACGCTGAAGCGCGCCACGGCGAAGCTCGATGTCGTGTACGCCGGCGCGCCGCGCTTCGAACCAATCGCCGGCACGCCGATGCTCTACGCCGTCAACACGTCGTTCGCCGTGATCAAGGTCGACAACCAGTACTTCTCCGTGTGGCAAGGCGCGTGGTTCACCGCGCCCTCGCCGACCGGCCCATGGGTGCTGGCCGCCAGCGTGCCGCCGGTGATCTACACGATCCCGCCGTCGAGTCCACTCTATGCCGTCACGTATGTGAAGATCTACGGCGCAACACCGGAGACGGTCACCTTCGTCTACACGTCCGGCTACAACATGAGCTATGTCAGTTCCGGCGTCGTGGTCTATGGGACCGGCTACTACTACCCGCCCTATCTCTATCCGGCGCCGATCCCGATCTACTACCCGTATCCGTATTCGTACGCGGGCGCCACGTACTACAACTCGGCCACCGGCGCGTGGGCGCAGGGTGGCGCGATCTACGGGCCGTATGGTGGCGCGGCGAAAGCCGGCTACGCGTACAACCCCAATACCGGCGCCTATGCGCAGGGCGGCGCGATCTACGGTCCCAACGGTGGCGCGGGTGCGTTTTCAGCCTACAACCCCAGCACCGGCAGCTACGCGCATGGCAGCGGATCGTGCAATTCGGGCAATTGCGCCGGCAACGCAAGCTGGTACAACGCCAACACGGATCGCTCCGGTTCGACGCAGCAGAACAGCAATGCCTACGGCCGCTGGGGCTCTTCCACGATCTCGGGCCCCAACCAGACGGTGCACACGCAAAGCCAGAGCAACGCGCAGGGTTCCGCGGGATCGTTCAACTCCAGCAGCGGGGCCAAGGGTGCCGGTATATCCGGTGCCGGCGGCAACAGCGCCGGTGCCGTGAAGACCGCCGGCGGCGACGTCTACGCGGGCGCGGATGGCAACGTCTACAAGAAGACCGACAGCGGCTGGCAGAAGTACGACAACGGTTCGTGGAATTCCGTGCAGCCGCCTGCGAACAGCAAGGCCGCGACAACGTCCGCCAGTGAAGCCGCGGCGCCGCGTACCGGCACCTCCGGCAGCGGGGCGGCCGCGCAACGTACGGCGGGCAGCACCGGCAGCACGGCGGCCAGCGAGCGCGCCAGCGCGTCAGGCAGTGCGCAGCAGCGGGGGGGCGGCGCCGAAGGCGCCGGCCGCTTCGAGGGCATGGGACAACTCGAGCAGGACCGCTCCGCCCGCATGATGGGCGCGCAACGCCAGCAGCAGTTCGGCGCCGAACGCGCTGGCGGATTTGCCGGTCGCGCGGGCGGCGGCGGATTCCGCCGGTGACGACGCGAGACTTCACGACACTTTCCGTTCAACCCAGCCCGACTCCAGGAGTCACCATGCCAAATCGTCTGGTGCTGAACGGCGTGCTGCGCGCATGCAAGGACATGAACGTCGAGTGCTCGCAGGCGCGACAGTAGTTTCACGGGCTGGAACAAACAATCTAATTTCGCGCGCGCAAAAAAGAAGCCCCGCGATGTGCATCGCGGGGCTTTCAAGGCTGTATCAATCAGGAGGAGAACATTGATACAGAAGGAGACTTCACCTGCAACATTGGGACCGCGCCGGGCATTTCAAGTTCCCTCGCGCCAATCTCGCCGTTTCGTCTCCGTCCTGCCTTGCGTTGATACCTGACACTGCTGCTGATTACGCAGCCTTGCGACCCTTGGCCGTGGCCTTCGTCGCGGTGGCAGCGGCGGCGCGCACGTTGGCGTCGGCGATGCTCACGACTTGCTTGCTGGCCTTCTGGAACTGGTCGAACGCGGCGGTCGTGGCGGCGATGGTCGAGCGGAAGGCGTTGAACGCGGAATCCGAACCGGCCGGTGCTGCCTTGCTCGCCTGGTCAACCCAGCCGGCAACGCCCTTCGTGTAGACGGCAAAGGCTTCTTCAGCCAGCGCCGAGTACTGGGCTTGCGCTTCCGTGGCCAGCTCATACAGGTGGCGCGAGTAGCCCATGGCGGTTTGCATCTGGGTTTCGGCCAGCTTGGTGCGCAGCGCGGCCAGGTCCTGCACGTCCTTGACGGCGGCGACGGCATGCGCGCCTTCGACGGACTGTGCGAACACGGCCTTGGTGGCACCCAGGTTGAAATTAACGAACTTCTCGGCGCTCTCAAGCGAGAGCGCGGCAAACTTGGTGGCTTGCGCCACGTTGGTCTTCGAGAAGGCGGTGAACTGTTCTTTCGCGTTGTACATGGTGGTTCCCTTTCAATGTATCCGTTGGACGGTTGTCTCGGTCTTGATCCTGTCCCCCGGCGCCTTGCGGAACCTGGGGAATGCCGCATCCGGTTGCCTTGCGGCGGGGCCTGCTGGTCCGGTGCTCGAGCAGTTCGGATCCCACTTGCCGGGAAACCGCTCGCGGTGCCGCGTGCCTGCCAGCCGGGCTTCGCCGACCTCGATTGCTGCACCGCACAAATTGCATTGTAGGGACGTGTCTGCACCAAGTCAAGGCTTTTTTGTTGCGACGCACAAAGGTGGCGCAGTAGACGCGCCAGGAAAGTCAATCGCTCGATAAATCAGTGGGTTATACTCGCGCCATTCCATTGGGGAGTCCGCTTCATGAGCGATCCGGTCCGCATGATCAAGAAGTACCCCAACCGGCGTCTTTACGACACCGCCAATAGCGGCTACATCACGCTGGCGGACGTCAAGCAGATGGTGCTCGACAACATCGACTTCCAGGTGGTCGACGCCAAAACGGGTGAGGAACTGACCCGCGGGATCCTGCTGCAGATCATCCTCGACGAGGAAAACGGCGGCGTACCGATGTTCAGCCCCGAAATGCTGTCGCAAATGATCCGTTTCTACGGCACCGCGCAGCAGACGATCATGGGCCAGTACATGGAGCAGAACGTCAAGGCGTTCATGGTCATCCAGAAGAAGCTGCAGGACCAGGCGAAGCAGGTCTACGGCGACAAGATGATGCTGACGCCCGACCTGTGGAAGCAGTTCATGCAGATGCAGGCGCCCGCCATGCAGGGGATGCTCGGCAACTATCTGGAGCAAAGCGCCAAGCTCTTCATGGACATGCAGCAGCGGATGCAGGACCAGACCCGCGGCATGTTCACGACGTTTCCGTTTCCCGCCTTCACGCCCCCGGGAAACCCGCCGGACGACGACAAGAAACGTTGATCTCCGCGAAGCAGTGCAGCATCGCGCAATTGTTGCATCGCGTTGATGCAATGCGTTAATTCTCCTGGTCACTCGCTTTTCGCTGCATGTCTACAACTTCCCGCCCACTACGCAAGTCCAAGGACGTCCCCGCACCGCGTGTCGGCTTCGTTTCACTCGGCTGCCCCAAGGCGCTGGTCGACTCCGAGCAGATCCTGACCCAGCTGCGCGCCGAGGGTTATGCGATCGCGCCATCGTACGAGGGCGCGGACCTGGTCGTCGTCAACACGTGCGGATTCATCGACGCGGCGGTGGCGGAGTCCCTCGATGCGATCGGCGAGGCGCTGTCCGAAAACGGCAAGGTGATCGTCACCGGCTGTCTCGGCGCCAAGGATGGCGGCGCGTTCGTCCGCGAGGCGCATCCGAAAGTGCTGGCCGTGACGGGTCCGCATGCCACGGCGGAAGTGATGACCGCTGTGCATGCGCACCTGCCGAAGCTGCACGACCCGTTTGTCGACCTGATGCCCGCGACGTCGAACAGCATCGGTGTCAAGCTCACCCCCACGCACTACGCGTATCTCAAGATCAGCGAAGGCTGCAACCATCGCTGCACGTTCTGCATCATCCCCGCGCTGCGCG
This sequence comes from Burkholderiales bacterium, assembly GCA_038321425.1. GTDB lineage: Bacteria > Pseudomonadota > Gammaproteobacteria > Burkholderiales > Casimicrobiaceae > VBCG01. The sequence continues at coordinate 1,382 of JBBQEY010000179.1, read as the reverse complement.
GGGATCTCGTCAGCCGGCCGATCGGCGACGTGATGGTCGAGGCCGAGCGCCTCGTGCGGGCCGGCGTGAAGGAACTGCTGGTGATCTCGCAGGACACGAGCGCCTACGGTGTCGATGTGAAGTACCGCACCGGGTTCTGGAACGGCCGGCCGGTCAAGACGCGCATGACCGAGCTGGCCGCGGCACTGGGCGAACTCGGCGTATGGGTGCGCCTGCACTACGTGTACCCGTATCCCCATGTGGACGAAGTGATCCCGCTGATGGCGCAAGGCCGGCTGCTGCCCTACCTCGACGTGCCATTCCAGCACGCGAGCCCGCGCATCCTGAAACTGATGAAGCGTCCCGCCAACGCGGAAAACACGCTGGCGCGCATCAAGGCATGGCGCGCGATTTGCCCGGACATCGCGATCCGTTCCACGTTCATCGCGGGCTTTCCCGGCGAGACCGACCGTGAATTCGAGGACCTGCTGGCATTCCTGGACGAAGCGCAACTCGATCGCGTCGGTTGCTTCGCCTATTCGCCCGTCGACGGCGCCGTGGCCAACGCGCTGCCTGATCCGGTGCCGCAGGACGTGCGCGAGGAGCGACAGGCGCGGTTCATGCAAACGCAGGCGCGCATCAGCGCCGCGCGGCTGCAGCGCAAGGTTGGCGCGACGCTGCAGGTGCTGGTCGATCATGTCGATGGCGCCGTCGCCACGGCGCGCTCGATGGCCGATGCGCCCGAGATCGACGGCATCGTCACCATCGAGGATGGCGGCGCCTTGCGCGTCGGCCAGTTTGCAACGGTTGCCGTGACCGGCGCGGACGCGCACGACTTGACTGCGCGCCTCACCCGCTGAAGGTGCGCCCGTTTGACTCCGCTTTTTCCGTCCCACGCGTTCGCCGCAAGGACCGCCATGAAGTTGCCTGATCGTTCATCCTGCCCTCTTATGCAATTGGTCGCTGCCGCGTTGGTCGTGGCCGCCGGCGCCATGATCGCCGGCTGCAGCAAAGAGGCCCCGCCGCCGCCGCGCCCCGCGCCACAGGTCGCCGTGCTGACGATCGAGCCGGTGACGATTCCATTCAGCCCCACGTTCGTCGCGCAGACCGAGAGCTCGCGGCAGGTCAACATCGTCGCGCGCGTCTCCGGGTTCCTTGACAAGATCGCCTACCCGGAAGGCGAGCTGATCAAGCAGGGCGCGCTGATGTTCGTGCTCGACCAGAAGCCTTTCCAGGCGCAGCTCAATGCCGCAATGGGCGAGCTCGAATCGCAACAGGCGCGCTACACGACGGCGCAGGCCACGTTCGGCCGCGTGAAGCCGCTGACGGAGCAGGACGCGCTGCCGCTCTCCGACCTCGACCGGGCGAAGGGTGAACTCGACGCCGCCAAGGCCGCGGTGTTT
>JBBQEY010000178.1:0-6871 GCA_038321425.1 Burkholderiales bacterium | reverse complement strand
CTCGGTGTAGCGGGCCTTGTCGACTTCCGCGCCGGAGATGAAGCCCTTTTCAACCAGCGACTGCTTGCGGTCGAGGTCGCGCTTGGCGTCGTCGTAGGTGATGCGCGCACGCAAGGCCTGCGACCGCTGCGCAGCGGCATCGCTCTGCTTCTGCAGCATCGACGTGCGCGCGGCTTCGAGGTCGGCCTCGGCCTGGCGTACGCGGATCTCGTAGGTTTCGGGATCGATGCGCGCGAGCAGGTCGCCCTGCTTGACGACGGAATTGAAGTCAACCTTCAGTTCCTTGATCTGGCCCGAGATCTGCGAGCCGACCAGCACCGTGGTGACGGCATTGAGCGTGCCCGAGGCGGAGACGACGGACGTGATGGCGCCGCGCTCGATCTTTGCGAAACGGAACAGGACCGCATTGGACGCGGGGCCGAACTGGCGCCACGCGGCGTACCCCGCGCCGGCCAGCACGAGGAGGATGAGCAGCGGCATGCCGAAGCGGCGCCATGCGGAAACTTGAGAATTTGCCAACCGCGTTACCTGGGCTTTTCGTTCGAGACGAGTGTCGTGCTGCGCCAGTCAGGGGGCGCATCACTGGAAGAAGGCAGGGGGATCAACCGGAGCGACCGTAGCCGTTGCGCTGCAGCTCGGCCATGTCCGAGCGCACCTTGCGCAACCGCGTCTCGACCACGGAGATTTGGTAGAAGTCGCCATCGCCGGCCTTGATCGCCAGTTCGAACTGGTCGACCGCCAGCGGCAGGTTGCCGGCCCACGCGTAGTACTCGCCTTGATGCTCGTGCTGCTTTAACCGCATGTTCTGGTCGGCGTAGGCGCGTGCGGCGATGCGATGCAGCAGGCCGTCTTCCGGGAAGCGCTTCAATTGCAGGCCGAGAAACGCGGAGGCTTCGGCCGGACGCTTGGCTTTCAGCAGGGCTTCCGGGAAGTCGTAGATCAGCTGCTTCTTGTTGGGATAGCGCAGCAGCGCGGCCTCGAATCGCGCCGCCGCCGCCGGATAGTCTTCCGAGGCCATCAGGAGCTGCCCGGCCATCGCCTCGAACATCGGATGCGGCGGGGCGATCGTCTCGAGCTTCGCCATCTCGATCTTGGCACGCGCGATCTTCTTGTCACGCAGCAACGCGGCGACCAGTCCGTAGCGTTCGGCGATCTCGTCGTTGTATTGCTTGTCACGCAGCGCCACTTCAAACGTCACGACCGTCTCGCGCGAGCTGCCCTGGTAGCTCTTGAGCAACGCGCGGACCAGGTGGAAGTCGAGCGGATCGGGCACCTGCTTGTATGGCACATCCTGCGCGCGCGCCTGGGCTTCGGCGATCCGCTCGTAGGAGATCGGGTGGGTGCGCAGGTACGACGGCGTGTTGCCTTCGACGAAACGCGTGGACCGTTGCAGGCGCTGCATGAAGGCCGCCGCGCCGTTGGGGTCGAAACCTGCGGCCACCAGACGCTGGAAGCCCACCCGATCGGCTTCGTATTCGTTTTCGCGCGTGAAGTTGAGCTGGTTCTGGATCATCAATGCCTGGGAACCCGCGATGGCCGCCGACACACCGTCGCGCGAATTGACGCCGCCGGCTCGGGCCGCGAGGATGGCCAGCGCCAGGCCGGCCAGTGACACCAGCATCGAATCTTTCTGGCTGGCCACCATCCGCGACATGTGGCGTTGCGTGACGTGCGAGATTTCATGGGCCATCACGCTGGCCAGTTCGGATTCGTTCTGGGCAAGCAGGATGAGGCCGGTATGAAATCCGATGTAGCCCCCCGGCAGCGCGAAGGCGTTGATCTGCGGGTCCGGGACCGCGAAAAACTCGAAGTCCTGCTTCACATCGGGCGTGCTGGCCACCATCCGGTAGCCGAGTTCATTGAGGTAGTCGTTGACCTCTGGGTCGTTGAGATAGCCGCCCTGCGCACGGATCTGCCGCATGATCTGTTCGCCGATCTTGCGTTCCTGTGCGGGCGACAGCGCCACCTGCGACGAATCGCCCAGTTCCGGCAATCCTTGTGCGACTGCCTGGGGGACGACCGGCAGCGGGGACATCGGCGCACCGGCCAGTGCCACGGCCAGTGCCAGCGCGAGCCGCCGCCGGCCGGCTGCGGGCCTTGGGGGCGTCAACGCCAACGGTGCGGAGATGTCGTTCAAGTGCGGCATTGGTCGGGATCGTGAGTGCACATCGCTGGTGCTAAGATGGCCTTCGCTCGATCAAGTTCAACGGAGTACACACCGTGACGCGCGCCCCAACGTCCAAAAAACCGGCGGTGCCCGCCGCCAAACCGGTGTCTGCCAAGTCACGTGGTGCGGGGCTTCACGCCTCTGACACCACGCATTTTACCCACTTCGACGGGGCCGGGCAGGCGCACATGGTCGATGTGGGCGACAAGGGTGTAACCAAACGTCTCGCGCGGGCGGCCGGACGCATCGTCATGCTGCCAGCCACTTTGGCGCTGATCCGCGGCGGTGGCGCCCGGAAGGGCGACGTGCTGGGCATCGCCAGGATCGCCGCCATCCAGGCGTCGAAGCGCACCTCCGACCTGATTCCGCTGTGCCATCCGCTGCCGCTCACGCGCGTGGCCGTGGAATTCGTGCTGGATGACGCGGCCTCGGCGGTGACCATCGAGGTGACGGCTGAAACAGTGGCGCGGACCGGGGTCGAGATGGAAGCCCTCACCGCTGCCGCCGTGGGCCTCCTCACCATCTACGACATGTGCAAGGCCGCCGACCGCGGGATGCGGATCGACGCCGTGCGGGTGGTGGAGAAGTTCGGTGGGAAGTCGGGGCACTTCCGCAGTCCTTGATTTGATGGTCCGGTGGTTGGACCACTTGACCACTCCGCCCGCGGGCGGGTAGAGTCCCGTCGCTGGTCATGCGGCCCCGATCGCCTGAAGCAGGCGTTGCACATCAACGAGGGCCGCAGGCAGCACCAGGAGGAAACACCCCCGTGCCCCTGCATACGGTCGAACCGCTGCGCCTCTACCGGCAGATTGCCGGCCAGATCGCCGCCCTGATCGACAACGGCGAATTCGCGTCCGGCTCGCGCCTGCCGGCGGAGCGCGAGCTGGCCACGTTGCTCGGCGTCTCGCGTACTTCCGTGCGCGAAGCCATCATCTCGCTGGAGATCGGCGGCCGCGTGGAGGTACGCGTCGGCTCCGGCATCTTCGTGGCCGAGCCGCGCGCGGTCGACGTGCCGGTGGAAACCGACGAGGGGCCGAGTCCTTTCGACCTGTTGGCCGCGCGGCACTTCATCGAAGGCGAGATTGCCGGCCTGGCCGCGCGCCATGCCAAGAAAGCCGACCTGGTCGCCATGCGCTCCACTGTGGAGCGCATGCGCAACCACGCCACTGATTTCACGAAGCGCGACGCCGCCGACCGCGAGTTTCACGTGCGGCTTGCTGCCGCGTCCGGCAATGGCTCGTTGCCACTGGTCGTGCAGGGCCTGTGGCAGCAGCGTCGCGGCAAGCTCTGGTCACGCATCGAAACCTACTTCCATACGCAGACGATGCGCGCCGGCGTGCTGCTCGACCACACGGCGATCATCGACGCGCTCGAAAGGCGCGATGCGGACGCGGCGCGCGATGCCATGCACAAGCACCTTTCCCGCGTCGAACGCGAGTTTCAGCGGCAATGGGATGTCATCGTCCCCCAGCAAGGAGCAGGGAACGGCGCACGCCGCGCGACCCCCCTGCGCAAACGCAACACCAGCACGCAGTCCATATCCTGACCCCATGAGGAGCATCAGCATGAAACCCCAACTGACCCGCATCGCCGCGGCGCTGGCGGCACCTGTCTCTTCGTCGGTTGTTCGATCGGCAAGATACGCATCGAAGATACCGTCAGGACCATCTGGCCGTTCTATCGGGCGATGTTCGTGGCCCTGATGCTGGTGACCTACGTTCCGGCCGTTTCGCTCTACATTCCGAATGCGCTGCTGAAATGACCATCCTCTCGCCAGCCATCCTCTCGAAGCTCCCGCCGCAGGTAACAGTGCCTGCGTACGATCGGACCGGCATCGACATCGGCATCCTGCATCTCGGCCTCGGCGCCTTTCACCGGGCGCACCAGGCGGTGTACACGGACGATATCCTGGCGGAGGATCGGCGCTGGGGCATTTGCGGCGTGTCGCTGAAGACGCCGCGTGCCATCCTGCCGTTGGCGGCGCAGGATGGGCTCTATACGTTGCTGACGCGTACCGGGGCCGGCGTTGCGCCGCGCGTGATCGGCAGCCTGCGGCAGACGATGTTCGCGGGGGACGAGCGTGCGGCCCTGATCGCGCGCTTCGCCGATCGCAAGATCATGGTGGTCACGGCCACGGTGACGGAAAAGGGGTACTGCCACAACCCGGCCGAGGGCACGCTCAACTTCGCGCACCCGGACATCGTCCACGATCTCGCACACCCCGATGCGCCGGAGTCCGCTGTGGGCATCGTGGTTGCCGGGTTGGCGGCGCGCCGCGCGGCGGACGCCGGTCCGCTGACGTTCATCTGCTGCGACAACCTGCCGCATAACGGGCGCCTGGTCGAAGACCTGGTGCTGGCGCTGGCGCAGCGGCGCGATCCCGGGCTGACGAACTGGATCCGCAAGAACGTGACATTTCCGTGCACGATGGTGGATCGCATCGTGCCCGCCGCCACCGCCGCCGATGTGGCGGATGCGGAGCGGCTGCTGGGCGTGCACGACAGCGCCCCCGTGGCAGCCGAGGCTTTCGGCCAGTGGATCATCGAGAATCGCTTCGCCGGCCCACGGCCGCCCTGGGATAGCGCAGGCGCGCAGTTCGTCGATGAAGTCGAACCCTTCGAGTGGATGAAGCTGCGGCTCTTGAACGGCAGCCACTCCACGCTGGCCTATCTCGGTTTCATGCTGCGTCACGACTATGTCTGGCAGGCATCGAGCGATCCCGATCTCGCGTTGTTGGTGCAGCGGCAGATGGCCACCGAGGTCGTGCCTACGCTGACGCCGCCGCCCGGCATCGACCTGACTGCGTATTGCGGTCAATTGATGGTGCGCTTTCGCAATAGCGCGTTGCCGCATCGGACGTATCAGATCGCCATGGACGGCTCGCAAAAATTGCCGCAGCGCATGCTCGGCACGGTTCGCGACCGGATGCGCGCAGGGGGATCGTGGCGGCACCTGGCGCTGGCCGTGGCCGGCTGGATCCGCTACGCCAGCGGCGTGGATGAAAAGGGTGCGCCCATCGTCATCCAGGATCCGCTGGCCGCGACCTACGCGGCGATCGTTCGCGAGGCGAAGGGCGACCCTGCCGCCGTCGCCGACGCGTTTCTCGATCTCAAGGCCGTGTTCGGCGCGGACCTCGCCGCCCATCACGCGTTTCGCGAAGCGGTGCGTGCCAACGTCGTGGCGCTGGCGCGCGATGGCACGCGCGCGACGTTAGCGCGGCATCTCGCGGCCGGCTGAACATCACGCCGGCGCACACTTCCGCCATTCAACACGCTGCAGGTACGACCCATGCCGATTCCGCTCTATCTCCATCCCGACCGCCTGTTCCCCGCCGATCCCGCCACGCGCGATGTCGCGCGCCGGCTCTATGCGGTGGTCAAGGACCTGCCGATCGTGAGTCCGCACGGCCACACCGATCCGCAGTGGTTCGCCGACGACGCGCCGTTCGCCAATGCCAGCGCGCTCTTCATCACGCCCGACCACTATGTGTTCCGGATGCTCTACAGCCAGGGCGTTCGCCTCGAGGACCTGGGCATCCCTCGCGCCGACGGCGGACCGGTGGAGACCGATGCACGCAAGATCTGGCACACGTTTGCGGCGCACTATCATCTGTTCCGCGGCACGCCCACGCGATCGTGGCTCGATCATGCGTTCAACACGGTGTACGGCATCGACGAGCGCCTGACGCCCGAATCGGCTGACCGCTATTTCGATCGGATCAACGATTGCCTCGCGCAGCCGGCCTTCCGGCCGCGCGCCTTGTTCGAGCGCTTCAATATCGAGGTGATCGCGACGACGGAATCCCCGCTCGATCCGTTGCTGCAGCACCAGAAGATCCGCGCGTCGGGATGGAAGGGTCGCGTGGTCACGGCATACCGCCCCGACCCGGTAGCGGATCCGGAGTTCGAGGGCTTCGCGGCCAGCGTCGCGCAATTCGGCGCGCTGACCGGCGAGAACACCGCCACGTGGGCAGGCTACCTCACCGCGCATCGCAACCGGCGCGCGTTTTTCAAGACGATGGGCGCGACCTCCACCGATCACGGCCATCCGACCGCGCAGACCAGCGACCTGACGCCCGCCGAGTGCCAGCGCCTGCTCGATCGGGCGCTGGCAGGCACGGTCACAGCTGCCGAAGCCGAGGCATTCCGCGGCCAAGTCCTCACCGAGATGGCGGGGATGAGCCTCGCCGATGGCCTGGCGCTGCAGATCCACCCGGGCAGCTTCCGCAATCACAACCCGGTCGTGTTCCGTCAATTCGGGCGCGACAAGGGCGCGGACATCCCGACCCGCACCGACTACGTGCGGGCGCTGCGGCCGCTGCTCGAAAAATACGGCAATGACCCGCGCCTGACGGTGATCCTGTTCACGCTGGACGAAACCGCCTATACACGCGAGCTGGCGCCGCTGGCCGGCCACTATCCGGCGCTGAAGCTGGGGCCTCCGTGGTGGTTCCACGACAGCCCGGAGGGCATGCAGCGTTTCCGCGAGCAGACGACGGAGACCGCCGGCTTCTACAACACGGTAGGCTTCAACGACGACACGCGTGCGTTCATGTCGATCCCCGCGCGACACGATGTGGCGCGGCGCATGGATTGCCGCTTCCTGGCCACGCTGGTCGTCGAGCACAAGATCGGCGAGGACGAGGCCTTCGACCTCGCGCCCGGGTTGGCGCACGATTTCGCGAAGGCGGCGTACAAGCTGTAG
>JBBQEY010000177.1:0-6882 GCA_038321425.1 Burkholderiales bacterium | reverse complement strand
GCCCTGGGCGATGAGCTGGCCGTCGGCAAGGAACAGCGCGGTGGAGAAGTCGAGCGCCTCCTTCACCACGAACGAACGCGCGGTGCGGTACACGGTGAGCGCCATCTCGTCGGCCAGCGCCACCAGCGCGTTCTTGATGAGTTCGAGCGCAAAGGGATCGCGCGCGATCGACGGCGCTGCGGTGCCCGCTGCGGCCGGCAGGTCGGTCAGGCGATTCATCGTGCGGCCTCCAGTTCGATCTCGATGGTGTCCCACGCAATGCGCCGCGCGCGGCCATCCGGCGGAACCACGGTGGTGCTGTCGAATTCCTCCACCAGCAATGGTCCGTCGCGCCATGCTGCACCGAGGTCGCTGCGCATGCAGATGGGGGTCTCCATCCACCCGAAGTCGGGGCCGAAATAGACGCTGCGCGAGCCGCCCGTGCCCGCCACGCCGTCGCCAAGCGACAGGCTCTCCGGCACCTGCGAGACGGCCATCGACGCGCGCGCGATCACGCGGACGTTCATCGTCTCGATGGTCTCGGTGTCGGAGCGATAGCCGTACTGCTGCTCGTGCGCGACCGAAAATTGCTCGCGCAGCACGGTGCTGGCGTGGTCCGCCGGAAAGGGGAGTGTGAGCTCCGAGTTCGCACCCGCATAGCGGAGGTCGACCAGCCGCTCGAAGCGGTGATCGGCTGCGGCAAAGCCTTCGGCCACCAGCGCGGCCGCGCCTTCGGCCTCCAGCACGCGGAAGAGCGCGTGCAACGTGACGAGGTCGAGCCTGTCGACGCGCTGCTTGCAGGTGCGCACATAGTGATGCTCGATCTCCGGAAACAGCATTCCGAGGGCGCTGAAGAGACCGGGTACCGGCGGCACCAGAATGTTGCGGATGTCGAGCAGGCGCGCGAGCGTGGCCGCATGCACGGGCCCGTTGCCGCCGAACGCGAGCATGGCGAGATCGCGGGGATCGCGCCCGCGCTCCGTCGAGACGGCGCGCAAGGCGCGCGCCATCGTGGCGTTGGCCACGCGATGCACACCCCACGCTGCATCGGCGAGTGCCAGGTTGAGCGGGCCGGCCACCTCGCGCTGCAATGCTTCCTCGCCCAGTTCGCGGCGCAGGGGCAGTCCGCCACCGGCGAGTGCCACGGGATTGATGAAACCCAGGATCAGGTTGGCATCCGTCACGGTGGGGATGGTGCCACCGCGGCCATAGCAGGCCGGACCGGGTGCGGCGCCCGCGCTGTCGGGACCGACCCGCAGCGCGCCGCCCGCATCGAGGCGGGCCATGCTGCCGCCGCCGGCACCCACTTCGGCGATGTCGATGGCCGGCGCGCGCACGTGGTAGCCACCACCGCTCAGCAGGCGTCCGGCAATGTTGATGCCGCCGCCGACTTCAAGTGAATTCACGCGCAGGTACTGGCCGTTCTCCACCAGTGCCGCCTTGGCGGTGGTGCCGCCCATGTCGAAACTGAGGAGGCTCAGGTTGCCGAGGCGCCGCGCGAGTTCGGCGGCGCCGACGACACCGGCCGCCGGACCGGATTCGATGATGTGGATCGGGCGCTCTGCGGCCGCGGCCGCGCTCATCGCGCCGCCACTCGATTGCATGATCGTCAGCGGCTGGTCGATGGCACGCACCCGCAGCTTTTCCTCCAGCCCCGCGAGGTAATGCCGCACCAGCGGCAGCACGTATGCATTCACCACCGTGGTGCTGGTGCGCTCGTACTCCCGGATCTCCGGCAGCAATTCGCTCGACAGCGTGACGGGGATATCCCCATTGCGTTCGCGGATCAGCTCGCGCAGGCGCACCTCGTGCGCGCCGTTGGCGTAGGCGTTGATGAGGCAGATGGCAATGGCCTCCACGTTGCTGGCCAGCACGCGCTCCACGACGACACGCGCGGCGGCGTCATCGAGTGGCCGCTCGATCGCGCCGCGATGGTCGATGCGTTCCTCCACTTCGAACCGGCGCTGCCGGGGGACCAGCGCTTCCGGTTTGCGAAAGCGAATATCGTAGAGCACCGGCATGCGTAGGCGGCGGATCTCCAGCACATCGCGGAAGCCGTCGGTGGTGATCAGCGCCACCCTGGCCCCCTTGCCCTCGAGCAGTGCGTTGGTGGCCACCGTGGTGCCATGCATGATCTGCGTAATGTCGGCCAGGTTGAGACCGTTGCGCGCCGTGGCGTCCTCGAGCCCATTGGCGATGCCCTGGCTGTAGTCGTCCGGGGTCGACAGCACCTTGGCGCGCAGGATGCGCCCCTCGGGACTCATGAAGACGAGATCCGTGAAGGTGCCGCCAATGTCGATGCCGATTCGTTGTCCCATGATCCGTTCGCGGTTCGTGAAGTGGTTAGGGCGCGTTCAGCGCAGGTGGAGAAGTTCCGCGGCATTGGTGCCGAGGATGCGATCCTTCTCGCCCGCCGTCAGGAACGCGCAGTGCTTGCGCACGTAATCGAGTGATTGCCTGTAGGTACAGAAGCGCTCGACGTTGGGCATGTCCGAGCCCCAGATGAGCTTGCCTGCGCCGAAGATGTCGCGCATGCCGCGGATGAGCGCCTGCGCCTCGGGATACGGGTAGTCCCATACGCCGCCCCAGGTGATCGGGAACATCACCTCCAGCTGCAGGTTCTCGCGCTTGTAGGTGGCGAGCACGTCGTCGGGAAACTGCCATGCGCCCGTGCTGCCGAAATGCGGCACCGGCGGGCCCATCACCAGCAGGAAGCGATGCGCAGGATAGCGACGCAGCAGTGCGTCCAGCGCGGCGAGGTTGCCAAGATAGCTGGCCCGATCGTAGGTGGGCGTGGAGGAAAGCTCCATGAACACGGGCAAGCCATAGGCGACGACCTTTTCCCAGAACGGCCGGTAGTCATCGTGGTCGACGTTGCGCTGGTAGCCATGGCGCGAGAAGTCCTGCGCGTAGTAGAGCCCGCGCAGGCCCAGCGCATTGGCGGCGCGGTCCAGTTCCGCGAGTGTGGACGGCTGGTCCGCCGTCGCTTCGTCCACATGCAGCAGCGCGGTGAACTTCTGCGGGTAGGTGAGCTGCGTGAAGGCGTTGAAGTCGTTCATTGCGCCATAGCCGCCACCCGCCTGCAGGATGCAATGGTCCACGCCCGCGACCATCATCTGCGCCAGCATCAACTCGGGCGGGCACGCCAGTTCCTGCATGCCCACCGGCAGGTATTGGGATGCGTAGTCCTCGCCGTCGTGCGTGAACAGCAGCTGGCCGAAGCGGCCCACGCGGAAATTCACGTCGGTCAGGCCCGCCCAGGTGTTATCGCCGGCGCGGAACAGCATCGCCGGCTTGACCTCCACGCCGTCGCGGACGCGGAACGTGCGCGCCGCGGGGCGTGTCACCACCTTTTGCAGGTACTTCAAGTGAACGGCGGCGGACGGATGTCCGCACGCACCAGACCAATGCTGGAAGACGTGGGCGTGGCAATCGACGATCATCGGAGGCGACTTAATGACGAAGGGAGTCGGGCCGGCGCGCGGCCGGCCCGCGGTAACGACAACAAAGCGGCGTCAGGCGGCGCCCAGCTTTTCCATATGCAGCTTGAAAAGACGGTCCATCTCGCCGTTGATCACCATGAACTCGGCCCACATGTCGAGGAAGTGCTTCCACTCGACATCGCCATAGCGCACGGCCCACGTGTTGGGGCGCTTGTCGATCGGGTTGGCCGGATCGAAGACCTGCGCCCAGCTGTTGCGCTTCGCGAACAGCAGCACATCACTGTCGCCGCTCATCCACACGTCGGCCTTCTTGGCGCGGATGGGCTCGGCCCCGAGCACGACCTGGCCCGCGGTGGTGATGAGCTTGGCCTTCGGGAAGAGGATCGGAATGCGCGGCTCCTCGCTGCCGCCGGCCACCACGGAAAACGTGACCTTCGGGTCATCGAAGTCGGACAGCTTCTTGAACCTGGCCGCGTTGTCCTTGTGCACCATCAGCAAGCTGCCCTTGGCCCACAATGGCCCCACGTAGTCCACGACCAGCGCCCGCGGCGTCGTGTAGGTGAGTGAGGATCCATAAAGATCGTAGTCACCCTTGCGCAGACTCACGGTGGAGTTCTGGAACGTGACTTCCTTCCACTCCAGCTTCACTTCCATTTCCTTGGCAAGCCGCTCCACGGCGTCCTTGTAGATGCCGCCAAGGTCTCCTGTTTTGGCGTCCTTGTAGAACCACGGTCCGGTCTGCGAGTAGCCGACGCGCATCACGCCTTCCTTGCGAATCTTCGCCAGGCTCGAATCCTCGCGAATACCGGTCTCCAGCATTTGCGCCATCACCTCCCGCGGTGCTGTCGTGGCGCCGAGGACACCAGTGGCCACACCTAGGACCGCCGCGGTGCGCAGGAAATCGCGCTTGCCATCGTTTACGTCATCGTTCATGGGTAACTCCTTCGGGGTGAGGGACGGATCGCGGAACATGCGATTGCTTCAGGCGCGACTGCACAGGGGATTGGTCAAGCAATACGCGCCGCGGGTTGCGCGCGAGGCGCGGCACGAGTTCGATCAGCGGCACGCCGGTGGCGGCGACCAGGTCGTGGATGGCGATGGCTTCGCTGCCCTGCGCACCGAGCAGCACGACCTCGTCGCCGAGCGCCACGCCCGCGACGTCGGTGACGTCGACGATGGAATGCTCGGTATGGCGCGGGCCGACCAGCGATGCGCGCTGGCCACGGACCAGCACGGTGCCGCCAGCGGGGAAGCGCGGATAGCCGTCGCCGAAGCCGAAGGGAATGACCGCGAGCAGCGTGTCACGGGTCACCGCAATGCCGCCGTAGCCCAAGACGGCGCCGGCGGCGACGCGTTTGAGCGCAATGATGCGGGCCTTGACACTGGCGAGCGCGCTGCGCGCATCGACCAACCGGTCCCACGGCTCCTCGAAGATGCCGTAGACCAACCGGCCCGGGTTCACCGCGTCGAAGGCGAGTCCGGGCGCGGCGATCATCACGCGGCTGCTGGCCACCATGCGTTCGAGTCCGCGCCAGCCGGCGGCCTCGATGCGCGACGCCATGGCGTTGAATCGCTGTACCTGCGCCGCCATCGACGCCGGATCGTCCATGTCGGTGAGGTGCGTGTACACGCCATGCACGCGCGCCGCGGGGTGCGCCTGCGCCTTGGCCAGCACGTGCTGCAGATCCTCGTCGCGAAACCCCAGGCGGTTGAACCCTGCATCGAGCTTCACGCTGAAGGCAAGGTGATGGGCGATGCAGGTGTCGAGCGTGGTGGCGTCGTGCGCAGTGACGATGACGCCAGGCGCCGCGAGTGCGGGCAGTTGCGCTGAGGCGGTGCTGCCGTAGAGCAGGATGGGCAGCGTGACGCCGGCCGCGCGAATCGCACGCACGTCATCGGGGTCGCCACACGCCAGCGCGTCGATGCCTTCCGCGGCCACCAGCCGGGCGATGGTAGCGGCGTCGAAGCCGTAGGCGTCGCCCTTGGCCACCGCGTACACGCGGGCGCGGCCAGCAAGCCGGCGGATCAGGCGGAGGTTGTGGCGGATCGCATCGACATCGATCTCCACCCACGCGGCGCGCTGCGGCGGCGCGTGCGAGCTCGCGTCAACCGCATCCGTTGCGGCGGATGCGTCGAGCGTGGAGGGCGGAGGGTTGGATTGGCGGCGCATGACTTCTGCCAACGATTATGCGGTCGCCGGTAAATAAGGCATAGTTTGTTTTTTTTGAAAGGTGCATAAGTAAAACTAATCATGTTTACGCCGCCGCGGTGGCGACTGCACCAGCGTGTGCATGCTTTGCCGGATCCGTTCGATGAAGCGCCGCACGTTGGTGGGCGGCGCGTCGCGGCGGTACGCCACGAACATCGGGAAGAGCGGAATGGCGGGGCGGGCGTTGAGCATCCGCAGCGTGCCGGCCCGCACCTCGGCCTCGATGATCTCCGCGGGCAACAGGCTCAAACCCACCCCCTCCACGGTCAGCGCCTTGCTGATGAAGAGGCTCGTGCACGTGTTGAGCCGCAGCGGCGTGAGCCCCGCGCTGGCGAACCACGCGTGGATCGTTTCGAAGAGCAACGAGGGTGACGGATGCGTCACGATCGGAATTTTGGCCAGCGCGGAGGGCGTGGCGATCTTCATCTTGCCCAGGCGCCGCGGCGTGCCCACCCAGTAGTGCGGCAGGTCGGTCAGGCGTTCGAACGTCAAGAGCGGGGAGAGCGTCGGTCCGGAGATGATGGCCACGTCGAGCTCCCCGCGCAGCAGCTTGGCGTAGAGGTTGACGCTGAACTCCACCACCAGCTCGATCTGCGCCTGCGGGTAGTGCGTCTCGATGTCGACCAGCAGCGTTGGCAGGTAGCGCGCCGCATAGGTGTCGGTGGCGCCCATGCGGATCAGGCCGCGGATGTCGTCGTGGGGCAGGTTGCGGTCGTTGATGCGCTCCGCGATGTCGAGCATGCGTTCGGCCTGCTGTGTTACATCCATGCCCAGCGTCGTCAGGGTGGCCCGGTACGAGTCACGGTTGAGCAGGCGCCCGCCCAGCGCAGACTCGAGTTCCTTGATCCGCAGTGACAGTGCCGGTTGCGTGATGGACAGCCGCGTGGCCGCGGCGCGCACGCTGCCCAGGTGCGCCACCCAGTAGAGCGCCTCCAGTTGCGCCAGCGTGAGCTTCACCGCATGGCCTGGCGTCGCGTTAGGTGCTGGCGCCGCGCGCGCTGATCGGCCACAGGCTTTCGACGCGGCCGCCGCGCACCGCGACGTACCAGTCGTGCAGGTTTACCGTGGGATCGCAGTGGCCCGGGATCAGCATCACCTTGTCGCCAAGCCGCAGCGGCGCTGCACCAGCCGGAATCCGGATCTTGCCATGCTCGTCGGATACGCCGACGACTTCGAGGTCGTCGCGCATGTGGACCCAGGGCAGGCCTTTCTCGGCGCTGTAGGACTTGAGGCCCGCATCGACGATGGCGC
>JBBQEY010000176.1:0-6899 GCA_038321425.1 Burkholderiales bacterium | reverse complement strand
CATCGAGCCCGGGAAGCGGTGCACGGCAGGAGGCGTGGCCATGACCGTGGCGAACGCCTCCGGATCGGCGTCGGCGATGCGAGCGGCATCGAGGTGGCCGAGCCTCTCGAGCAGCACCTTCGGCCCGGTGAAGGCCTTCTCCATCGGGATCTGCTGGTCGAGCAGCATGCCGAGCAGCAGTGCGAGCGGGTCCCGAGCGAGCAGGGCGTCGGCGTCCGGGTCCTGGGACAGCGCGAGGGTGCGGGAGGTCATGACGCCATCCTGCACCGCGACCGCACTGACGAAGTTGCTGACGATCTTGTCGGCTGCCGGCAGGCCCGCAGCGGCGTTATCCGCGGGGAATGCCTGCGCTGCAGCCCACATCCCCTCGACCGGCTTCTTCGCGAGATTGGCCAACGGCGCGGCGGTCACGATCTGGTCGCGCACGATGCTGTTCTGGAACGACGGGATGGCCAAGGTGGCGAGGATGGCCACGATCGCCAGCGCCACCAGCACTTCCATCATGGAGAAGCCCGCCCCAGCGCTGCGCATGCGCCACCTGCCTCGATATCCGACGAGGCATGATAGCCCGCCGGGGTCGGCGCCTTGGCTATTTGCGGGTGGCAACGGCCACCGCGGCCGCGGCCGGTGCTTCCCGGCACTTGCGGTCGCCGGCGCGCAGCGACTTCGACGCGGCGTCGGCATCCTTGCCGCGCCCCTGCCGTTGCGCGATCGACGCGGTGCCACACAACGCTTCCGGATTGTCAGGGTCGGCGGCCAGCACGCGATCAAAGGCTTCGCGCGCCTGGGGCAACCGGTTGAGTTCGACATTGATGAGGCCGACCTGCAGCATGCTGTAGACGTCGAGGTCGTTGAGTGCGGCCGCCTTCTCATACGCCTTCAGCGCCGCCTCCGGTTCCTTGAGATCCAGATTCACCTGCGCGAGATTGCGCCAGACGAGCGGATCCGCCGGCGCCAGCTTCGCGGCCGTGGCGCCAGCCTCGAGCGCGTCGGCGTACTGGCGCATGTTGGTGTAGCCCATGCTCAGTTCGCGCCATGCCGTGGCGTTCTCCGGTTGCTTGCGCGTCCACTCGGAGGCGAACAGCACCAGCACATTCCAGTTGCCGGCCGACTTGAGGTCGAGGATCTTGCCGGAGAAGTAGGTGCCGGGATCCTCCTCCTTCGTGACGCGGGGCGCGCGTACCAGGGTCTTCGCCGCCGGGCCGCTGCCGGCAATCGCGGGCGCCGCGGTCGGGCTCGACGCCTGGGCGGAATCGCTGTCGCTGGTCGACACCATCCACCACACGCCGGCGGCGAGGATCGCGACCAACGGTGCGGCGAACATCGCGTAGCGGCGCACCACGGCCGCGCGCGACGGCGGTTCAACGTACGGGTCGTCTTCTTCCTGCAGGAAGGGTCGCGCCGACATTGGTACGGCGGCCCGTACCGGCGGATTGGGATCGCTCACGCGCCGCTGGCGGCGATCGAGCTTCAGCACGGTGGCACGCGCGCGCAAGTAGGCCACGATGGCCGCGGTCTGGTCGCCTTCGTGCTGCGAAATCGCGCGCGACCACAGTGGCAGGTCAATGTTGCCGTCCTTATACTCGCGCAAAGCTTCGGCTCCGAATTCGTCCGTCGGGGCCGGAATGCCGTCGGTGGGCCGGGGTGCCCGGCGCTTGCCCACGGCTTCGATTTCGATCTCCTGCGCAGGCGCGGGCGCGACCTCGACCGGCGGCGCCATCTCGACTAGCTGCAGGCTGGAGAGAGGCTCGGATTCGGGGGCCGACGCCGCAACGGGCGGCGCAGCGGGCGGCGTGGAGGCGACGGCGGGCGACGGCGACGGCGACGGCGACGGCGTCAGCGTCATCGGCTCCAGCTCCAGCGGCGGAAATTCGAGTGTCAGGGCATCCGCACCAGGCTTGCTCTCGGCGTCCGCGGCGGGCTTGTTGTCGACTAGTCTGAGTTCCATGGGGCGGCTGAAGTGTTGGCTACGAACTGCACCATGCAAGCTTCGTACCAGCGGGACGCCTCCCTAGCCGATCAGGTCGCCCGCACCGGTTGCAGTGCCATAGCCTTCCTGCGCAAGGACGTAAAATGAAGCGCCTCCGGCACGTTCCGTCACCTGCCGCATCACCCTGACGTGGCACAATTCCGCCCGGACTCCCCTTTCGAGGCCCTCGATGATCAAGTTCTATTACAACACCGCGCCCAACCCCACCAAAGTAGCCCTGTGCCTTGAGGAAATGGGCCTTCCTTACCAGCCCATGCCGGTGGATACCCGCAAGGGGGAGCAGCACGCGCCCGACTTCCTGGCGATCAATCCGAATGCCAAGGTACCCGCCATCGTTGATGGCGACGCCACCGTGTTCGACAGCAACGCCATTCTTCTCTACCTGGCCGAGAAGACCGGCAAATTCCTGCCGCCCGACACCGCCGCGGATCGCGGTCGGCTGTTGTCATGGATCATGTTCGTGGGCACGGGCGTGGGCCCATATTCGGGCCAGGCCGTGCACTTCAACCAATACGCGCCGGACAAGCTGCCCTACGCGATCAGCCGGTATTCGTTCGAGGCCAACCGGCACTACGGCATCCTCGACGCGCAGTTGGCTAAGCATCGCTACATGCTGGGCGACACCTACACTATCGTCGACATGGATGTCTGGGGCTGGGCGCGCATCGCCGGCTTCGTGCTGGGCGAGGAAGCGTGGGCGAAGTACAGGAACGTCAAGCGCCTGGTCGATGAGATCAGTGCCCGTCCCGCCGCAGCCCGCGTGCAGGCGCTGAAGGACGGCCACAAATTCAAGACCGAAATGGATGCGCAGGCGTGGCGCGCGATGTTCCCGGGGAACGTGGCTACAGCGTAATATTGACGACGTTGTCGCTCGAATCGCGATGACGCGTGCTCGCGGATTCAGCCAGGAACGCGTCCGAATCCCGGCAGCTTTAAGGCTGGATGGCGGATGTCGACGCCGGTGACGAGGCCGAGGATGTTGACCTCGATACCTTCCTCCCAGCCCGCCAGCACGCCCAGCAGCCCGAAGAACGACACCTGCACGCCGGTATGGCTGGGCGTGCGGCCCACACTCTGGGCGAGCGTGACGTAGTCCTTGCCGACCGCCGTCGGCGGCAGCGCGAGCCGCAGCGCCGGGATCTCGCGCCCGAGGTGCGCGAGGAAGGTGTTGCTGTTGGGACCGGGCCAGGCGCGGTATGTCGTCGGATACGGGTATGCCGCCACGGCCTGCGGCAGCGCGGCGATCACGGCAGCGGCGTCAACGCCGCGCAGGTCACGGATCAAACGCGGCGCGGAACCGAACCATTCGCTGTCCGGCGCGCGCTGGCTCGATTTGGACACCACCGAGCGTCCGCCGCCGCCATACCAGCCGATGACTTCATGCCGCGTGTAGCGGTCGGCGCCCGCCGGCTTGACCGCCATCCACGTGTGATCGGCAAACGCGCCGCGCCAGCCGAACGCGCGTCCCGCGTAGACCTGAACCACGGCCTCGGGGTGCGCGACCGGATCGGGTGCCAAGCCAGCGGCGCGGTGGGTCGCGGTGCGCCAGTCGGTCGGGGGACCGGTACGCGCCTGCGCCAGCTTCCACAGCGGACCCGCCAGCAACAGCGCCAGTCCAGCCACGATCCAGAATCCCATGCGTGCCACCTTCATGGCCATGCGCGTCGCCGGTGCGTGGCTTAAGCGGTGGCGCGGGCGGCGCGATGGATCTTGGGCAGCAGCAAGGCGAGCTCAGGACCGCCGACCAGGTGAATTCGCTCCTTCGCCGCGAACATGCGCGCGTTGTCGGAGACTTCGCCGATGGCGATGTAGATGCACGCGTGCGCATCGCCGGCCTCCTTGGCCGCCAGCAACTCGCGCATGGGCTCGATCCCCGTGCGCGCGACCTTCCAGCGCTTGCCGCTGACGAGCGACGTGCGCATGTCCTTCTTCACTTCGAAATCCGCGGCCGGATTCTGGATGCGGCGTACTTCATAACCGCTGCTGCGATAGCCGTCCTCGACCAGCGCCGCGAAATCGGCCCAGTTCAGCGTGCGCACTGCGTCGAGCGTCTTGTCCACCCGCGACGCGGAAGGCCGCTGCAACTGCTTCCACAGCGACATGCCGGCGATCCCCATGAACGGCACGCCCATGGCAATTCCGTAGAACTTGTAGGCCTCGGGCAGCAGCATCATGGCGCCGGCGACAACGGCGCCGGCGATGGCCACGCTGATCCACCAGTCCGAGCGCAGCAGGACCGCGAACAGCGAGTTTTCAGCCATCTTCATTTCAGGAATTTTCACGCGGGACCTTCGATCGAGCGAACGGGCAATCCGGAAGTATAGGCGACCCGCCGGGGCGGACCCCATTTTGCGGTATAATGGATTTCGCGGCGTTTGTTCCAGTCCCCGTGCCGCAGTCGATTCCGACCTCAGCAGTAACTCCCGTTTGGCTGTGACTGGCCGCCCCCTGATTGGGCGGATGGCCGAGCAACCAATCGAAAGTCGCCATGAATTTTTCCGAACTCGGGCTCTCCGAGGCGCTGCTGCGCGCGGTCGCCGACCAAGGCTATACCGTCCCCACCCCCATCCAGGCGCAGGCCATCCCGGCCGTGCTGGAAGGGGTCGATCTCCTCGCCGGCGCGCAAACCGGCACCGGCAAGACTGCGGGCTTCGTGCTGCCGATGCTGCAGCGGCTGTCCACGCGGCCCTCGCCCTACGCCCAGCAGGTGCGCAAACCCCTGCGCGCGCTGATCCTGACGCCTACGCGCGAACTTGCCGCGCAGGTGGAGGAATCCATTCGCCTGTACGGCAAGCATCTGAAGCTCACCTCGATGGTGCTCTTCGGCGGTGTGGGCTTCGGCCCGCAGACCACGCAATTGAAGCGTGGCGTCGACATCCTGGTCGCCACCCCCGGCCGCCTGCTCGATCACCAGGGCCAGGGCAACGTCAACTTTTCGCATATCGAATGCTTCGTGCTCGACGAAGCCGACCGCATGCTCGACATGGGCTTCATCCCGGACGTGAAGCGCGTGCTCGCGCTACTGCCGAAGAAGCGGCAGAACCTGCTCTTCTCGGCCACGTTCTCCGACGAGATCAAGGCGCTGGCCGCCAAGCTGCTCGACCATCCGCGAGTCATCGAGGTCACGCCGCGCAACTCCACCGTCGATGCGATCGCG
This sequence comes from Burkholderiales bacterium, assembly GCA_038321425.1. Lineage (GTDB taxonomy): Bacteria > Pseudomonadota > Gammaproteobacteria > Burkholderiales > Casimicrobiaceae > VBCG01. The sequence continues at coordinate 1,752 of JBBQEY010000176.1, read as the reverse complement.
CAGAGAGTGCATCCGGTCAACCGCGAACAGAAGGCGCAGGTCCTCGCGTGGCTGATCGGCACGCAGCGCTGGAAGCAGGTGCTGGTGTTCACGCGTACCAAGCACGGCGCCGACAAGCTCGTGAAATCGCTGCATGCGGACGGCATCGGTGCCGTCGCGCTGCACGGCAACAAGAGCCAGAATGCGCGCACGCGCGCCTTGGCCGACTTCAAGAGCGGCGTCATCGAGGTGATGGTCGCCACCGACATCGCCGCGCGCGGCATCGACATCGATCAGTTGCCACACGTCGTCAACTACGACCTGCCCAACGTGCCGGAAGATTATGTGCACCGGATCGGCCGTACCGGACGCGCCGGCAACGAAGGCGAAGCCATTTCGCTGGTGTGCGTCGACGAGCACATCTTCCTGCGCGACATCGAGCGCCTGATCAAGCGTTCGATCCCGAAGGAAACGCTGCCCGGCTTCGAGCCGGACCCGAATGCGGTAGCCCAAACCGTGTTCACGCAGCGCGGCCAGCGGCCAGGTCAGGGACAAGGTCGCCCGGGTGGCGGCGCACCGCGCCACGGCCAGCCTGCTGGACGCCATGGTCAACCGTCGGCGCGCGATGGCCGCAGCGGCCATGGCGGCAACGCGCGCGGATCAAGCCAGGGCGCGCGGAAGCCTGCCGCTGCAGCGCCTTCGCAGGCTCGCAGTCTTGGCAACGGAACCGCACAAACGCGCAGCGCACCGCGTGCGCAAGGTGCGCGTCCGGCCGGCGGCGGCGCTGCCTTGCTGAACCTGAACCGCGCGCGAGTCCGCACGACGGATTGACCGCCTGCGCCATCGCCTATAGGCGAGGCTTCAGCCTCGCGGGTTTGGCGCCGGATCGAACATGCGAGGCTGAAGCCTCGCCTACAGCGCGTCCGTCGTGCTTCTACCCCAGCCGCTTCTTCAATTCCGGCGGCGTGTAGAAGGTCTTGCGAAACTCATCGCTCGATTCCGCCAGCTTCACCCCTGCCCGCTTGATCGCGCCGTTGTCCACCTTCGACAGCGGCGTGTACTGCGGGTGGTGGTGCTCGAGGTAGGGGTCGTTGCGCGCGGCGTTGTAGCACATCAGTACGGTCCAGCGTCGGCTCATCGAGCGGTTCTGGTCGGAGCGGTGCAGCACGTTGCTGTGGAAGAAGAGGCCGTCTCCGGGCGCCATCTCGGCGTAGACCACCGGCAGGCGCTTTAACAATTCCTCCACGCGGCGCGGGTCGGCTCCCACCTGTTCGCCCTTCATCACGCCATGGTCGATGCGACCGCAGAGGTGCGAGCCGGGTACCACCTGCAGGCAGCCGTTCTCACGCGTCGAATGGTCGAGCGCCACCATTACGCTCGCCATCAGCGGAAACACGCAGCCGTTGTGATACCAGTAGCCATAGTCCTGGTGCCATTCCCACGCGCCGCCCACCTGCGGCTCCTTCGCCGTGAGCTTCGAGTGGTAGTGATAGACCTCACCGCCCAGCATCGCCTCCATCGTGTCGACTACCCGTTCGCTGCGCGCCGCGAGGCCATACACGCTGTCGCCGGGGTGATTCCACGTGGCCATCCGCGTGGCCATGCCTGCCGTGTCCTTGCGGTCGTACAAGCTCTGCTGCAGCGCCGGATCCGTTTCGATCGCCGCGCGCATGAGTGCCATCTCCTCCGCGTCGAAGAGGCCGGGCACCAGCACGAAGCCATCGCGCTCGTAGGCCGCCATTTGCGCCGGCGTCAAGATCGAACCACTCATCC
>JBBQEY010000175.1:0-6912 GCA_038321425.1 Burkholderiales bacterium | reverse complement strand
CGGTGTCCGGTTCCGCGCGTGGAGCCCGCCGTCGGCGCTGCATCCCACCATCGGCGTGCAGGCGCCGCTGACCTTCGACTTGATCGACACCTGGGCGCAGCGTGCGCTGGGCGGCTGCGTGTATCACGTCGTGCACCCCGGGGGTCGCAACTACGCGACGTTCCCCGTCAACGCCAACGAGGCCGAAGCCCGGCGCGTGGCGCGGTTCTCGGCGCATGGCCATACGCCGGGCCCGATCACGGTCCACCCCGAGCAACCGAATCCTGCTACCCCGGCCACGCTGGATCTTCGCTGGCAACCGTAGTCGAAAGCACCGCGTGAGCAACGTCAGGACCCGCTTTGCCCCCAGCCCCACGGGCTACATGCACCTCGGCAACATCCGCACGGGGCTTTTCGCGTGGGCGTTCGCGCGGCATCACCAGGGCACGTTCATCCTGCGCATCGAGGATACCGACCGCGAGCGTTCCACGCCGGCCGCAGTCAAAGCCATCCTCGATGCGATGGCCTGGCTAGAACTCGACTACGACGAAGGCCCGTTCTACCAGATGCAGCGGATGGATCGCTATCGCGCGGTGCTGGCCGACATGCTCGACCGGGGCTTGGCCTACCGCGACTACATGTCGATGGCCGATCTCGACCTGTTACGCGCCGAGCAGACTGCGCGCGGCGACAAGCCCCGCTACGACGGGCGCTGGCGGCCGGAGCGCGCCGCCGGCATGACGCCGCCGCCGGACGTGAAGCCGGTGATCCGCTTTCGCAATCCGGATGATGGTGTCGTGGCCTGGGATGACGGCGTCAAGGGCCGCATCGAGATTGCCAACAGTGAACTGGACGACCTCGTCATCGCGCGCAGCGACGGCACGCCCACGTACAACTTCTGCGTGGTGGTCGACGACTGGGACATGCGCATCACCGACGTGATCCGCGGCGATGACCACGTGAACAACACGCCGCGGCAGATCAACATTTTCCGCGCGTTGGGGGTCGAGCCACCGCGCTACGCGCACGTCCCCACGGTGCTGGGCGAGGACGGCGCCAAGCTGTCGAAGCGCCATGGCGCGGTCGGCGTGATGGAATACGAAGCCGCGGGCTTCCTGCCCGAGGCGATGATCAACTTCCTCGGCCGCATCGGCTGGGCCCACGGCGACGACGAACTCTTCACGCGCGAGGAGCTCATCGAATGGTTCGAGCTTTCGGGCATCAGCCCCGCGCCGTCGCGGTTCAATGCCGGCAAGTTGAACTGGGTCAATCAGGAGCACATGAAGCGGATGCCCGAGGCCGCACTGGGCATGCGCCTCGTGCCGTTCCTGCAGCGCGCGGGCCTTGACCCCGAGGCGGGGCCGGATGCGGGCGCCGTGGCGGTGCTGCTGCGCGACCGCTGCGAAACCCTGGTCTTGATGGCGGACGCCGCGTCGTACTTCTATTCGACACCGACGGTGGCGCAGGACAAAGTGGCCGAGATGGTCACGCTGTCCAACCGCGGCGCGCTGGTGGAGCTGCACGGCGAATTCGCCACCATCGACTGGACGCGGGAGGCTTTGGCCGCCGCGATGAAGGCCGCTGCGGTGCGTCATGGCATCAAGCCACCGCAGATCATGATGCCGATGCGCCTGCTGGTGGCCGGGACGCCTGCCACGCCCGCCATCGACGCCGTGCTGGCGCTTTTAGGACGCGACGTGGCCCGGTCCCGCATGGCAGCCGCGCTGGGGATCGGGTAACATAGCAATTTCCCGGGGCGAGTTCATCATGACCAAGTTCGTGTTCGTGACCGGTGGTGTCGTGTCCTCACTCGGGAAGGGCATCGCCGCCGCCTCGCTGGCCGCAATCCTCGCTACCCGCGGCGTCCGCGTTACCAATCTCAAGCTCGATCCGTACATCAATGTCGACCCCGGCACGATGTCGCCGTTCCAGCACGGCGAAGTGTTCGTCACGGACGACGGCGCGGAGACCGACCTCGACCTCGGCCACTACGAGCGCTTCACCGATGTCCGGATGGGCAAGCGCAACAACTTCACCACCGGCCAGATCTACGAATCAGTGATTCGCAAGGAGCGCCGCGGCGACTACCTCGGTGGCACGGTGCAGGTCATCCCGCACATCACCGACGAAATCAAGAGCTGGATCATCACCGGCGCCGGCGATGCCGAAGTGGCGCTGGTCGAAGTCGGCGGCACCGTCGGCGACATCGAGTCGCTGCCGTTCCTCGAGGCCATCCGGCAACTGGGCATCCAGCTCGGCCGCGACAACGTCTGCTATATCCATCTCACGCTGGTGCCTTATATCCCGTCGGCCGGCGAGATGAAGACCAAGCCTACGCAGCATTCGGTCAAGGAGCTTCGCGAAATCGGTATCCAGCCCGACGTCGTGCTGTGCCGTGCTGACCGCCCCGTCTCCGATGGCGACCGCCGCAAGATCGCGCTGTTCACCAACGTGCCGGCCGAAGCGGTCATCCCGGCGCTCGATGCCGATTCGATCTACAAGATCCCGGGCATGCTGCACGCCGAAGGCCTCGACGTCATCGTCTGCAAGAAACTCGCCCTCGACGTGCCGCCGGCCGATCTTTCGGTGTGGCGCAACCTGGTCGATGCGCTCGAGCACCCGGAGCACGAGGTTCACATTGCGATGGTCGGCAAGTACGTCGACCTCACTGAATCGTACAAGTCGCTATCGGAGGCACTGACGCACGCTGGCATCGCAACCCGCTCGAAGGTCGTCATCCACTACGTCGACTCGGAAGTTCTCGAAGCCGAAGGCGTAGGCATGTTGCACGGCATGGACGCCATCCTGGTTCCGGGCGGGTTCGGCAAGCGTGGCGTCGAAGGCAAGTTGAGCGCGGTGCGCTTTGCGCGCGAGAACGGGGTGCCTTACCTCGGCATCTGCCTCGGCATGCAGCTGGCCGTCATCGAAACGGCGCGCAACAAGGCCGGGCTCACTGACGCGAACAGCACCGAGTTCGATCCGACCACGCCGCACCCGGTGGTGGCTCTGATCACCGAGTGGCAGAACCGCGATGGCTCCATCGAGACCCGCACGGAGAACTCCGACATGGGTGGCACGATGCGCCTCGGCGCGCAGCCCTGCGAAGTGGTGCCGGGGTCGCTCGCCCACCGGATCTACGGCAGCACGACGGTGGCCGAGCGCCATCGCCATCGCTACGAGGTGAATAACCATTACCTGCCGCGCATTGAAGCCACGGGCCTCACCGTTGGCGCCTTCGCCAAGAGCGCCACCGCCGGCGACTTGGTCGAGATGGTCGAGCTGCCCGGGCACCCGTGGTTCTTCGGCTGCCAGTTCCATCCGGAATTCACGTCCAATCCGCGGCGCGGCCATCCGCTCTTCATCAGCTTCGTCCGGGCGGCGCTCGAGCACCGCGAGCGCGGCCGGATCGACGCCACCGATGCGGTGGCGAAGCTGGTCGCGTCGGTCTAGCGGCAGGATCTCGTCAATGAAGCTTTGCGGTTTCGACGTCGCGCTTGAACGGCGGGTGTTTCTCATCGCCGGTCCGTGCGTCGTCGAGTCCCGGCAACTGCAGATCGATGTTGCCGGCGAGCTGAAGGCCATCTGCGCCGACCTGGGCGTCCCGTTCATCTTCAAGTCGTCCTACGACAAGGCGAACCGCAGTTCGCACGCGTCGTTCCGCGGCCCCGGCATGGCCGAGGGCCTGCGTATCCTCGACGAGGTGCGGCGGCAGGTGGCCGTGCCGGTATTGACGGACGTGCATACGGTGGCCGAAATCAACGAGGTCGCCAGCGTGGTCGACGTGCTGCAGACCCCCGCGTTCCTCTGCCGACAGACCGACTTCATTCAGGCCGTGGCCGCCGCCGGCAAGCCCGTCAACATCAAGAAGGGCCAGTTCCTCGCACCCGAGGACATGCTGCAGGTCGTCGCCAAGGCGCGCGCTGCCAGCGGGACCGATAACATCATGGTCTGCGAACGCGGCGCATCGTTCGGTTACCACAACCTGGTTTCCGACATGCGCTCACTCGCCATCATGCGTGCCACTGGCTGCCCGGTGGTGTTCGATGCCACGCACTCGGTGCAGTTGCCGGGCGGCAAGGGCACGTCCTCCGGCGGCCAGCGCGAGTTCGTGCCGGTGCTGGCGCGCGCCGCGGTGGGCGCAGGCGTGGCGGGTCTCTTCATGGAAACCCACCCAAAGCCCGAGGAAGCCCTGTCCGACGGTCCCAACGCCTGGCCGCTGCATTTGCTGCGCGGTTTGCTCACCACCCTGGTGGAGCTCGATGACGCCGTGAAGCGCAGTGGCTTTCCCGAAACGGCCCTGATGTCAGCGGCGCCTTAATTAACCCGGAAGGAAATCACGCCTTGTTCGTTCATCTCGTATTGATCAAATGGAAACCCGGTGTCACGCGCGCGGACCCGCGTGTTGCTGCCTGGGAAGCGCTGTTCAAGGCGTTGCCGCCGCATTGCACTGGCGTCGTCAGCGTGGATTCCGGCTTCAATTTCACTGACCGTCCCGTGGCCTACGACTACGGCATCCACATGGTGTTCGCCACCAAAGACGACTTGATCGCCTACGGACCCAACGCCAAGCACCAGGAAGTAGTCGTTGCGCTGCGCGAGATTGCCGAATGGGTGATTTGCGACTACGAAAGACCGCAAGCATGAGCGCCATCGTCGACGTCATCGCGCGGGAAATTCTTGATTCGCGCGGCAATCCCACTATCGAGGCCGATGTGGTGCTCGAGTCCGGCGTATCAGGTCGCGCGGCGGTGCCATCCGGCGCGTCCACCGGCTCGAAGGAAGCCATCGAACTCCGTGACGGTGACGCCAAGCGCTATTTCGGCAAGGGTGTGATGCGCGCGGTCGAAAACGTCAACACCGAGATCTGTGAAGCCATCCTGGGGCTCGACGCCACCGAGCAGGGCTTCATCGACCGGACGCTGATCGAGCTCGACGGCACCGACAACAAGGCGCGACTCGGCGCCAACGCGATGCTCGCCGTGTCCTGCGCGGTGGCCAAGGCCGCGGCGGATGAATCGTCGCTGCCGCTCTACCGCTACCTCGGTGGCGCCGGCCAGATGCAGTTGCCCGTGCCGCTGATGAACGTGATCAATGGAGGCGCGCATGCGAACAACGCGATCGACCTGCAGGAATTCATGCTGGTGCCGATCGGCGCGCCCACGTTCCGCGAAGCCCTGCGCTACGGCGCGGAAGTCTTCCATACACTGAAGAAGATGATCGACGCGCGCGGCATGCCCACCACCGTCGGCGACGAAGGCGGCTTCGCGCCGAACCTGCCCTCGAACGAGGCGGCACTGGAACTGCTGGTCGAGGCGATCGACAAGGCGGGTTACACGCCCGGCACCGACATCGCGCTTGCGCTCGACTGCGCCGCCAGCGAGTTCTGGAAGGATGACCGTTATGTGCTCGCCGCCGAAAACCGGTCGCTGACCTCCGAGCAATTTGCGGACGTCATGGCCAAATGGTGCGACAAGTACCCGATCATCAGCATCGAAGACGGCATGTCCGAGCACGACTGGGCCGGCTGGAAGTACCTGACCGACCGGTTGGGCAAGAGTGTGCAGCTCGTCGGCGACGACATCTTCGTCACGAATACCAGGATCCTGAAGCAGGGCATCGACCAGGGCGTTGCCAACTCCATCCTGATCAAGATCAACCAGATCGGCACGCTGTCCGAGACCTTTGCCGCGATCACGATGGCCAACCGCGCGCGTTATACGGCGGTGGTGTCGCACCGGTCGGGCGAGACGGAGGACAGCATGATCGCCGACATTGCGGTCGGCACGAACTGCGGCCAGATCAAGACCGGCTCGCTGTCGCGCTCCGACCGCATCGCCAAGTACAACCAGTTGTTGCGTATCGAGGAAGACCTGGGCGACGCGGCCAGCTACCCCGGGCGCAGCGCATTCTTCAACATCAATTAGGCACTGCGCCACGTGCGCTGGCTTGCGATCCTCTTCGTCGTGCTGATCCTGGCTCTGCAGTATCCGATGTGGTTCGGAAAGGGTGGGTGGCTGCAGGTCCACGAGACGGACCGCCAGCTTGGAGTGCAGCGCGAAGCCAACACCAGGTTGAAGCTGCGCAACGAAGCGCTCGACGCCGATGTGCGCGACCTGAAAACGGGTTCCGAGGCCATCGAGGAGCGCGCCCGTTCCGAGCTCGGCATGATCAAGCCCGACGAAGTGTTCTTCCAGGTGCAGCCGCTCGGCGTGCCGCCGAAGGCGCCCACGCCCGCTTCGCCCGCAGCAGCGCCGCGCGCGAAGCCTTGATCTGCGGCGCTGCTCCATGTTGCACGCGACCTCCCGCCACAATCCGCGGCTGCGCGAAGCTGCGCGGCTGATCGCCTCGTCACGCGATCGCCGCAAGGCGGGCCGCTGCGTGCTGGAGGGGGATCATCTGCTCGAGGTGTATCTGGCGCGCATCGGCACGCCGGAGTTTGTGGTCGTGGTCGACGCGATGCGCGAAAGTGCGCCGCTGGTGCCGCTGCTGGCGCGCATGCCCGGCGCTGACGTCGTTACCGTGCCCGCGCCGCTCTTCGCCGAGGTGCTGGGGCTGCCGGTGGCGGTCGGCATCGTGGCCGTCATTCCCACGCCCGCGCCGGCTGCAATCGCGCCGGCACGATTGCACTTGCTGCTGGACGACCTGCAGGACCCCGGCAATGTCGGCACGCTGTTGCGCACGGCCGCGGCAGCCGGCGTGGACCAGGTGCTGCTGTCGAAGCACTGCGCTTTCGCGTGGTCACCCAAGGTGCTGCGGGCCGGGCAGGGCGCGCATTTCCTGACGACGATCCTCGAGGACGTGGACCTGCCGCAGTGGGCCGCCGCGTTTCGCGCGCACGGCGGGCAGATGGCGGCTACGGTACCGCGAGACGGCGACGATCTTTATGCGCTGAAGTTTGCATGGCCACTGGCCATTGCCATCGGCAATGAAGGC